>JAJPJO010000489.1 GCA_021324135.1 Pseudomonadota bacterium
TGCCATGACGTTTGCGCCGCAATCCATGAGTGCTGCCCTCAGCGGTGCAGCGGCCGCCGCGGCCGGTGCCATGGATTTGACCCACCTTTGCTGGTCTGATGAGACCAAGGAAATGGTAAGAGTCGCTCTTGCTTCCGGACGCATTCCCCTGGTTCGCCAGGCATTGAAACAACTTGAAAGCCATCCCCAGCGACAGCAGTTCCCCGAATTCAAACTGGCAGTGTTGAGATCCTTTACGATCGAGCCACAATTGGATTTTGTCTCGCTTTCCCTCTCCACCATTCCATCGCGCCCCACCCTAAAAGTCGGCGACTTCGCGAACTTTGAGACCCTTCTCTGGAACCCAGCCTCGGACATTCTAGCCTTCGCACCGCATGCGGTGCTAGTGCTCTGGAGGCTGGAAGATCTATATCCCGATCTAATCGAATCCTGCGCGTCCTGGCCGTCCGAGAAAAGAGAACAGGCAGCAAACATGGTGGTTGAGCGCATAAATGCACTCTGCAATGGCTATTGCAAAGTCAGCAGCGCACCTATATTTATCTCAACCATGCCGGATATAGCTGAGCATCAGCTCTCTGATTTGCATAGACCCTGGAGTTTGAAATCCATAAAATCGTTCATCAACCAAAAGATTTGCGAGCTTGCCGGCGCAAATCCACAGGTCAGGGTTTTTGATTTTGGCGGTTGGTGCGCGAGAGAAGGCAAACACTGCTTTGATGAGCGCATGGACTTCTTCGCAAAACAACCGATCAGCGCAGTCTCGATCGCATCATTTGCCGCTGACTTATCCAGAACTTTTCGTCCACTGTTGCAACCAAGGGCTAAAGTGGTGGTTGTCGATCTCGATAACACTCTCTGGGGTGGAACATTGGGAGAGGACGGCCCGAGCGGTTTGAAGCTCGGACGTGACTATCCGGGCAATGTCTACAGACAGATTCAAATCAGTCTGCGGCAGCTCAAAGATAAGGGCATTTTGCTGGCTCTGGCATCCAAGAATGATTTGGATCGGGTTAAGGATGCCTTCGAAAAATTGAGCGAGATGGTCTTAAAATGGGATGACTTCGTTTGCGCCAAAGTTGACTGGAATCCCAAGCACGCAAACATCAAAGCGATTGCCGAGCAATTGAATCTCGGTTTGGATTCATTCGTTTTTCTAGATGACAATCATCTGGAGCGGGAAGAGATACGACATTACTATCCGCAAGTTCACGTGCTGCAAGTTTCAGATGAGCCCATATCGATACTGCGAGCACTCAAGACCTGCACCGCATTTGATACCTACGCGCTTTCTGAGGAGGATGAGAAACGATCCGAGCTTTATGCCTTGCAGGCAGCCAGATCGATTGATGCCAGCGTCTCCAATGTGGAGGAGTTCCTGCATTCCCTGGAGATGAAAGCGATTGTCGAGCCTGTGACCGGTTCGACATTACCGCGTGCAGTGCAAATGCTGCAAAAAACCAATCAGTTTAACGTAACCACGCGAAGACATACAGAAAGTGTTCTTCGAGAGTGGATGAAGTCAGAACGAAACATTCTATTGACTTTGGAGCTTGAGGATCGCTTCGGCAGCCAGGGCATCGTCGGACTGATCATGGGCGTCGAGCATGAGCCTGACTGCCTGAGTGTCGACTCATTTCTAATGAGCTGCAGAGTAATAGGACGCGGCGTGGAAGACTCTTTATGGTCATGTTTCGTTAACAAGGCAAACAGTTGCGGCTTCGAGAAAATCGTCGCGGAGTACCTAAAAACCGAGAAGAACAATATGGTATCCGACCTGTTCGACAAGCTCGGCATGAGCCGGACGAAAGCTTCCGAAACGGAAATCTCTTACAATCTGGCACTACCGGCAGTGACAAACCATCCAGCATGGATACAGATAAAGGTGAAGGATAATGAACAATCAACAACGGCTGTATAACGTTTTCTCATCGCTCTTCGACGTACCGCCGGCCGAGGTAAACGACAATTTGTCGCAAGACCATGTCGAGCGCTGGGACAGCTTTGGTACAGTCAATCTGGTTGCTGAGCTCGAGCGCGAGTTCAACGTCCGTTTTGATCTGATGGAGATTTCTGATTTTAAAACCGTCGGAATCGTCAGAACTATCCTGACTGAGAAAGGCATCCTTTTCGATTAGAAGAAAAGCGTCCACTTAGGGAAGAACCCAACCCGTGTACCTGCGCTCGTCAAAGTTTGAGCCATGCGTCGATCGCCTGCCAGCTCGGACACCAGGCAGTTAAACAGCTTCTTGCCACCCTGACTGTTTAGATGAGCACAATCCTCGAAGTCATCAAGCCCGTATTGCTGAGCATCGCCTGGACTGCATAGTTTGGCTCCGTAGCGGGCCGCGGACTGCGCAAGAGTATCGGAATAGCGCTGCCGCGCTCTGATGGGAAGCAATTCGATATTAGCGCCGGTAAGAGGCATCTGAACAATCAAAACCGGTACCCTATCCTCCTTAGCCAGTGCGAGGAGTTTGCTCAAATATTCGCTTTGTGTTTGAAAGCACTTCTCATTAATGGGCAAATAAATCGTTTTGTAATTGTCCAGTTCGGCAAGCGCATTTTTCTTCGGTCCATAATCGGGTCGCGCGAAACCGAGGACTGATTCCTCGCCCTCCACAAGTTCCAAGTTTCCTTTGACGTCGTTTTTCATTTGCGCCGTGTATAGGGTCGTAGGATGGGCCGTCAAGGTCGAGGTTAGATTGGTCCAGAACTTATTGTAATCAGCGCGGTTTTTGTAGAGTGTCGAGACGGATCCGAGCGAGAATGTAGCCAGCTCCTGGTACGACGGGTGGTGGCTGAGCAGATCGGATAAACAAGTGAAGTCAGCCAATATGGAGTATGTAGGGGTTTTTTCGACCTCCGCTCTTTGATTGTCCAAAAAATCACGAGGGGCCACTGTAAGAACGATCAGCTTCGGGCGTTTACCGGAGGCAAGATATTTTTTCAAAATCAGGTATTGATCGGAGATCATCGCTGCTGCAACTGATACGTTCGAGATCTGAACTTTTTGTCCAAGCCGGTTACTGAGAAGATGTTCAAGGTACTCAGCTTTGTTGTATTCGAACAAATGGTTGCGCATATACCATCGATCGTAGCGAGTTTTCACACCGTGATACTCATCGTCACAACGCACGCAAGGAAAGAGCATCAAAGATGAGCCCATGAGCAGAACATCTGCCTGCCTGGGGTCTGCAAGGGCAACTGGCAGCTTCGAGACAAGAGAATTCTGATGGATAGTCGTAAGACCGGTGTGATTCAGGTAGCGCAAAGGTTGAATCTCGCGCAGCCCCACATCAAATAGCATAAGGAAAAGAACGGTCAGCACAAAGGTACTCGAGCCAATTGCTGCCAGACGTCCGAGCCACCCGCGCAGTAATAAGTAACTTGCCGAAATTTTCTCAGTCATACATCACTAAAACTGGAAATATATAAACGGTTGCGAATTATCGGGCAGGAAGGTCACCATGGCGATTACCAGGGCCGCACAAAATGCCGCCTTGAGTGGAGCCGGCAAGTTGAGGAAGAACCTGCGTTCGTTCAACTTGCTCACCGGTATGTTGAGCACGAGCAGGCCTGCGATGATAAGTAACGTCACAGGAACGATAACGGGAAGCTGCGGTTTGAGCATCACAAAATCATGAGCCAGGCCAGGCGAATATATGTTTTTCCAGATAACCATCCGGCGCACGATACTAAATGCGGTGCCGATATTTTCGACCCGGAAGAAAATCCAGCCGATGCATACGACATGGAAAGTAAAAATTATTGATATCAAATTCCAGATCTTACCTTCCACAAAGCTGGCCAGGAGCCGACTGCGGGTGCTCCATGCCGAGAATTCGCGATGCACAATCAGTGCGAGCCCGTGATATACGCCCCAGACGACAAAATTCCAGGCAGCACCATGCCAGAGACCACCAAGTGCCATGGTCAGGAATAGGTTCCGGTTGGTTTGCCATCTGCCGCCGCGCGAGCCGCCTAAGGGAATGAAGAGATAGTCACGCAACCAAGTCGAGAGAGAGATGTGCCAGCGGTGCCAGAAGTCAGACATATTCTTCGCTATGTACGGCATGTTGAAATTGATCGGGATGTCGTATCCAAAGAGCATCGCCGAGCCGCGCGCAATATCCGTGTAGCCGGAAAAATCAAAATAGATCTGAAAAGCGAAGGCATACGCTGTCAGCCATAGCTCAGGCGAACCGTAGGCGCTTGGGTCCTTCAAAACCATCGATACGATTACGGCCAGATTGTCCGCCAGGAGGATTTTCTTGGCCAAGCCAATGATGATCAGAGGCACGCCTCTGTCAAACATCGACAGGCTGATGCGCTTGTCCGCCTCGGCTTTCATCTGTTTGACGAAATCAGGATAGCGTTTGATAGGACCAGCAATTTGCGTAGGGAAGAAGGCAGCAAACAAGGCGAATAGAACAAACGAATCGATCGGTTTGTTACCGCGATAAATCTCGAATAGATAATGGATAAACTCGAAGGTGAAAAAGGAAATTGCGAGGGGCAAAAGAATATTCACCGACCAGTGAGGATTGTGTCCGAACAATCCGACCAGCCCAGATGTGCTCGACACGAGGAAGTTGGCATATTTGAAAATACCGAGCGATAAAAGATTTACGGCAAGCCCGATACCGAATATAGTGCGGCGTTTGCTCTCATCGGCACCGTAAAGCCATTTTCCGAGGAAAAAATTGATCACCGTCATGCCGATGATGAGCAGGACCATGGCCGGGACCCAGCTCATATAGAAGTACCAGCTCGCGATCAAAAGCATCGGCAGGCGGAACTTCCTCGGCAGAATCCAGTAGAGGAAGACCACCGCAGGCAAGAAAAGCATATATTCAAGACTTGCGAACAGCATGCCAACTCCACTCTCGAACGCTGTCTAAAGCCCGAAAAATCCTACCACGATTACTTCTTTACTTCCTGACATAGAAAAAATCCGTGCCTGCTTAACAAATTATCATCGCCTGATGGGCGCCATCAGAGAGGTCGCATTACGCAAGCAACCAGAGAAGATCCAAAGCCCAGGTCGCGCGCACCGAGCAGTTTGTGCTCCATGCGCATGGCGAACCGCATCACGGAATTGATCGGCGTGGGCGGCAAGGTATTTTCTCGGGAAATTATTTCCTCTAGTTGCTCTTCATTCAGTTCACGCCAATTAGGCATGCGACGGCGATGCACGAACATCAGCGGCACTAACGGAGCCAAAAAATAGGTCATCTCGATCTCGACAAAACCTGCCCTGGACAGAACTGATCTGAGCGTTTCTTTGGAGTACCGCCTGTAATGCCCAAATATGTGATCCATATCCGAGAAGAGAAACTGGTGTGCCGGTACGGTCAAGAAAAGCTTGCCTCCTGGCTTTAGAAGCTGATAAACGCGACTTAAGATCTCGAGGTCGTCCGGGAAATGTTCAACGACGTCGAACATGCCAATCCCGTCAAATTGGCTCGAGAATTGTTTTTTAGCATCAAGACAGTCTACGTTTTCAAATCTTATCTGGGGATATCTCAACCGGCTGAGCTCCAGCCCGACTTCGTTTATCTCGAATCCCTGGATATTTCGCATTCCCTGCTGAAAAAGCCAGCTGAGAACGATTCCTGTTCCAGAGCCAATCTCCAGGAAGGATGCTGCTCGCCAATTTTCTAAATGGTCCTGGATGATTTTAGCGATGCGCTCATTGCGCGCCACAAACCAGAAATGCTCGTGCTCGATTGGAGATATAGTCTCGTACGGGTAGCGCTGCGCCTTGCGTGCACCATACACACTCTGCTGCTGGCATAAGCTTTCCGCTGTCGTTGCGTCACGCACGATCTCGTCTTGTGTGACAACTCTAGAATTCAAATCGCTATCCCCTTGTTCCGTCCAGTATCCGGAGATAATGCCATTTGAACACAAAATAAACTCATAAGTCCTTTAATATTGTTCAGGGCTCATTACAACCGGCTGAGAGTTTTACGGACCTTTTCATTAATCTTGTCTAGCCATCCCTTGTTATCAGGCTCCTCGACCAGTCCAATCGAGAAATAGTATGCATCACCGCATCTTTTGCAGGACGCCAAACGCATAAGGCGACGATTCAAATCCCTGAGAGGCTGGGGCACCTGCTCATGAGCATCTTGTAATAAAACGCGCACCAGCAAATTTTTGCGCAGGAGAACAGGCGCGTTTAGATCAGCGTCCGATGGTTTGATTTTCAGCTCCGCATTGGCCTGGACGAACTCTTGCTCGTTCAGTCCATCTGCTGCCTGGATCAAATGAAGGAGCGCATCAGCGCTTGGATACGAGTTTGCGTCGCAGACAAACACAAGTTCGCTCTTCAGATGCTGGCTAAGCTCCGACAAGGATAGCTTGTCCGCCGGCGCCGTTTGGGCCGAATCGGTACTTTCGGCATTCGTCGGCTCCTCATCAAGTGCACCATATCCGGCAAAGCGGTATCGGCGAAAATCATGTTCGCCATAAGGGCGCGACTCGAGATTCAATTTTTCAGTCGACACTATATATGGTGCGGCGCCGGAGGTAAGAATAAACCGCCTGAGATGTTCTGGATAATTGATCGTGTTCAAGTAACGGCGAGTCAGTTCGTCTATGCGAGCCTGGCTTGTTTCAAGCACAAGGATGTCGACTGATGGTAGATTCGTTTGGCGCGAGTTTACCTTGCACTGACTATTTACTTGTTGCAAGGCGCCGACTTGCACCTCACCCAGTGCTTCGTGGATTTGTCTCGGTGTCGCTTTGATAATGAACTGATAGGTTTCAGACTCGGGATCCCGCTGCAGGCATTCAACAAACGACCGCGCCGCTTCGGGCAAAAGCGCTCCTACTTCAGAATCAAGCATTGACCAACGATTTCGTCCTACATATTCGATCCTGTAACCGGCTTGCTCGAACATCTCCTCGATTGCTGCTCGGTTGAAAAAACGGACATGCGTTTCGTCCAACAGTCCCATCGGCCGATAGGGAAACTGCCCGAGCATCAATGCCAGACGCACGCTACCGTGAGATACATTGGGGATCGAGCTCACTATGCAGGCATCATCCTTCAAGAATCGATGCAGATCCTTGAGCAGCCTCAGTGGATTTCTCAAGTGCTCTAGCACATCCGGACACAAGACGACATCAAATCTTTCATGCGCGTCCGGATCATTCTGCAGAATGTCATCCAGCCGATCGTTGTCTAGATCGGCGACGATAACGCGATGACATTTGGATGCCGCTTCCTGCGCCGCCTTTGGATCGATCTCGATTGCCGTAACTTTGCAGTTGAACTGCCTGCTCATCGCCTCAGACAGATAACCGGTGCTGCAACCAAGCTCCAGGACTCGCTTGCCCGAACCCACGAGCTGGAGAAGTCTGCCGTAATGTGTCGAATCATCGAACTTCTCAATGGCAAAATCATATCTGGTGCTGTCCAGGTTAGAGGATGAGGCTGATGACGCCGTAAAAGTCGATGCCGCCAAAGCTGGTGCCAACGTTTGTTGCTCCATCACGATTGCTCCGGTTTTCCGCTGGACAAGTCGAGTGTTGAAGCTAACATACGCAAAGGAGCCGTAACTTTCCACGACGTGCTGTTGTGCAAATCCTCCAACTGAGACTCTAAAAGCTCGAGGCGTGATAGCTCTTTGTACCAACGTTCCTTCACAAGGCTTAGTTCGTATAGCTCGCGGTTCAGGGCATAGATAGAGCGTGTCGCATGAAACGCGATCTCTCTAAAGTCATCGATTACCTTGAGGAGCTCCTCTTGAGTCCGTTCGTTATCGATGTGATCGTGGACGACATACTTCCGAACCCTCTCAGCATCGAGTCCTTCAGTCCTGACGAGATGATCCACCTGTGCAGAAACTTTCTCCATTAACCGGCGGTAGAAATTATCTTTGGTCTCGCCGATATCTTCGAGATAGCTCCAGTACCGTTCGCCCAGCCTGAGGAGATCGATGGCGAAATAAAGTCCGCCCAAATTAGCGGAGGTCGCCTGCCCTTCGTGCCTTCGGAATGTGCTTAGCACTTCGTCGAGGTAGTAGAAGTCGCCATTTTCCAAGATACGAAACCAGTACTCCAGATCGCCGTAATGGTACAGGCTGGTATCGAATCCGGTGCTGGCATGCTTGCGCCTGTAGAGAACAACGCTTGGCTCGCCGACCCAGTTGGACATCAAGATCAGATTGTTGCGAATTACCTCGTTAGCACTGATCTGCCGGCTGCGAGGAAACGGGCGAATAATCGCCTGACTCCCTGATTCCTCGCGCGGGCTTTTTCTAGCGACCGAGACGAGAGCCACCTCGGGATTATCTTCCAAAATCCGCACCATACGCTCCAGAGCCTGCGGCTCAAGCGCATCATCTTGGGCAAAGGGTTTGATGTAGGTACCCTGAGCCTGCCTCAGGCACTCGTTATAATTTCCGAAGAGTCCTTGCCTGACTTCGTTTTTAACATATTTGAATCGCTTGTCTCGGTCGGCAAATTGGCGGGCAATGTCGGCGCTCGAATCTGTCGAGCCGTCATCGCAGATGATCACCTCAAATTCAACCAGGGTCTGCTGAGACAGACTCTGCAGGGCCTCTGTCAGGAATCTCTCACCGTTATAGATCGGCAGAAGTACCGATACCGATATCATGCCATTACCGAGGTTGGGGACTCATCGCGCCTAGAGAAAAGCCAACGTTACGTGCTTAGCCTGGTGAAACTGCCAATTTGATTTGTTGCCGAGGCTAGACACGAGACTAGACGAATGTATTGTCCCAGAAGGGACATTGCTCAGAGTTAGAGAAATCTCATGACATCGTTCAAGAACAGGCTGTGGTCCTACTCTTTCCTGTAAGCGCCATCTCATGAAAACCCGATCAAAAGCCTCATAAAATGCAGCTTACATTTAGCGCTGGTGTGTCCATGCTACCTTCGCCTGCCGGTTTACACGATGAATCTGTAGCACATCCATCCGTCGGAAACGGCGTGGATGCCGATGTGCATGCAGCCGGTGGCTGGCGCAAGCATTCAAAACCGGCTGGCCGAGAATGGCAGATCCAGGATTTATTGCTGCTGATGCTGCTTACAGCGGCAGTAAGGCTCCCCTGGATTTTCATGATTCCAATCAGCGAAGCGCCGGATGAAGGCGCACACCTCTGGGTGATCAATTTCATCTATACGCACTGGCGGCTGCCACTCCCGGCTGACATGATCGCCAATCCTGCAGCGGCATACTACGGTGCTCTTTCGCCCCTGGGCTATCTCCCTCATTTGACATGTGCTGTGCTTATGCCATGGTTCAATTGCGCGCTGGCCTTCCGCTTTGGCAGCTTGCTCATGGGTGTCGGCGCCGTAGCCGCTTCATATTTCATTGGTCACGAGCTTTTTAAACGCTCGCGCCTGCTTGCTTTGGCGCCGCCACTATATATGGTGTTTCATCCTCAGTTCGTATTCGTAAACGCATATTCCAACAATGACTCAGCGACTTGCTTTATTGCTTCCCTGGTCATATATGCCTGCCTTGTAGGAGTGCGGCGAGGCGTATCGCAACGAAGCGCACTTGTTACCGGCTTTTTGTGCGGGCTTCTTGCTCTTTGTAAGCCGACTTCTTATTGCCTCTTTCCTGTGTTGGTATTCTCGATCTGTTTCGCGGTGTGGCTCCACGAAAGGAATGGCAAGAACCGGCTTGATTTGCTCAAGTTATTCAGCTTGCGTCTGTCAACAATGCTATCGGCTGCACTGCTTGTATCCATGCCGTTTTTCCTCAAGAACATACTTCAGTTCAACGGCGATCTGCTTGGTATGCGGATTATGCTGGATTTATGGTGGCAAGCTTACGGTAAGCCAGAGCCGCTTTATCATTGGCCGGTGATCAATGATCGGAACTGGCAATATTGTCTTTTGATCAGCTACTTCGGCAATTTTGGCAACATGACAAGGCTGATGCCGTCTCGAATTTATAAGTACTACACGCTGGCGCTCAACCTGTCCATGTTTGGATGGCTTGTTGCGCCATTTGCAGCTCAAGCACTTTCTTTTGCCTCCAGTCATTTCATCAGGACAAGATCGTACGCCTTTGAGCAGGCGGCACGATTGACGCAGCGCTATCAAAGTATGTGCAGCGCGATTGCATTGAAAGAAAACTACAGCTTATGGCTCGTACTCTTTCTCTGCGTCGCGCTAAACTTTGCAGCTGTGATTGCAGGATCAACATCGCTGAACTCAACTGGTCCACCGCAAGGCAAGTATTTATTTCCTGCCGAGGCTGCCATCGCCACGTTGCTCATCGGAGGCTTAAGCCGACTCGGTGGACGATATATCGTGGCATTGTTCTTGCTTTTCAACACAATTGCCTGCGCAATTAGTTTCTCGATGCTTTCCGGCATTTACCACTTCGACACAAATATCTTCCGTTAACTCGCATGTATTAAGGTTCGTTCAACCTGCGTGCCACCACATAAAGAGGACGCCCTTTGGCCTGCTCGAAAACTTGTCCGACATACATTCCCACAAAGCCAAGAGCGGCGAGATTACAACCGCCAATGAACAGAAGCATCATGGCGAGACTGAGATAACCGATCGGCATTTGAATCGAAAATAAGAAGTGCCAGACCATCATGATAATCGAGAACGCGACCGACCCTAGTGCCATCAAGACACCGAGCAACATAATGAATTCGAGCAATCTCGGCGAATGAAAAAAGAAGCCCTGTTTCGCATGTTCGATCAGTTTCGCGAAGTTGTAAGCGCTCTCACCATGCGGTCGCCTTTCTTGCCTGTAATCAATAAACTGCGCCTGGAACCCGAGCCAGGAAAGTATAGCGAGATGCTGTCCATGTGTATCGCTGAGCAAGAGGTAAGAGTCAACCACATTGCGGGACATCAAGCTGAGAGTTCCGCATCTTCCATCAAACGATGAGTTCGAGCAAGCATTCAGAACGGCAAAGTAGGCCTTAGCGAGCAGCTTTCTCATGTGCGAATGCGGGCGCTCCACTCGTCTTGCTAAAACAAGGTCATGCCCCTCAAGAGCTTTTCTGTAAAGTCGCGCGATATTCTCCGGCGGGTCTTCCAGATCTGCATCCAGCACGACGGACCATTTCCCGCGACAGTGTGCAAGTCCCGCTCTGATAGCCGCGTGTTGACCAAAGTTGCGACTAAGCTGAATGCCCCGTATTCTTCTATCGGCAGAAGCGAGAGTTGAGATGATCTGCCATGAGTCATCAGGACTGCCATCATCGACCAGAATTATTTCGTAGGCAGAAGTAATTTCGCCAAGCGTTTCAGTCAAACGGCGATGCAGCTCGTGCAAACACGGACCTGATTTGAAGACAGGAAGCACGACCGAAATTTCGATTCTGCCTTCGGCAGATTCAAATCTGCTGATACCGTTAGCCGGCAGACAGGCATGCGTTGTTTCCAGCACATTTACCGTTGATCCGCGCATTAGTGTTTCTCACGAATTGAAGACGGCGAGTCAGTCATTGTAGGATTTACCTCGCCGCACTAAATTAGGAGATGCTCATGGTCGAGTGCAACCATGCATGGCAATCACCTCGGCCGACTGTCCAGCGATGTTTAGTCCTAATGCGGTAGCTCCAGGCGATATCAAAGCCTGACTGCCGTGCTCGATCTGGTAGCACATTTGGTGGCATGCTCAATGTAAAGTGCATCCTCTGCAGCATTTTCCATAACCGAGGCACCGGCACCAACGATGCAGCGGTCCCCCAGGGAGATATGATCTCTAACGGTAGCATTGATACCGATAAATGATTGTTCTCCAATGACTGCGCCACCACCTATGACTACATGGGAAGTGACAAACGTGTGGTCTTTGATTAGAGCGTGGTGCCCAACATGGCTGGCACTCCAAATGGTCACATTGTTGCCGATTCTCACAAAGGGTTGAACAACCACGCTTTCCAGAATAAAGCAATTGTCTCCAGGAATATTGTCCGTCCACCAAATCGCTCTTGATGAAATGTAAGTGGGCAGCTTATAGCCAAGCGTCTTGCATTGCAAATACTTGTCTTTGCGGACTTGATTTATCTTCGTATAACCAACGGCTACGAACAGATCGAATTGCTCCGGAGGATAATGCCGCGTCAACTCCGAAAAGGGGATTACCGGCAATCCCAGGAACGAGTCTTGATCGGCATATTCATCATCAACAGTAAACGCTCTAACTTTCCGCTCCGTATCTCTGCTGAAGTAAAAATGGGCAACTTCGGCAAGTTCCTTATTACCGAATATGACTAGCTCTGACACTTCTCGATCCTCATGTTGCCAGAAAAAAATGCCTGATCGTCATCACAATACGCTCCACCTCACTATCCTTAAGATCCGGATAGAGCGGCAATCTAATCAGGCGAGCACTGTATTCTTCCGTATTGGTCAACTGTCCTGATACGCGTCCGTATTTTCGTCCAGCTTTGGATTGATGCAGGGGAACGAAATGAAAGACGGCCCCTATCCCCTCTTTAGTCAAATATTGAAGAGTGGCATCACGCGTGGCCGCATCATTCAGAAGAATATAATAGATGTGGCCGTTGATCTCGCAATCGCCTGGAATGACGGGCCGGCGCAAAAATCCCATGGACTCCAGATCAGCCAGAGCATCGTTATACATGCGCCATATGCAAAGGCGCCTGTCAGTAATTGCTTGAGCGTGCTCCATCTGCGCCCACAGGAAAGCTGCGGTGAGCTCGCTGGGTGCAAATGACGAGCCTAAATCCTGCCATGTGTACTTGTCTTTGTGCCCGAGCATGAACGCCTGTCTATCTGTGCCCTTCTCCCACAATACTTGGGCGCGCTCAATTAAGCCTTCACTGTTAACAAGCAAGGCACCAGCTTCTCCAGCGGTTATATTTTTTGTTTCATGAAAGCTCAAGGCGGCGAGGTGGCCGATTCCACCAAGTGCATTTCCGGCGCCTTTTGAAAGCAGAGCATGCGCTGCATCTTCGATGAGCAAGAGGGAATGCTGATCGGCGATTCTGGATATGGTTCGCATTGCGCAACTGACACCGGCATAATGAACCGGCAGGATGGCTTTGGTTCGTTTTGTCAAAGCGCTCTCGATCAGGCTCTCATCGAGATTCAATGTATCCGACCTGATATCGACGAACACAGGAGTGGCGCCGCGCAAAGCGATCGATGAGGCAGTCGTAACAAAAGCAAATGATGGCATTATGACCTCATCGCCAGGAGCCAGATCGCATAGCAAGGCTGCTAGCTCTAAGGCGCCGGTGCCTGAGTGAGTCAAAAACGCTTTTTTGGTGCCTACGGTCTCCTCGAGCCAATTTTGGCATCGGGCTGTGAATTCGCCGTTGCTCGAAATGTGCGCTTGCTGGAGAGCCTGTTCGATGTAAATCTTTTCCAGCCCGGTTTGAAAAGGTCGATTGAAAGGAATCGCGAGCCGATCGCGAGACGAGAAGTCCTCTTTTTCAACCAGGCTGGTAGGTCTCAGCATGTGATTCAACTCATCTCCGCCGATGCTATCTTCCAAAGACTAGAGCTGGCTGCTCAGGCTGCCCACGGACTCCGAGATCTTGGCAACAAATCTTAGCTCATCCGTTACATCAGCTTCCTGAGATTTCCTTTCTTTGCCGTCCTTGCAGTTTCGTATTTCAGGTGTTAGCATCTTGATTTCCCTCATACTTCAGTTGCAATGCGTGTATACGATCGCCCGGCGGTGGCTATCATTCAGTCGTGCTACATCCCCTGGAAGGGTTACTTCGACCTTATCAACTCTGTCGATGACTTTGTGCTTCTCGATGACGTTCAGTATACGCGAAGGGACTGGCGAAACAGAAACAAGATTAAGACCCCATCAGGACCAGCTTGGATTTCTGTACCAGTGGAGGTGAGTGGTAAGCGTCTTCAGAAAATCAAGGAGACAAAGGTGGCGACCCCGTCTTGGGCAAGCCACCACCGCAAATGTATTTCGCACAACTATGCAAAAGCCCGCTTCTTCCCCATCTACAAAGATTGGCTTTGGGATCTGTATGATCGAGCGGAAAAATTGAGTTTGCTTAGCGAGATCAACCGATTGTTCATTGCGGAGATCAGCACCGTACTCGGTATCAAGACCCGGCTGCATTCCTCGTCAATGTTCGACATGGCGGATGGTAAATCGGAGCGGCTCTTGTCCATTTGCGAACAGTTGAATGCAACAACTTATGTCTCAGGTCCCAGCGCACGCTGCTATCTGGACGTTCCAATTTTTTCTCAGCGCAACATTGCAGTTAAATGGTTTGATTACGGAGCTTACCGTGAGTATAGTCAGCTCTTCCCGCCGTTCCACCATAATGTAACGGTGTTAGATTTGATACTGAACGAAGGTCCGAATGCGGCTGCATACATGAACAGCTTTGCACCCTCCTCTGGATTGCTAAACGAACCGGCAGCCGGTTTATGCGCCAATTGAGCGAGGAGACAATGGATAAAGCAATCGCTGCCACTAATCAATTCTATTCCTTGCGGGATCCGGAGCATGTTTATCCAGTAGAGTTTGTCGTTCGCTCGCTTCTCGGATCTTATCCGAATCTGAATTTGGACAAGTCCAGGTTTGCCGGCTCACGAATTCTCGATCTGGGTTACGGCGATGGCAGAAATATGCCTCTTCTGCATGACCTTCGCTTTGAGGTTTATGGAGTGGAGATCTCTGATGAGATAAATGCGCTTGCAAACAGAAGACTTCAAAAACTGGGGGTCAAGGCTTCGCTCGCGAAGGGTCGCAACGCAAACATTCCATTTCCAGATGATTACTTTCAATATTTGCTAGCCTGTCACTCCTGTTATTACATCGATGATGGCACCACATTCGGCACCAACCTGCTCGAGATTTCCAGAGTCCTTGTCCCTGAAGGCATCTTCATTTGTTCCTTGCCCATGGATGACATATACATACTGAGGAATGCAGAGGTAATGCCAGGCGGCTACTATCGCATAACCGATGATCCTTATCAATGGCGCAATGGCACGGTTTTCCGGGCGTTTAGTTCCCGCGAAGAAATTCTGGGAGACTTCACGGAGCTTTTTGAGGACATTCGCATCGGATTTTGCGACGACGACTTCTTTGGAATTCGCCAGAAAGTCTGGATAGTAGTCTGCAAGAAGAAACAACTGCATCAAGGTAGCTCAATGTGAAAAAAGATCTTATCGAATACGTCTGCCCCCTGACAAAAAGTCGGTTGAACTTGCAAGCGACTAACGGCCATAACGGGACGCTCGCCGACGCCGTGTTGATAAGCGTAGAGAATCAGGAATACACCATCAGCGATGGCATTCCGTGTTTCATTACGGAAGGACAGCTGTCTGAAAAGGAGAAGAAGGCGAAACGCGATTACGAAGAGTATTACACCGAAGAGTTCTATACAAACGCAACTGATTGGCTATTCAAAAGCTTTCATGAGGACGAGGAAGTTGTTCGAGAAAAAATCGCTGATCTCTTAGAGCTGAAAAAAAATTCGCGAGTCCTTGAAGTTGGCTGTGGCACGGGCTCTGATACTCTTCATATAGCGAGGCGACTGGGGCCTGAAGGAGTTCTTTTCGTGCAAGATATCTCCGGATCAATGGTGTCCATTACGCGAAGAAAGCTCATGAACGCTTCAGTACGGTCTAACTCGTTCTGCCAGGTCAATTACTTTGTCTCATCAGCCAGGTCCCTTCCATTTCCAGATCGATTTTTCGACGTCCTTTTTCACTTTGGCGGCTTCAATAACTTTGAGGATCCCAAGCAATGCCTGGAAGAATTTTCACGTGTCGTCAAAGAGGGCGGCAAGGTCGTTTTCGGGGATGAATCGATTCCACCCTGGCTGGAGAATACAGAGTTTGCCGATATTGTATGTACGAATAATCCCCTTTTCAGACACAAGGTTCCTCTATCTTGCATTCCGGCATGTGCTCGGGACGTAGCGGTTCGCTGGATACTGGGCAATTGCTTCTATTTGATAGATTTCACAGTCGGATCCGGACCGCCTGCCCTCAACTTGGATCTGCCACACCAAGGCAGGCGCGGCGGCACGATGCGGACTCGCTATTTTGGACAGCTGGAGGGGGTTACGGTGGAAACGAAGGAACTTGTCCTCAAAGCGGCCGAGCGCAGTGGAGAAACTGTTCATGACTGGCTTGAGAAAACTGTACGGGCCGAGGCCAATAAGAATCTGGGCATTGAGTCATAACGATGGAATCTAGATTCGATCGCGGCAAAAATAAAACCGTAAGACACAGTCAGTGGCAAAAGCTGGGGCGGATTTATTGTCCATCAGGAGATCGCCCGTGGGCGCGTTCGCATGCAGCGAACCCAACTGCTGAGCACCTGCAAGATGATTTCTATAGAGTATATTTCAGTGCAAGAGACGAAAACAATCGTTCCAGCATAGCCTATATCGTTATCGATATTAATCGCCCCCAAGAGATCCTGGAAGAAGCGAGTGAACCGGTTCTCCGTCCTGGTGAGCTCGGCATGTTTGACGATTGCGGAGCGTCGATCGGATGCATCTTAGGCATAGGGCAAAAGCGCTTTTTGTATTATATGGGTTGGAATCTTGCAGTGACGGTTCCATGGAAAAATGCGATAGGCCTGGCGATAAGCGAGTCACCTGATCAACCATTCAAAAGATATTCTCGCTTTCCAATTGTGCCTCTGGATGAAGAAGATCCGTTCACCGTATCATATCCATGGGTTATGTATGACGAGAACAGGTACAGAATGTGGTACGGTTCCAACCTCAAATGGGGCGCAGATAAAAATGACATGCTCCATGTGATCAAGTACGCGGAGTCGACTGACGGTATCAACTGGCAAAAGACAAGTCATATCGCCATCGATTCACTTTCATCTGAAGAATATGCTATTTGCAAACCTTGTGTCTTGAAACAAAATGATTCTTACCTGATGTGGTTTTGCAGCAGAGGTGACAAATATCGAATCCAAAGGGCCAGCTCCGCAGATGGTGTCATATGGAAAAGGTTGGGACAAGAGTCTGGAATCGACGTCTCCGAATCCGGCTGGGATTCCGATATGATTGAGTATCCATGCGTATTCGAGCACAAAGGATGCCGATATCTTCTCTATTGCGGCAATGATTATGGCAAGTCTGGATTCGGCTTGGCACGCCTTCAGACAGATTGAACATCAGACTTTGGCACAGCTGCACAAATCGCCGGCTCACGAACATGGTTGAGTCCGGCTAGTTTTTTTGAGCCACCAGAAGCAGCGATCCTCCGAAGGGAAATTTCATTCCTGCCTTAATCAACCGTCTCTCGAAACTCGAGACCAAACTAAGCAAGCCGTTTACTGCCGGGTTCAGTTGAATTTCCGCCAGAGGATCGAGCTCTTCTATTTTCTTTTTTCGTATGCGCTGCCCAGCCAGGACCGGCATGAGCAGGCTCATGAAAGAGTTGGCATAAACCACTCTGAAGCCCGCCGCTGTAACTTTATCGATCAGCTCTTTGCGTGAATAGCGACGCTTGTGACAAGAGTACTCATCAACAGCGCTCCAGAGAAACTCATGCTGAGGCACGGTGATCAGCAAACCTTGCCTGCAGACTCTAAAGAGCTCTCTCAAGACGAGCTCATCTTCATCAATATGCTCCAGGACATCGAATGCACCCGAGACGTCGAAGTCGGCATCCAGAGTCAACTGTCTGGCATCTTGCTCAATCAGAGCGGCCCTCTTAACTCGCTGCCTCGCCTTTAAAAGTCCTTCGGCAAACAAATCAATGCCAGTAAGCGAAAGATCGGGCATACTCTTCTCGATCTCCGACAGCACGAAGCCGGTTCCACAGCCTATTTCAAGAAAGGAATCAATTGTTGGGAAATATGTTGCCAGGGCCCAAATTATCAATTCGTTCCGATTTTGAAACCAGAAGTTCGAAGTTTCAAACTCATAGATATCGTCGAAGTATTCGGCTTTGAAGCATGCGTCCGAGCGGTGGCTGGTCATCATGATTTACATTGATCTCATGTGAGTAAGTTTCAAATTGTGCGGTCCTCTTTTTTGCAATGAGAGACTCAGCTCCATGACGATGTGCGTATATGGAATTCGAAGAAGATTTGAGTGCAAGCTGGCTTGAACATTCGGAAATACGGACGTCGCGAGTTGCATATATCCTTCCAGGGTGCGCACATGTTCACCACGATCAAGATCCAGCATCCACTTGTCGAGCATGTGCTGCCCCGGCACTCGACAGCCATCAAGTGTCACCATTCTGCCGTTTTCTTTGAGCAGGCGCCGGCACTTATGAAAAAGCTTAATGCATTCATCATCCGATAGATGATGAATCAGTGCGCTGGCAACGATAATGTCAAATTGATGAAGCCCCTCTTCATTAACGCTGACCACATCATTGCAAAGAAAGGTACCGCGCTCTCCATGTCTGTTTCGAGCACTTGCAATATACTTCGGCTCAACATCGATGCCGACATAGTCCACGGCTGGTAAGTAATCCAGAAGGTCGCCTGGACCGCAGCCCAGATCGAGGATTCGATCGCCTGGCTGAGCGAGCATGTATCGATCGACAAATCGAGCCCGGCATGCGTGCCCGCCCAAAGCACGCATTGCCAACTTGTAGATAGTTGGAAACGAGAGCAGCTTGTACCAAGGATACATGCCGAGACGCTGCTGACTGATCTGATTGTCGCTTAACCACATCATGACGGAAGCTTATCCTGCGCTAGCCGCCTAGACAAGAGATTTTGATAAATATGCTCTTCAATTGTCGATTCAAGCATCCGGGCGAAAAAAGCTTCGATTTTCAGTTATGATCGCTTGGAGTTTCGTGCTTTTAACTATGCGCATAGCGATAATCGGTAATACATTCCCTTCCAGCCCAAGCGACGATCCGGCATTTCCGGCCAGCTGGGAACTGGCCAAAGGACTGGTAGCGGCGGGGCATCAGGTGCTGGTGCTCAGCCTGTCGAGCGATGACTCCGATCGCGAAGGGGCTTATTCAGTTAA
>JAJPJO010000287.1 GCA_021324135.1 Pseudomonadota bacterium
CAATCCATCAAAACAGATCAAGTTCGTTTTCATCGCTGAGTCCGCACCACTCCATACACAGAAACTCGTGCCGTTCCAGGTCTGAAATGATGATAGCCACCCATTCGGGATTGCCGTTTTCATCTTGCATGCAGGCCGTACCCGGGCCGAAACCGTAGCGAACACCGGCATTCATCAGTTTTTCATTGAGCATTGCTATTGCTTCATCAACCCGTTTCAACCCGCCTTCTTTGTATGCCTTGCGGTATAACGCGCACAGAGCAGCAAACAACGGGTTTTGCGGCACGAGATTTTGACGTCGGAAAATATTTACTGATTGCTGAAACAATGATTCGATCTGCCTTTTCAAACGCGGCGAGGCTTTCCCTTGTTTGAATCGTTTGTGGAGAAATGCACCATTTTCGGTACCGAAAACTCTGGTCATCAATTGCAAAAACGATTTATCGAAGGCCTCGGATATGGTTCCACTGCTCTGGATGGGGTCAAGAAAATCAAAACCACCCGCATTGACCATATCGACGATCTCAGAGGTCATCTGCTCGAACGGATCAAGGCTGTAGAAAAAGACTTCATCAATCGACTCGAGAGGCGCGCCCGTTGTCGAGCTTGTCGTAATGCTCGTCGGCGGGAATTCTGCTCTTTCAGCGCTCATATAAACTTCCTTGACGGATAAACTTCCTTAACGGAGAAACGTCCGGTAGTGCCACCGTTAGCGATACCATCTCAGCGGTCTGCCTTGATAATAGCCGGGTTGAACGTAGTATCCAGGCTGTACATAGCCGCCATCACCGCTGTATTCTGAATACTGGTCAGGCTGGGCATTGTAATAGCCTTGTTGATAGCTCCGGTATTGCCTTTGCTGCCAACCGCCGTTGTTCCAGCCGCCGCCGCCGCCGTTGTTCCAGCCGCTGTTGTATTGGTTCGTGTCGGCAGAGGGCGTTATCTTGCCGCGAATCGTATAATCGCTCGGCAACTTGTACTTGTGGTACGGCATTTGCTCGCTGACTCGCTGAGCAGCGCTCTTGTCTCCTTTCGCCCAGCGCTCGATGTCCGTGATGCGGGCGATAATGCGATCGCCGGCATCATCATCTCCTTGCCTGATGTACTCGCCGTGTTGATTGTCTTGAACCAGGCACCATTGATCGCCGACGCGCTTCAGATGTATGGACTTTGCATGACCGGGACTGTAGTTGGTTACTGTGCCTTTCTCGAGAATGGTTTTGTTGAAGTCACCGTCAATCAGGTGCCCTGGGCTGTATCCAGGAGTGGCGACATCAGCAGGACGATCGCCGGTTACCATGTACATGATTTCGGAGCTGCCCACGTACCAGCGTCCGCCGGTCGTCGTGAATGATTCGAACGTGCCGCCGTCCATGTTGCCGGGTCGCTGCGGGCGTCCGCCAATTGTCGGCAGGGCGTATTGGAAAATCTTACTGACGGGGCTACGATCGCCGTCGCATTGACGGATCATGCCGGGTTGTTGATCCCATTGATCGAGCGCTTTGCTTATGCACCAGTTGGTTTCCTGGAATCCTTGCGGGAAGCTCATGAAGTCTTTGGAGAATTGAATCGTCTTAGGACCGCCGCCTTTGTCGCCACCATTCTTGGTGGTATATGAACCGTTCAATGAAATTTGTTTGAGCATATCGGCCATGTCGTCGGTATGCTGCGTCATGCCCCAGATTTCGCCGGTGGAAGCGATCCAACATGTGCCGTGCCCTTCATTGTCCCTGCCATCGGCCGAACCCTGGTTAATCGTCCCGGGCTCCTGGGCGTGGAACATGAAGTTTTCCGCGAAGAAAGCTCTTTGATCCTTGCTGAAAAACGTATTCGGATTGTCGCTTTCGACCATTTGAGCCAAGTGATCGTATGTGCGAGCGACGACCTTGTTGGTTTCCTCATCAATTTGCTCAGCGCTCTTCACTCCAGCTAGTTTTCTAAGATAGGCGCGGTCGGCCATGCGCTTCTCAAACGCCTTCATCATCTCTTCCATGCGCTTCAGGCGCGGCTCATCCAAATTCTTCTCCATCGTCTCGAGAAGTTTGGAGTGCGCCTCATCAACTGAATCGGAAAGACCGCTTCCGGCGTCGCTGCCGCCCAATCTCTGGATCTGCGGCTTATCACCCGGTTTTGCATTGGCAGCGGTGTACTCGTAGTCACCGTCGGGTAAAACTTTTCCGATGTTCCTCGCCGGTTTGGCCTTACCGTCTTCACCGACACCCTCGAACTCCGGAGCGAAGCCGCCCTGAGGCAATGCTTTGCGTGTGTACGTTGTCGACTTCTCACCATCCTTGGTGATACGGGTATCTTTGACTTGAATGAGTTGTTTATTGGCGCCTTCGCCGGTATAAGCAAATGTGCGTGTAAGACCATTATGCTTGGCTGCCTTGGTCAAAGCTCCATCGGCGTCGTATTCCAGGTGTGTGCCGTTCGATCGCTCGTTGACCTTGCGCACGACCTTGCCATCGGCGTTTTTGATCGAATATTGCAGATCACCGGTTTCGCTGAGCGTCACACCGTCCAATTTTTCGCCTTTGTTTATGCCGCCTGGCGGGAAAACTGTCCGGGTTTCACCCTTGGAATTTTTATCGACAACATTGACGACCTTGCCGTTCTCGCGAATGAACGAACGCTCGACATCGCCGAAGAGAACCTTCTTCAGTTGACCCTGAGGATCGTAAACCAGCTTCGAGCCGTCCTTCTGCGGAACGATATCTTCACCAGCGGCGGTGCGGGTGTGCTTCTTGCCGGCGGCGTCTGTGAAGGTGAGTTCACCTTTGCTGTTGAAGCTCATGTCCTTGCGAGCGTCGGTCTCGTATGGAGAATCGGAGCGCCACATGCCATCTGCGCCTTTATTCCAGTTGACCCGAGTCTTGCTTTCAGCATCGTAAATGCTAATTTGCGTTTTGTCAGTGTTTGTGTAAGCAATCGTCGAGCCGTCAGGCTTGCGAACGTATCGATCGCCGGCGACCACCACGTTATCCTTATCGGCGGACAAGCTCACTTTGCTGCCATCCCCGAGAAAAGCGTATGTGCCCTTGGTGTCCGGCGAGCCCTCTCCACCTTCGTTTTTAATCACGTGAACGCCATCATCGGTAATGGCAAAGTCACCGTGCATGCGTCCTTGAATTTGTCCATGCTGCGGATCGGAGCCTTGCGCGGTCCAATCTCTGGAGTCGGCGCTCTCTCGCGACCATGTGGCGCTGCGTCCGGTCTTCTTCTCGACTACCGAATACGATTTGATTTTATTGGTGCCTTCAAAGTATGTGTACTCGCGTTTATACTCATCATTTTCAATCGATTTATAACGCCCTTGCTCGTCCATCTGCACGTTGGCTTTCCATGGCGTTTTCGGCTTACCATCGCCCTGTTGCATGCCGAGTTGCGATGTCCGTCGCTCGCCGCGCGCATCGGTATAGGTGTAAACGCCGGTCTCGTCCGGTTTTATATCCGAGCGCAGCTCGCTGCTGCCCGGCGGCTGCGTGCGCGCAAACTTGTCGCTCAGTCCGCCTGTAGGAAGCGCCTGGCGGGTCCATTGCTCGGTACGTTCGCCGTTTTTCGTCTTGAGCGTATCGGTTACTTGAAGGAGATTTTTGCCTGACTCGTCATAAACATATGTGCGCGTGGCATCGCCGATCTTAACAGTGCTGACATTGCCGTGCTTGTCTTTTGTAATCTCAGGCTTTTGGCGCGGATCCGGTGCGACCGGCTTGTCGCCAACAGGTGGCGCCGCTTTGGCCGGCGCCTCCATCGAAACCTTACCATCGGGAGTTTCAACTTGCCAGGGATCTTTAGCCGACTTGCGGGTGCAGAACTTGCCATCATTGCGGAGGTCGAATTCATAATCGCCCACCGGACACTTGACACCGCCTGCAATACCGTACCATTTGCCGTCCGCGCCTTTAGCGAACTCGTAAGTATTGTTGGTCTTCTTATCGGTAACTTTGAATCCGGTCAGTCCTTTGCCTTTTTCTTGAGTGAACTCGCGAATCTTGTCCGGATAATCAATTTTATTGATCAGTTTGTCGGCATTGCGAAAAACATTGGGCGGATCTCCCGGAACTGCCGGTTTATCTTCGCCCCCGCGCGGTCTGGCATCACCTTTGGTTTTCCCGGGCAGCACCTTATCGAGGTCGTTCCAATTTATATCGGTAAGGGTAATTGTTTTCGGATTCGTCAATTTGAGATCGGGAACTCCAGGCGGAGGCGCGGGCTGTTCCTTCTTCGCAGGCTTCTTATTCAGCTCGTTGAAACGGGGCGAGAACCAGCCGCCTTCGCTGGACAGATCTCGAGTAGTATCGCCTGTGGTACCAGTTTTTTCTCCAGGACCAGCTTTGGTGCCGGGAGCAGGTTCGTCGTTTTTCTTTTGATCTTTGCCTGCGGCGCCGGTCGACGGCTCCTTCTTGTCGAAGAGCTGGCTGAACCGTCTGTCGAACCAGCGATCATCGGGAATAAAACTTTGCGGCTTGCTGCTTTCTAAGCTTCTTTGCTCAACCATGGACCGTTGATTCCTCACAAACCTTGAACCCAAAGGGGCACAGCATTTCGACGAGCAGATCGGAGCACCACCCCTGGTGAGGAATGCTTAGAGCTCATCTTTGTGCGAGCACAATTTTTCTTAAAGCAAGAGCCTGTTCAGTTGAAGCTTGAATGAGGGCGCAAAAAATGTCTTATCGACAAAGGGGCAGGGGTATGTTCAACACGTCTGGGGCTGACTTGCATCATCTCACTGCACTGTTACCCGCTAACAGGCAATGTTTTGTGCGTAGGTTCAGTATGCCACTACAAATATGGCTTGACAAGCCCAAAACGCCCTGTGCTTGGGCAATATCAAAAGTGATTCTCGTATTTTCCGCCACCCTGGGCGATCATTTTATCTTTCCGCCCCGTCTGGAGGTCGATGATTGCGGCTGATCAAAAACCAAAGCAACACACCGATAGTTACGCCAACCAGATCAACCAGAACATCCGTGCAATTGGAACTCCGCCCTGGAATGAAGCTCTGGTGCCACTCGTCGCTGGCCGCATAAACGGCCGCGATGGCAAATGCCATTGCTGATTCAAGGGCATGAATGGAACGATTGCTGCTTGAATTTGCCTGCTCAACGCTTTTTATGTCACATGCGCCGGCAGATGTTTGTTGATCGGATGATTGCCCTTCGTGCTTTTGCTCATGCGCCCTGGTTCCTCGCACAACCAGCATTCCATTCACAGCCCATCTGAGGAGAATGGATAGAATCAGGTATTCGCAGACGTGCGCGAACTTGCGCACCGGCACGTTCAGCTCCCTCAAATATTTCTCGCTCTCGCGTCCGGAGTGAGGTTGGCTGGAAAAAAGAAAGATAACCAGCATCCAGACCAATACAATGAGCCATCTCCAGAATCTGCTCAAATCGGCAATCTTTTTCATCTCCGTCCTTCAACGTCGAGCCAATCATCCCGACAGGGTCCAGTTATTGACTCCTCGATTTACCAGATTGAATTTTCCCTGATCCGGCCCCCAATCGTTTTGATCCCGATACTGATGCATGCCCTCTCAAGGCAAAACGCCAGAGACGCTCCTGGGCTACAGACAACCCGATGCGAGGCGTAATGTCAATGAAATCCTCGCCAATCTCATCGCCTCTGGTAAGCCAGAGGGGCGATTGACTGCACATAAGATTGACGCCGTTCATGCTTCGATCGATGCCCCACTCGCGGCAGAGCTTACCCGGACCATTCGCCCCCGGCGCCCCGACTGCGCGAATCAGCACTGCACCTGGCTTCCCCTCAGGCTCAGTCACGACATTGAGGCAGTTGTACATACCATATATGAAGTAGACATACGCGTATCCGCCGGGGCCGAACATAACCTCGCATCGCCTGGTTTTACCCCGAAAGGCATGGCAAGCCGGATCATCTTCGGTGTAAGCCTCCGCCTCGACAATGCAGCCGCTCAAGATCTGCCCATCATCGAGCCGGCGCCACAGGCGTGCTCCAATCAGCTCTTTGGCGACAAGCAGAGTGTCACGCTCGAAGAAATCAGGCTGGAGCGTTCGCTCATGTAGCCGGTTGGCTGGCTGGATTGCCGATTTTGCCTTCTTGACCATAATGTCTTGCTCTGAATTAATCCATGCGATGCAAGCCGTTCAGTCGCAGAATCTGGCTCAAGTTCATGGCTTGACCGGCTGCTTGAATCATTTTGTCCTGATATCTTCTCTTATGATCCATGAATGTAAAGGAAAAAGAGGTTCTAAGCCCATATTTATAGTCATTAGCTGATAATACTGGGTAAGTATGACTGAGGATATGTCTTTGTTACAGTTACCATTGGCAGCATACTGATTTTAGTAGAGATCACGTGGCAGAAACGACAAGCGCGAAAACGGACCAGGGCGGATCGAAAGGTGAATTTTTAGATGCGGTAAGGCGCCACATCTGTCAAATTCTCGGCTTCGACTATGGCTTTATCGATGCGGCAAGCGGTCATGAAATAACCAATGTCGCATCTTTTTGCTTTGATGATGAGGACGAAGTAGCAAGCGAGTTTGTCGATTCTCTGCAAGACGAGCATAAGCAACCGCTCACGGTGGCAAACAGTCTTCTGGCACAAAAGGTGAAGCAGACTCAAAGAGCCTGGGTCGGCAAAGCTTACGCTCAAGAGGACGTGGAGAAGGGCATCGATGAAGACGCAGAGGGTTTCCCTTATGTGATCGTTCCGGTTCTCGACAATCCCGGCGGGGCCGGGCAAATCATCGGTCTCATTCGGGTGATTGCATTTGATGCCGGTCGAGAGGTGACTACCCAGGATTTGACTACCCTCAAATTGATGGGGGAGCATTTAGCAACACGGACCGGACTGTTCGGAGATAAATCGCTCACTTCCTCGAGCAAGCCCGAACACAAATCACCGCAGCCCGCCGACATGGAACATATCATGACGGTGCACTCCAATCGCCTGGTGAGAAGGCGTTTCAATCGCATTCTCGGCAGTTCTTATCATGTCATGGAAGCCGACAGCAGTGAGCGAGCCATGGATGTGCTGGACGAGAATCGCGTCGATGTCATTCTGCTCGACAGCGAGCTGCAAGACGCATCGGGCTTCGGCTTCTGCAGGGTTCTGAAAGAGAGCGCCAAATGGAAGCACATACCAGTAATTCTGGTTGTGGCAGAGAATAACACCAATGCTCGCGTGGAAGGGCTGAATGTCGGGGCCGACGATTGTCTTGCCGACACCTGTCTCGATCAAGAGGTGATCGCCAGAGTGCGTTCATCCTTGAGGCATCGAAAGGCGGAACGTGAATTGGCAGTGCAGCTGCAACTGCTGGAGGATTTTACCCAGCGCCTGGAAAAAGCGCACGAGCAGCTCTCGCTCGATCGGCAAACACAGATTCAGAAAAACGCGCAGCTCGAGCAGCTGCGCCGCGACACCGAGGTGTTGAGGCAGCAGGACAATTTGTTGCACCGCATTAGCAACATCATCAGAAAATCTTTTCACATTCACGAGAACCTCGAGGAGATGCTGGAGGCATTATCGGGATGGTTTTCGCTTGATTGCGCCTTCGTCGTTCTGCCCAGCGAAGAAGAGAAGGAAGACACGGCGCGAGTTGAATGCGTGTCTGACAAGAACTACAAAATCGTGCCGTACGATCGCGACATAGACATATTCGAAATTTTCAAGAAAAACTTTCAACCTGATCAGGCGGTTGTCTGCAATGATGCAGCGAACGACCGCCGCCTCGATCCATTCCACAAGATTCTCAAGTCCGGCTTCACCGTGCAGTCGCTCTTCTACGTTCCAATAACATACGAGCAGAAACTGCTCGGCTTGTTAGGCGGTTACAAATGCCAGACAAGAGCAAGTTGGAGCAGGATAAACGAGACGTTCATGAAATCAGTTGCCGACCAGGTTGCTAATGGTGTTGTGAACGCCAGACTTTATGCGCGCGTGCAACGGCAAGCCACCACGGATGGTCTCACAGGATTATTCAATCACAGGACCGGTCAGGAGAAACTAGCGGAGCAGCTCAAGCAAGCGGAACGTTATGACAGAAGACTTTCCGTCATCATGCTTGACGTCGACCACTTCAAGTCGATCAACGATACATACGGACACCCGGCCGGCGACACCGTTTTGAAAAGCGTGGCCAGATTGATTAAAAGCAATTGCCGTGATGTAGATATTCCGGTGCGTTACGGTGGTGAGGAATTTCTCCTCGTTCTGCCGGAGATCACGCTTGACGGGGCCCTTGTGGTTGCTGAGCGTATTCGCAACGCCTTGAAAGCCGAAGTCATAAAGCACGAAGACATCGAAGTCAGAATCACGGGCAGCTTTGGTGTGGCGTGTTTTCCTGATGATGCCGGAACGCAGCAGGAGCTTCTGGATCTGGCCGACAAATCGCTATATTTGTCGAAACGGCTTGGCAGAGATCAGGTGCACAGCGCCTCAGATCTTATGTTCGAAGAGGAAGAGCGCGAGGAGTCTAAGACGTCCGAGGATGTTGCCAGGGAAGTGCGCGATCAAGGCAGTAAGTTCACACCGCCGGCGATATCAGAGGAAGCGCGCCAGCAGGAAGAGCTTGTTCCTGAGGTCGTGGACATGGTCAAGTCTCTGGCTTCTTCGCTTTACGCCAAGTCAGAATACAACAAGCAACACCACCTGGAAGTGGCGCGCATGAGCGAGCTGCTCGCAAAAGTAATGGGACTTTCTGCTCAGCAAGTCGAGCAGATTCGGGTTGCCGGTCTGCTGCATGATGTTGGTCTTTTGCAATTGCCCGAGGATTTGCTCACCAAGCATGGGCATCTCACTGAGTCTGAGCGAGACCAGGTTAATCAGCACGCTACACTTGGTGCCCAGATGCTCAGACCGGTGCGGGCGCTGAAGGACATCTGCGAAATTCTCGAGAACCATCATGAACGCTGGGATGGCACAGGCTATCCGCGCGGACTGAAAGGCGAAGAGATTCCGCTTTCGGCGCGCATCGTGGCCATTGTTGATTCGTATCATGCCATGATTAGCGATCGACCCTATCGCCCGGCAATGCCGCATGAAGCGGCTCTCAAACTTCTCAAGGACGGGGCCGGAAAACAATGGGATCCGTTCCTCGTCGAAATTTTTTCGGCCGTAATGAAGAGCATGAGAGAAACTTCGCAAGAGGTGCAGGCTCGAGTTGCAGGAGTCCAGGCGCTGGCCTCCGCCGCCAGGGCGTTTGCACAAGGAGATTCCAGTGCTGCAGCAAGCGCCGATCTTAAGAGCGGTGATGCCTCCTCGATTCCCGCCGTTGCCTCGCCTGGCCAGGTTGCCTCATCGGGTGCGGCAGTTGCGTCGAGTCCGGCGGTTTCACCTGGTCCGTCTGTCTCACCCGGTCCTGCCGTTTCATCCGGTCCTGCCGTTACACCTGGTCCTGGCGTTGCATCTGCATCTTCTGCACCGGCTTCGTCGTCTGCGGTTCCTTCCGTTTCGGCTTCGCCTTCAGAGAACATTTCATCGTCTGCCTCACCTGAGAGTAGCAGCGTTTCATCAGCACCTTCGGCGGTGCCTCAAGCCGAGCAGCGAACTAACCCGCCGCCGCCTGTACCTCGCTTATCCGGAGGCCCGGATTTGATTCTCACCGGTCGCGGTTTGGATTCATTAAATGATCCCTCAGAGCCCCCCGCGCCGCCAACAACTCAATGGCCGGACGAACCAGCTAAGCAGAAGCCTGAGGAAAAAAAAGGTCTTCAGGCAAATGATGCTGAGCAGGGAAAGGACGCTCGGATTGGAGCGAGGAGAGCGTTCCAATCAACAAAGATAACCGCCGAGCCGGTTGACGACTGGATTGCAATGAAGGCTCCAACGAACGCCACTTCATCAGCGGCAGAGGCGGCACCGGCAAGCGCTCTGCGAACCGACGTCGCTGCCGGCAAAGTGCTGATGGCCGAAGAAGCACGCCCGGCCCCAGTGGAGGAGGTGGTTCCGGTAATCAAACCGGTAATCATGCCAGCCAGATTTGAGCCGTTGTCGCTCTCCGATCCGAAACTTGACATTAGCAAAACACTGCCGGTGGTGAACGGTCCAAAGGATCCGGGTGTTGCACCGCATTCGGTGGCACCGGGCGCCAGCCAGCCAAATCCGGCCATGGCTGCTGCTCAGCAGTCGGTTCCATCGGCTTCGCTGCCGCCTCAGCCAGGACACCCACAACAACCATTGCCCATGCCGATGCCACCACAGGCAATGCCGATCGCTCCTTCGCAAGCTTCTCCTCCTCAGCCGCAGCCTCTTCAAAATCAACCTTTGCAAAATCAGGCAGTCCCTGGTGGGCAGCCGCCATCGCAACCACCGATTTCTCAGAGTGTGCAAGCACAGGCGTCCTTCCCAGATTCAACACCGACAGTCCCGCGGCAGAATATCGGCGGAACGGCACAACCGGTTCAGATGCCACCATCCTCAACAATTCCTCTGCCGTCTCCTCAGCCGCAACCTGGTGCATTGCCAATGCCGATGCCCGTCAACGCCTCTGCTTCCCAGCAGGCAGGCTCAGCGCCATTGAGTCAACAAGCTCCGTATTCACCGCCTGCAGTGCAAGCGCCTTCTCAGCCTTATCAACAACAACCCCAGACATCATCGGGCAGTATGCCGGTTCAGCCCCAGGCATCTTCGGGCAGTATGCCGGTTCAGCCCCAGGCATCTTCGGGCAGTATGCCGGTTCAGCCTCAGATCCAGCATGCACCGACCGGGCAATCTCCGCCACCGCAGTTGCAAAACGTATCGGGACCTCAAGAGCGAGCCATGCCGGTAGCGGCGCAGCCGACTGTTCAACCTCAACAGCCCGCTCAAAGTTGGCAAGCCGACTCGGGAGCGCAGGTTCCCCATCAAACGGGGCAGCAGGCCATTTCGCAGTCACCACTTCAGCGAGCGAGTTCACCGCCACTGGTGCAACAAACGCCCCCTCAACAAACAGTTCTGCCAACCCAACCGCAGCCGCCATCGCTTCAGCAAGCCGGTGCTCAGCAGGGATTTTTCAGTGGACCGGCAATTGGTCCTGGTCAAACCGCTCAAGAACAGCAGGTGCAGCAAGCAGCGCCTCAGCCACTACCGGTGGGGCAACCTCCAGTTCAATATGACGCCACTCAACAAGCAGCTCCTCAACAAACAATGGCTCAGCCGGGAAGTTCGCAAGCAATCGCAGCTCAGCAGGGGGCGGAACAATCTGGACAGGGCGCCCAAAGGGGCAAATATCCACGAGACTACGCCGCTGGTCATCCGACTAGCAGCCATGCCGCATCCGCTTCCGGTCTGAGCGAAACCTCTGCATCCTCAGCTGCTCCGGCAGGTTCGGTACCCTCGACCGGGTTGCCGGCGGCAGGCAACGATCAAGCGACAGCAGTTCTGAAGAATCAACCAAGAGCCGGAGCGCAAGCGCCCGACACCTGGGATCCTTTCGCCGAATACGATGACGATGACGAAGTCGAAGGCGACATCTGACCGACGAGCCGTCATCTTGAGGCTCATCCGGCGTTTTATCATCGTCGTTTGCATCTTACTCTTCGCAGCCTTGATCTGCGCCTACCTGTTGTTCTCTCCGAGATTCAATTCCAAACTGGTGAATATGATTCTCTTTCATCCCAACCAGCAATCCGAGCACGATTCCCGGCTCAACAATTTATCCGGCGTGCCGGCAGAGGAAGTGTTCTTCAAAGCCGGTGCTCAAGGTCCGATGCTGAATGGCATCATTTACAAAGTTCCAGAGTCAAAGACAATCGTTTTATTCAGCCACGGGAACGCCGCCTCCCTCGACTGCAGAATAGACAAGCTGCGTGCCATCATAGATAGTGGCAGCAGCGTTTTTGCTTACGACTACCGGGGCTATGGCAGAAGTGAAGGAGTTCCGACATTGCCGGGGCTGATTGAAGACAGCGATGCCGCCTACGACTACCTTATCAATGAGCGGCATTACAAGCCGGAATCGATCGTTCTCTACGGTGAATCGCTTGGCACCGGTATATCAACCAGCCTCGCCAGGCGCGCCGATCAGAATCAGCAAAAAATCAAAGGAATAGTGCTCGAATCCGGCTTTGCATCTCTGGAAGCGCTGGCCAAGCAGAAACTGGCCCTGCTCTCCATCTACCCATCTTTCCTTTTTACCGATCCGCCCCTGGACAATGTTGCCTATGTGAAAGATTCGCATCCGCCCCTTTTGATTATCGCCGGCGCCAAAGACACAACCATTCCATACGAGCAAAACGGCAAGGTCATGTTCGAGCAAGCCAAGGACCCTAAGGCGCTTTTCGTCGGTCCTAACAGTTCGCACAATGTATTTTCTTTAGATTTCGCCGCTTACAAGCTTGCTTTGTCTCGTTTTCTCAAGAGCCTGGATGCGAGCAATTAAAAATTCCTAAGCGTTGCAGGCAGCCGGTCAGACCTCTTCAAGACTTAGTATTCATCGGCATTTGCGCAGACGCGTCCGACAAACTCGGTGGCAGATTGGCTGCTCCACCGGCAACATCATTCAACAGATTCGCGACATTGGCAGAACACTTATGTAGAATTACCTCTGCTATAAAACAGCCGAGTCACTACTCCTCTTTGCGTGGGTGGGAAAAAATGAGCATCAAAGCTTTTATCGATCATAACTACAGACACTTCAACGCAGCTGTCGTTAAGGATGCAGCTCAAGGATACGTCAAGCACTTGGAGCAAGGTGGCAAGATGATGCTCACCATGGCTGGGGCGATGAGCACTGCCGAGCTCGGCATTTCTCTGGCTGAGATGATCAGACAGGACAAAGTTCATGCAATCAGCTGCACCGGTGCCAATCTCGAAGAGGACATCTTCAACCTGGTGGCGCACGATGAGTACGTTCGCATTCCGCATTATCGCGAGTTGACGGCAGAGCAGGAGCAAGAACTGCTCAATAAAGGGCTCAACCGAGTGACGGACACGTGCATTCCGGAACACAGCGCCTTTCGCCGCGTCGAAAAGCCGCTCCTGGAGCTGTATAAAAAAGCTGAAAAGGAAGGGGCTCGCTACTTCCCATATGAGTACATGTATCAACTGATCCGCACGGGCGCCTTAAAGGATCACTATCAGATCGATCCGAAAGACTCGTGGTTAGTGGCTGCTGCCGAGAAAGATCTGCCTATCTGGACCCCTGGTTGGGAAGATTCGACGATGGGGAACATCTTCGTTTCACACATCTGGAAGAAAGAGATCGGCACTTTCAACATTATGAAATCCGGTCTGGAAGCCATGCACAAGCTCGTCGACTGGTATCTCAAAACAAGCAGCGAATCAGCAATCGGATTTTTCCAGATTGGCGGTGGTATCGCCGGTGATTTCATTATTTGTGTCGTTCCCCTGATCGAGCAAGACATCAAAGGCAGTTGCCGTTGCTGGGAATACTTCTGTCAGATTTCAGACAGCACCACTTCCTTCGGCTCGTACAGCGGCGCTGTGCCAAACGAGAAGATCACCTGGGGCAAGATTCTGCCTTCTACCCCGAGATACATGATCGAATCGGATGCAAGCATCGTCGCTCCGTTGATTTTTTCATACGTGCTGGAATCGTGCGACAAGCACTACAAAGCGACAAAGGAGCTGGTCAGCTCCAGCGTGCGGAAGAACCAGGCATAGGAGAAGCCAGGCTGGTCACTGCATTTTGCCCATCAGTTTTTTCACGAAGGGCACCAGTCCAGCGAGCAGAATCGAGCCAAAGAAGGCGGCCGCGGCCATTGATCCGAACAGTACAGTCATCGACTGCATGTCCTTGTCGTTGAAGAGTCCGCCTAATGAACCGGCGCAGTAATTACCTAGTGCGGTTCCGATGAACCATGCTCCCATAGTCAGTCCAACGAATCTGGCTGGAGCCAACTTTGTCACAGTGCTGAGTCCAACCGGGCTCAGGCACAACTCGCCCATAACCTCGAGCAAATAAACGACTACCAGCCAGAGCGGACTGACTTTGCCATGCGCGGCCAGCATCGCTGCTGGTACCATGAGAACTATGCCGGCGCCTAACAAAAACAGGCCGATGGCAAATTTTGCCGGACTGGTTGGCTGTTTCGCTCCCAGCTTCAACCAGATGTAAGAGAATACCGGCGCGAATATGATCACATAAATGGCTTGGAACGACTGCATCCATGAAGATGGAAACTGCCAGCCGAAAATCTCGCAGCGAGTGCAACGATCTGCAAAAACGTTCAGGCTCGTGCCGCCCTGTTCGTAAACGGCCCAGAATAGAATGTTGAAAAAGAAGAGGACGCCGATGGCGCCAAGCCGTTTCATCTCGTCGGAGCTCAGTGCTTCCTGCGCAGTTTGCGCCGAGGATGCTGCTTTATGATGCGGCTTCAGCCCGGCATCGCCCAGCAATCGCCCTTGCAATACATAGTGAACCAGGCCGAGTATCATACCGACCGCCGGTGCGCCAAAACCCCAATGCCAACTGGACGTGGCAGGCATGTGCATGGATACAAGAAATGATTTGAACTCAGCGCTCTGCGCCAGGAAGCCGCAAACCAAAGGCGACAGAAAAGCGCCGATGTTTATTCCCATATAGAAGATTGAAAACCCGGCATCGCGCCTCGGGTCACCTTCCTTGTACAGCATACCGAGCATGGAGCTTATATTCGGTTTGAGCAGACCTGTTCCTAAAACGATCGTGAGCATGCCGAGGAAGAACAATTCTTTTGAAGGCATCGCCGTTAGTATGTTTCCGCAAGCAATTATGATGCCGCCAATCAGGACCGCTTTTCTCTGTCCGAGGAAACGATCGGCTAGAAAGCCGCCCGGCAGCGAAGTGAGGTAAACGGACATCGTATACAAACCATATATTTGCCCGGCCGTCTTCATATCCATGCCGAGCCCGCCATCACTGACTGCTGCCACCATATACAGTATCAGGATGGCGCGCATGCCGTAGTAGCTGAACCGTTCCCACATCTCCGTGAAAAAAAGATTCACCAGTCCGCGCGGATGACCCATGATACCGCTGGTGCTATCACTCGTCTCTGCTGTCATGGTTCCGGGCATATCTCTCGCTATGGCTTTGATGTCAAGATCTTATTTTGGAAGGCCGAATTTACTGCCACCCGCATACTTCACCTCCAGTCTTACCGGCCAAACTCAACCGATATCGGTTGAGCCTACAAACCCATGGCAGCGGGCGGGAGGGTAGCTGCAAAGAGGGTCTGCCTGGGGGTGGGCAAGATTCCAGGCAGTTTATCATGTACTCTCAAGGCTTCCAAGGAATCCTCCCGGCATTAAAGTCTCCTTACTCCTGAATTTCTGGGGCTTTCAGCGCCTCAGCGAGCTCTGCTATAAACGTGCTATAAGAAAGATTGACCGCGAACGTCTGTGCAGAGGTGAGCGTGCCTCATATTGCTTCCCAGTCCGGTTTTGAGATTATCGACCACCCGGCCGATATGGGCTTTCGCGTTTGGGCGCGGACATTGCCTGAATTATTTGAGTTGGCCGGGGCAACACTGAGCGGGATTCTTGCTGACATCGACTCGATCGAAGCTGTTAATCAGACTAGCGTTGAGATCACAGGCAGCGACATCGACCTGCTTCTCTACAATTGGTTATCGGAGATTCTCTTTATTTTCGACGCTGAAGGCATTTTATGCTCTTCCTTCAAGGTTACTATGATCGATACAGGCACTGGAGAATCTAAGCTGGCAGCGACCCTGGGCGGCGAGACTTATTCAAGCAGCAAGCACCAGATCAATACATACGTTAAGGCGATTACGCTCCACCAACTCAAGGTTGAGCAAAACGAAAACCGCTTTCAGGCGCAAGTTTATCTAGACATCTGACAGCCCGCGAAGCCACACCATCAAACGGTATCAAAATAATCAAGGGTAATCTCCATTGCATCGATAGAGCCTGAACAATAAAGATCACGAGAAAGAAATGAACAAGAACGCCACTCGCCTGAAAACCAAAACCAAGTGGGACAACATCATCGAAGTGATCGATGCTAATCGCTATTTGATTCCGAAGACCTACAAACACGGCATGCGCGTCGATGCCATGATTTATAGCA
>JAJPJO010000453.1 GCA_021324135.1 Pseudomonadota bacterium
AAAGGCACCGCAAATAGTACCAAGGTTCCGCCAAAACACAACCCAATCAGTGATACCACAGGTGGTGGGGGTACGCAGCTGGACACTATGTATCGCAACATCAAATCACTCGAGACAAAAACTTTTGGCAAAACATTTGATTCTGACGACATTCTCACGAGATTGGCGCGCCTCGAGACCAAGCTGCTCGGCAAGCCTCAGCAGGGCAAAGCTATGCGTCGCCTTGATGCGCTTTTGCTTATGCAATAAACCGCCACTTATGCGCGAAGCTCTTTGCAACCATATGTGGTGGCAAGTCTTAACGTCATCTAATTATTTTCTCGGAACACGGTCTGCCAACGAGCGTCAATTGGCTCAGACGTACCCAAAGAGATTTTGACCAACTCCCCCAAAAGCGCAGGTTAATCGGAAGATGCCTGTGCTTTTGCTTGGGGTTTCTCGATATGGATAAACTCGTCGGGCTCGGTTATTTTTCCAAAATGAATGTTGCAGTTGCCTAGAGCTCTTCGCAATCGCTTCAAACCGCTCGGTGTAATTTTTGGACAGTTCTCCAGGCGCAAATCCTCGAGTGATCTCATTCGCGAAAGAGCGCCTATAGCTCCATCAGTCAAATTCGTTCCGCGAAGGTTTAGGGCCTTAAGTCTCAATTTCTCTAGCATGTTCAGATCCGTATCCTGCAGTTGCAGATCGGATAATTGCAGGATGCGCAAAGACTTGATGTTGGCAATGTCAGTCAAAGACCGATTGGCAATTGGACAGTTTATTACGTGCAATGCGCTCAAGTTGGAGCGGGCAAGTGAATCAAAACGCAAACCAAATACATGGGGGCATCCTATCAGCTTCAGGACTCTGAGATTTTTCATCAGCGCGATGTGTGAGATGGTGCCGTCGCTAATTTGCGGTCCGGTCAAATATAGTTTGGTAATGCTCGAGTCCGCCAGATTATCGAATCCTTTATCTGTGAAGTCCTGGCAGGATTTTAGATATAGCCATCTAAAGTCCTTCATTGTGGAAATCGATTTCAAGGCTTGATTCGTGACCGTGCACGAATGGAGAACCATGCCATTCACGGGCACACGAGCCAGGCTTGCCAGACCGTCTTTGCGGTAATCGTCGTCGTGTAACCAAATCTGGTGCATGTAAGGCTTCAGACGCAACTGAGATATACTTTCATCGTCCAACTCTTCATGAATTCTATAGACCAGGGAGCCGTCATCGGCCATCTTATACTCCTCAGCCCAGCTCTTTACGGTCTCTTGAGCCTTCTCGAAGTACGACGTTTCAGGTAAGTCATTTTGCAGCGCCAGATTCTCTTCCTTGGAGCGCGCTGTCTTCGCCACCTCTGCGGAAGGAACGCTTCCGATTCTTCGATCTGCATCAGATTGACCGGACTTCTTGACGGCGTGAACCTCTCGTCCGGATTGTTTCTCTTCATGTTGCTTAGCGTCCATAAAAAACAGAGTTAGAGAAGCGCCAACGGCAACAAGAGCCATGACCGGCAGAAACCACCAGAGCTTGCTCGACGGTGTCGCACCGCGCCTGGTGTCAAGGGGAGGCGTGACGATGTTGCCGGTATCCGCATCCGCCAGGTCAGCTTTGAGGTGCATCAAATCATCCTTTAGCGCGGAGATGGATGAATACCGGTCATCCTTCGATTTGGCCATGCAGCGTTTGATTATGGCTTCCAGCCGCGCACCGTATCTGGTGCCCCGTAACTCGAGCATAGCCGGAATTTCGTTGTCCCTGTGCATGAGAATGGTCTCAACAGCACTTTCTCCTCTAAAGGGAATAGCGCCCGTCACTGTCTCGAACATCAAACACCCCATGCTGTATACATCAGCTCTGGCGTCAAGCGGATCACCGCGAGACTGCTCCGGCGACATATAAGCCGGTGTGCCCAGCCCGACCCCGGTCTTCGTCAGTTTTTGATCTTCTGATTGAATCTGGGCGATGCCGAAATCGAGAATCTTCAATGAGCGTAAGTGCGCTTCCGGCGTGAATATTACATTCGATGGTTTCACGTCTCGATGCAACACACCTTTCTGGTGCGCATAGGCAAGCCCATCGCAAATCTGAATGAATACGTCCAGCGCCTGCTCCATAGCAAGAGGTCCGCTCTCTCTGATTATTTGTGAAAGGGTCCTGCCCGGTATGTATTCGGTGACGAGATAGACAGTGCCTTCATCCGTTTTGCCGAAATCTGTAACCGCGATAATGCGGTCATGTTTCATTTTCGCCAGTGCCACTGATTCCCGATGCAATCTGGCGGCCATCTCGTTGAGCTCGACATGCAAAATCTTTATGGCGACATCTTTATCGAGCACCGTGTCCTTGCATTTGAAAACCTGACCGGCGCCGCCTTCGCCGAGCCGTTCCAATATTTCATATCTTTCGCTGATCTTCATCTAAATAATGTGCCGTAATCATTAGTTTAGATCAGAACAGCTTGGTCCGTATGAGCTCAGTCTATCTGTAGCTCACAGATGGTTGGGAGTTGACGACTTCGATCAGTGAATTGAGCAGCCCGGAGCGCAGGAGGTAAGGGAAGTCTCTATAGGTGACGATGTTCTGTTGCGCCCCCTCGGCGGTCAGTCCAAAGGCGAGTTCCGGCAGCAGTCGATTGCCTTCATGATCGTCCCCCACCTGCAGAAACACGACGCTGATCTCACTGGGCGATTCCATCTTCAGTGTGGTGTTAATGAGCAAATCCTTCAATGAACGTGGATTGTCTGGGGCACCATCCGTGATGCAGACGATCAGTAGAGGTTTGACATGACCGTATTCTCTCTTGCGCTCAAAATAATCATTGATAGCTGCTTTGATGGCGCCAGTCGTGTTGGTGCTTCCGCCCGGGCGAAAACGGCTGAATATATCCGGCAGGGCGGAAAGTGTCACATCATCGAACTGATTCACATGACTATCAAATAGAACAAGCTTTATTTTGCTTCCTGGGATTCTGGCCATCTGAGATGCGAAGTGCATTGTCTGTCTCTGGCACCAATCCCAGCGGGGAATGAGACCGCCGAATCTGCCGCCAAATAACATCTGCTGCAACATCATAGGCACATCGCCAGGGCAATCCGGCGTAGACATGGAACCGGATTTGTCGATGCATACAACCACATCGTGGTCGCTGATGCGCTTGAGTTGCGCAATTGTCGGCGCGGCCCACAAACCTCTGCCGGCGGAGGTGTCGGCTGAAGCAGTTCTCGGCTCAGCGGGCGGCGGCGATTTGAATGAATCGATTAATCTATTATCGAGATTGAGCCCGCTGGACGGAGGCGGTTCGGGCGTTCGCAAGCGCACCGAGTTGAGGGTGGCGCTGCCTGAATAGGCGCTCGACTGCGGCCGCATAAGACGATTGACGGACTGTGCACTGGCCGGGAGTATTTGCATGATTGTTGCAGTCGCCAGGCAGAGACAGCAAGCAAAAGCCAGACGCAAACAGAATGCCGGGGAGAGTATCCGATTTGTTTCGTCTGATTCTATTCGCTTTAGTTTGAGCATCGCTGAAATTGCCGTTGGCAAACACCACCAACTCTGCGACGATCACTGCAAATTTCTTGTTCCAATATGTCAAGCATGACTGGCAATCTAATTCGGCGGCGAAGGATGATATGGGCGTATAATGTCATGATTGCGCAGGAAGGAGTGATGTAAGTTATGAGAGAGCATCTGCTGGTCACGGCTGTCGGTGAAGATCGACCTGGTATCGTAGCTCGGTTGGCTGAGGTTTTTGCGGGACACGGCGCCAATCTCGAGGAGAGCCGGATGTCCATTCTTGGCGGTGAGTTCGCTGCAATTGCCTTGATTACACTGCCGGCGCAAAACATCGATGCCCTTCTGCGCGATCTGGAGAAGTTGAAAAACGAAGCGATTACGGTCTCGACAAAGGCGACCAAGCCGCTGAGCACAGACCGTTTCGACGGCTATGTCTCCTATGAGATTAACTTGCGCGGAGCTGATCACGAAGGTATCGTGCACCATGTCGCCTCTTATTTGAAAGAGTCCGGTATCAACATCGAATCCATGGATACCAGTGTGAAACCGGCGCCCGAGACGGGTACTCCGCTCTTCAATTTGAAGGCTTACATCACTGTGCCGCCATCCCACGAGTTTGAAAAGTTGAATGCGAAACTGCTTGAGATTGGCCGAGCCCAGTCGGTCGATATCGAGTTGAAGCCGACATCCGGAAAAGCTGCCCGAGTCGCGCTCGGACGCTAAAGATGGCGCGCGCGATAACGACCTGGATCGTACCGCTTGCCTTAGCAGGATCGCTTTCTTTTCTCTGCGCGACAAACACTTTGTCGATGACGGATGAAGTGCGGAGCATGTGCGAGCAAGCCGAACAGCTCATTAACTCCAGAAGATTCGGCGATGCGATCAAGTTATTGCAGCGGGCGAACGCAGCTGATCCAAACTGTCCCGAGGTGCATGGCTATCTCGGCATGGCTTTTCAAAACAGCTCCAGGACAAAGGATGCGATAAACGAATACAGCAAGGCTCTGCAGCTTAATCCGCAGCAGATGTCTTTCATAAACATCAATCTTGGCTCGTGCTACTTGAATTTGAATCAGCCCGATATGGCAGCGCCGTACTTCGAGCGTTATTTGCAAGAGAATCCCAACGGAGCCGATGCAGCCCAGGCGCGTTCCTATCTACAGCAAACAGGATCACGCAAGGGTCAAATGAATCTCAGGTCGTTGGTCGAGCAGGGGCAATCCTTGTTGCAACAGAACAAACCTGCTGAAGCTGCACGTCTCTTCGAGCAAGCAATTTCCGCACAGCCCAACTTTGCGCCGGCACACTTCTATCTCGGGTATGCGCTCGGGCAGTCCGGGCAGAATCAACGGGCAATCCAGGAATTCCAAACCAGCTTGCAGATCGATCCTAACTTGAAGGAAGCGGTGATGAATATCGCTTCCAACTATCAAAGCCTTGGCGATTGTGCTTCGGCAATAAGCTGGTACCAGAGGTATTTGCAGGAGAATCCCAATTCGCCCAGAGCGTCGGATGTGCGCGGCAGAATCGACGGATTGCGTCGGCAGATGGCGCAGTCGAATGCCG
>JAJPJO010000495.1 GCA_021324135.1 Pseudomonadota bacterium
CTCGTTGTCGAGGCCGATTTTCACCATTTTTGGCCTCGTCAAAATTACTGCTTGTGCGGAATCAGGTTCGTGATCGAGAATGGCATCTGCAATCGCATCAGCGCCCATCTAGCAAGCATGTTAGCGATGTCGCCGAGTCGATCTCTTCGGAGTCGATGAAACAGGTAGAAAGATCACCATCTCGATGAAGCGCTGCATGAGTTGGTATTTGTCGGTGGAGCGCTCACCAAGAGCATTCTCGGATTTAGCCAGGAGAGCGTTCCAGATCTGATTGATGAAGACGAGCTGAGCGAACTTAGTCCTCGGCTTTAAGGATTATGCGTCCTTCTATCCTTGTGCCGATCGAAGTCAGTGCAAAAGCTAAATAAAACGAAGAGTTTGCGCAAAAGTAGTAAAATGCCAGCGAATCGTGCTACAGTGACATTGAAATTGTCAGGCTGTCTTGCTCTACCTTTGAGTTTTATTGCCGAAGGTTCAGGTGCAAAGCCACTTTCCGGATACCGATTTCATCCGCCGTACTTGGGGCGCCGCGTCATAATGCCGCGCTCAATTACGAGATGTCACCGCATCACCGCATTGTTGCATTGTATATTCAACTTCCTGCGACTTTTTCTTCGTCCGCATTGCGGTCGAAAACACTACTTCTATAAGGTCTACTCTTAAATGGAAAACAATAAATTATTCGTCAGAAACCTCGCTTACAGCACCACCGACGGTGAGCTCAGTGGAATCTTCGCTGGCTCCGGCGAGGTGGTTTCGGCGAGAATGGCTACCGACCGCGACACCGGCAGATCGCGCGGTTTCGGCTTTGTCCAAATGAACACACAAGAAGAGGCGCAAAACGCCATCCGCGCTTTGGATAACAGCCAGCACAACGGTCGGACACTCTACGTTGCGATCTCCGAGCCTCGCGATCGCAAACCGAAAACTGCTTACGGCAACAGCTGGTAAGGAATAGCTGCTAGTCAGCTGTTGTACAAATATCGAAGCGACCGAGAGTAGAGTGCCACTCTACTCTCTCGCTCTGTTGATGCGTCTCCGCCAATGGCATTCGACTTTGAAAGCCGGTCAGACGAGCGCATATAGATCGATACATTCAACTGTTCGCGCGCCAAATGGATTATCTAATTGTGTCTGACAGGGCTTGCTGTAAATCGTTTTTGAATTCCGGCTTGAAGATGCAATTGAAGTGTCCGGCACCCCTGACGACAAACACCGGCCAGTCGGGTCGCAAACGATGAGCGCCTTCAATGTACATTGCTCGGCAGGGATCGCGATCGCCCACAATCAGAGCCACCTTAGGGGTAATTTGTTTAAGCTGGGATTCGGTGACGGAAAGCTCTGAGACGCCTCGCATGCAGGCGGGCGGCGCGCCTCTGCGACCTCGACCGCCCTTGATATTCGCCCAGAATCGATCCAGCGGACTGCCGGTCTTCAGCCAAGCTGCACCGCACATGACCGCTGAGGTTATGCGCTCCGGATGCATCGTGAGAAGCTTCATTACTTCGAAACCGCCGAGCGAATACCCCACCACCTGCGCCTTTTGAATGTGCAAGTGATCGAGCAAGCGAACAATGTCGTCGCACATTTGCGTTCCGTACGCACCTTCTTGCTGCGGTTTGTCAGACTGCCCATGCCCGCGGCTGTCAAAAGTAATCACCTGATGGTCACGGGCGAGTTGTGCCACAGTTCCGGGAAGCTGCCAGTTGATCTTGGCGTTGGATTCAAGCCCGTGCACTAGAACGACGGGCGGACCCTGTCCTGTCACAGTGTAATGAATTCGCACCCCTGCCGAGTTGAATTCATCACCGTAAGCCGGAGCGGTTCCGCAGATTATGACCGGCAATACCGTTAGGAACAAATGCTTGATATGCATAGCCGTTTTTCTCGATGCGCAGACGCCACCACTCAATGGTTCTATAGGAACCATTGATACATACACAGCAGTGCCGATAAAGTTTCGGTGGGCTTTATTAAACTTGATTGGAGCAGCGTCCGGCATTTTTCGCACCATTGTTCACCGTTCGACTCATACCAGAATTGTTCGATAGATCAGTTCTCAACGCTTGTGTTTCAGCTGAACCATATCCGGTGGCACCTAACTCAAAGGGAATAATGTACTTAAAGATCGTCTTCAAGCACTAGGAAAAGGAAACCAATAGGTCGATCGACAGAGCTATAATTTTGTCTCAGCGGCAAGACAATGAAACTACATCTCTACGACAACTGGACGCGGCAGCTGCGGCTCTTCGAGCCTCTCGAGCCCGGGCGTGTCGGCATCTACAGTTGCGGTCCTACGGTGTATGACTACCAGCATATAGGAAATCTGAGAACTTACATTTTCGTTGACGGCTTAAAGCGAGCGCTCCGGCTGAACGGCTACGAAGTGTTTCATGTGATGAACATTACTGATGTCGGGCACCTTACCTCCGATGCTGATGAAGGTGAGGACAAGATGGAAAAAGGCTCAAGGCGAACGGGGAAAAGCGCCAGAGAAATTGCCGACCTTTACACCGATGTTTTTCGCAGCGATCTGAAGCAGCTGAATATTACCGACCCTGATGTATGGTGCAAGGCTACCGACCACATTCCAGAGCAAATTGCTTTTATTGCCGACATTGAAAAGAAAGGGTTCACTTACAAAACAGCGGACGGTATTTATTTTGACACGAGCAAACTCAATGATTACGGACATCTGGCGCGACTGGACATAGAAGGGCTGGAGTCGGGACACCGAATTGACATTGGTGAAAAGCGGCGTCCAACGGACTTTGCCCTCTGGAAATTTTCTCGTCCCGACGAGCACCGGCAGATGGAGTGGGATAGCCCATGGGGCATAGGTTTCCCTGGCTGGCATATCGAGTGTTCGGCGATGGCGCAGAAGTATCTGGGCGATTATTTTGACATTCATTGCGGCGGTGAGGATCACATTCCGGTGCATCATACAAATGAGATCGCGCAAACCCAGGCTCGATCGGGCACACGTCTGGCTAACTTTTGGTTGCATGGATTTTTTCTGCTGCAGTCAGGAGAAAAAATGGCTAAGTCGAAGGGAGAATTCTTGCGGCTGCAACTGTTGTGCGACAAAGGATACGATCCGCTGGACTATCGCTATCTCTGCCTTACGGGGCACTATCGCAGCCAGCTCAGCTTCAATTTCGACGCGCTCCTGGCGGCGCAAACAGCGCTCAACCGCTTGCGAAGCCAGGTAAACTCCCTTGGTGAGCCAGGTGCAGCCGATCCCACTTATGTTGATCGTTTCATGGCTGAGCTGAATGATGATCTCAATTTCCCGCGCGCGCTGGCGCTGGCCTGGGATGTATTGAAAAGCGATCTGAGTGCAGGTGCGAAAAAAGCGACGCTGCTTAAATTCGATCAGGGATTCGGCTTTGGACTGGAAAGCTATCACATTGAGGATGAAGTGATTCCCGAGCATATCATGCGCCTGGCAGAAGCACGCTGGCAAGCAAAGCTAGCCCGCAATTTCGCGGAGTCCGATCGTCTTCGCAAGCAAGTTCAGGAAGGCGGCTACTTGATTGAGGATCTTGCTGACCGATATCGAGTGAAGCGCAAGTAAAAATCGTTTTTCTCCATCAGATCTGAGGCGCGCCGATCAGATCCGCGCCGCGACGATCAGATCTGGGGCACGCACAAAGACCGCAGCTCCTCCTGATTGCCCGAGAAGCGATTCAAGTCGACATTACCCGCGATACCACTAACGCGACCTTCATTGCTGTGCTGCCAGAACTTCCATTCACTCCAGGGTTGAGGTGTTCTTGGTTGCGCAGCGGTGGTGTAATGCGCCAGCCAGAGCGGATATCGTTCCAACCGCGGATCATTTTTCAAAATCTGATCGGCGAAATTTGGACTCAAGTAAATGAACGGCAACGGCTTACCCGCGGTTTTGCTCGCCAACGGCGCCAGAAGCTCCTCAATACCCTGCAAAAATTGCATAGCCAGGTCAACACACTCACTTGCCTTCAGTTCGCTCCACTGCTTCGGCAACTCAATGTCGAGAGCCGGCGGCAGATCTCCGGGGTAGCAACCGGCAGTTACATTGCGGAAATTTTCGAGCTGCGCTTCGATGGTCGAGCTGCTCCTCAGGAAATGATACGCGCCGACGAGCAGACCGTTTTCCTTAGCACATTGATGATTGTGCTGAAACAACTTGTCGATGAATGTGGCGCCCTCGGTCGCCTTGATGAAGGCAAATGAGCAGCCGCTCTGCTTTACCTGCGCCCAGTCAATGCTGCCCTGGTGATGCGATACGTCAATTCCCCAGATTGTCATATTCTTTTGATCAAATTTTGGATTGAAACGGCATAAACGGCTGTTGACTCTTTGCGATGCATCGGGGCACCAAGGTGGCGTACATTTTAGCGTATAATTGCCAACGTTCAGGCTCCTGATGGAAAACGGGTTTGCGGCAAATCTTGGCAAAGACTTTTAAATCAATCGTAATGGCAGTCGTCCTGGTTGCCGCGGCAACCACCCTATCAAGCAAAGCTGATTCCCGGCAGGAAGAGAGGCACGCTATTCAAGTCTTCGAGAATTTCAAACGTCTCTCGGAGGAGCCGGCGCTCAAGCCTCGCCCCGGTAAGTTCGATTCGATCGGGGCATTCAATCCGACTGTCGTTCGGGACAAGTCAGACAAGTTCATAATGCTTTATCGCGGTCAGGATGAGGCGGGCGTCTCGCGTGTTGGGTATGCCGAAAGCAAGGACGGCGTTCACTTCACTCCTGAGGACAAACCGATATTATCGCCGGAGCAGGAAGACGAGCGCATGGGAGTCGAGGACCCCCGTCTATGCCCGAGCATCATCGAGCCGGGCACCTGGGATTTGACGGCCACCGCTTACAATAAAGATGCGCAACTGGCCTTGTATCGCTCGTCCGATCTTCGCAACTGGCACCGGATCGGCATTTTGATGCCGGCAAACAAGGGAGCCTGGAACACGAAGTGGACCAAGTCCGGCGCAATAGTTCCGGAAAAGATCGCAGGCAAATTTTGGATGTATTATTTGGGCACCGCTGATGGTGCGGATCAAATGGGGCTGGCTAATTCTTCCGATGGCATAAACTGGAAGGATGCCACACAAAGACCGGTGCTGCCGCGCCGCGTCGGCAGCTGGGATTCGAAGGTTGTCGAGCCCGGTCCTGCCCCTCTCATTACAGATGACGGTATCCTTCTGCTCTATAACGGCGCCGATGACAAGCTCGCTTATCGTACCGGCTGGGCTCTTTTCGACAAGAACAACCCAGGCAAGCTCCTGGCTCGCTCAGCCCATCCCATATTCGAGCCGGAGAAGGATTGGGAGAAGAAAGTGGTTTCCGACAAGATCTATCAGGCACCAAATGTGGTGTTTGTCGAAGGTCTGGTAAAGGACGGTGACCGCTATCTTGTCTATTACGGCGCCGCTGACTGCCGCGTAGGCGTGGCGCAAACCCGACTGGTCAGGAATCACTGATTCTGCTTCGCCAGTATCTCTCGCGCTTTCTTGTATATGGTCTCTGCCGTTTCGGTCTTGCCCATCTTCTTCAAGACTTTGGCGTAGTCGCCCAGGGCTCTGCCCATATCTTCATGATCCTCAGGCAGGTTCTCGCGCCGCAGCTGCACCACCCGTAGCATCAGTTCCTCGGCTTCTTTGTACTTCTCCAATTTGTACTCTATTGTTCCCAGAGAGTGAAGATAATCAGCATGCTCTACGGCGTTGGCCGTGTCTCCCTGTTCGTAGAGGAAGACGGCACGCTTCATGAATGGCTCCGCTTTGTCGAATCGCCCCTGCACGCAAAGCGTCATGGCAAGATTATTGTAGTCCTCGACAAGCAGAGGATTCTCAGGACCAAGCTCGTTGAGCCGGTGGACGAGCATGCGCTCGTAAATCACCTGCGCCTCTTTGTAGTTGCCTTGCTCGAAGTATGTCTCCGCCAGTCGACCAAAAGCGGTGTCGAGGGCGTCGGCGTCCTCATCTTGTTTTTCAAATGAAAGCTTCTCAGCCAATTCCTTCGACGACTCTTTACCCAGCAATTTCGCTAACTGTCTGGCTTTTGCATCCTCAGGCAGAATGGTTTCAGAGAAACGCCCAGCCCGCTTAGTGCTCAACTCAGGATTGGAAGCGGTCTTCATGATCTCGACGAGAAGATCTTCGGCTGACATTCCGGCGATGTTCTCGATTTCTTCAATCTCTTTTTTCTTGCTCTCCGGAGGCTCCGTCTTCTTGGCGGCCGGCTGTTGGGGAGCTTGCTCCGCAGCCTCTTTGGGCGGCTCCGCTTTGGTGGCGGCTGATGCGACCTTGTCCTTGGGCGGCTCGGCATTCTCGCCGGACTCTTTTGGCGTGGCGATCAGCCCTTTCAAAAGTTTCTTCAAGCCGCCTGCCGAGTTCTCCTCAGCGCCGGGTTCGGCGGCGGCGCCTTCAGCTTTCGAACCGTTGTCCTTGGGCTTAGCCTGGCTCTCCGGGCTGAATCCAGAATCGTCATAGAGCGATCGGAGGGCGGCGGCAAGATTCTCATCGTCTTTGCCTTCCACCTCTGCTGCTTGCTTGCCTTCTATCTTCTCGGCATTGCCGCCGCCTTTCTCGGCAGGTGCTTTCGCGCTCTCGGCCGGCTCGGGTGCTGCTTCTGCTTTCGTCTTGTTTTTACTCGAAGGGCTTTGAACTTCTGCGCCTGGCTCAAGCCCGCTCACGAGCTCTTTGAGACTGAACGCCTTAGCCTCCACGGGCTCTTTTTCAGACTCCGACTCTGCATCACCGGCTTTCTCAAGCTCTTTTTTGATGGCAGCGGCGGCGTCACGGGCTTCTGCCCTGGCACTCTCGGCGGTGGCAAGTTCGGCTGTGGTTTCCGAGCTCTCGGTTTCCTCATCCTTTTCAAAATCATCTGTGTCGTCATCATCGAAAAGCCCGCCAGCTCCGCGTTTTATCGCTGCCGGCTTTTCGGGCTCCGGCTCGGCAATCGCCTCATCATCTTTCTCATCTGGAGACTCTGCTTCACTGCCGGCGGTCGGCTCGGCTTTCTCAGCTTGTTTTTCCGATTTGGCCGTCTCTTCTTTATCGGGCGCGGCTGGCTCCGGCTGCGGTTCCGGCTTCGCTGCCGCTGCTGTCGCTTCCGCTTCTTCAGCTTCGCTCTTTTCATCGGCATTAGCCGCCGGTCTGGCGGCCTTGTCTGCGATCGGCTTGCTGGCGGGCTCGGCGCTGGTCTCTGCCGTCTGATCGACCAGGGCGGCGATGTCGGTACCACTGGCGGTGGCGCGCTCGCCGCGCAGTCTCAAGCCGGTTTCCGGGGTCCACTGCAAGTCGCGCAGAGCTTGCTCGAAGCTTATCGGGGCTCCCGGATCGTGATGCAAGCAATAGTCGAGAGCGGCAATGGCATCGTCGGCCGATAGATATCCTTTGGCGATCATTTGATAGCAGCGTAATGTCGACTGCAGGGTGGGAACATCCAGAGCACCGCAGAGGACAAGCACTTTGCCTATGAAAGCGGCGGTATGATTTTCTCTGTCGAAAGCTTTGTCGATATCTTCTTCGCTGACCACCCGGGCGCTGGTGATCAGTTGCTCGTATGAGATAGGTGCTTCCTTGGGAGCCACAGGTGGTTTCGTGGGAACGGCGTCGGCAAGCGCCTCTTCCATGGTGACGCCGGTGGAGAAAACTTCCGACAGGCATTCACATGCCTTCATGGCATCGATTTTGCCTTCCCTGACCGCCGTTTGGAAAAACAAAGCGGCATCGAGCAATTCCTTCGAGATCAACTCCTGGGAAACGAGGACATTACCGATAGGCTGCTGATTAGCCAGCCCCCACTCGAGGGCGTCCATAACGTCTGTTTCATTGAGAATGCCGGCCATAACCAGGAGCTCGCCCAATCGCACTACCGGCTGTTTCTTTTCCTCCGGTTGTTTGTTCGGCTCCAGCTCTTCTGATAGACCGGCAATGCGGCGCAACTCGATGAGCGCCTCTTCGCGGCTGACCACTTCGTCGCGCAAACGAAGCTGCACATCAAGCCCTTTTTGCAAAACCTCGGCATTGATGACTTTGTTTAAAACGAGCATGCGACCGAGCGGCATGCCTGTGTTGACGCTGCGCTCCATTGCTTCTGATAAATCTTCCTGGCTGATAATTCCAGCCTCGATGAAGAGCTCGCCCAGCTTGCCGGTGCGCGCCCTCTGTGCCGCTGCCTGGTCGTAATCCTCGAGCGCATCGGAAAAGTTCGAGCCGAGCTTGCGAGCCACCTTGATGCACTGCACAGCCATGTTCAAATCAATCATGCGGTCGCGCAGCATCGATTGTGCTTCCAGGACGATTTGCAGATCTTTCTGGGTCAAAAGCCCGGACATGACCAGAACCTGACCCATCTGCAATTTCTTGGAGCGCGAGTTCCTGACCACTTCCTGCAGCTGACCGGGCGTCAATATGCCGGCTTGAACCAATAAATCACCAAGCCTGGCGCTGTTGGAAAATTTGCGGAAAATTGATGGCACTCGACCCTGCCGCTCCTTTCGGGTCCTTCTGAATCGATACTATATCAATATTGCTCTACTTGGATCCGTCCTCAGCACCCGATATCTTGACGCTTACAAAGGTTGTGCCCGCTAAGCCGGGTTTCTTACGCGCTCAAGTGCCGATTTGAAACAGTTATAAGTGTGTTCGTCGAAAAGAACGAAGCGAATCTCGCTCAAACTGGTGGATTCGAGGCAAAACCGGTGAGCCGTGTCCACGGCTATTTTGGCGGCTCGATCGACGGGAAATCCATAGGCACCAGTTGAAATGGATGGAAAAGCGAGCGTTTTCGCGCCACTTTCGCTGGCAATGGTCAGGCTGCGGCGATATGCGCTAGCTAGCGTCTCATCTTCATTGCCGGACCCGCCTCGCCATATGGGACCGACAGCGTGAACGACAAATCGGGCTTTCAACTTGCCACCACCTGTGATTACAGCTTCTCCGGACGGGCATTTGCCCTGCTGCTCCCGAATACCCTTGCATTCCTCGAGAATGGCCGGACCGCCGGCGCGGTGGATGGCGCCGTCGACGCCGCCCCCGCCCATCAAGCCCGAATTGGCGGCATTAACGATCGCATCCACTTCTTGTCTGGTGATATCGCCGCGCACCAGCGTGATCTCAGTGGCATTCACTCTCAGGCTCGCAGAAGATGTTGTCATAATTATCGGTTCCTCAACCATCCGATAATCTTACAGCATTCGATCCACTAAGCTTCTTGATTGATCTATTGAAAAACGGAGTTTGAGTCTTCCCGTCCCATGGGCGTCAGGCGACGATTTTGCATAGTGCCGTCGGAATGGATGGTGAGGCGCTCGGATGCAAACGGCCGGATGCGACCGGTGAAGTCATCGTAGCTTATTTTGCAAAAGCACCAGCTGCCGTCGGCGAAGGTATTGTGTTCGAGCAGATTGCGGCGATACTTATCGCGCAAGACCATCGAAAAAGCGCCGCTCGATTCGTGCGTTTTCGTCAAAGTCGTCTGCTCGCGATCGGTGAAAACCTCTATCGTCCTGCCGTCCGGGCAAACCGTGTGGCTGTACAGGCAATAAGGATCGCTGAACTTCGTCTTGAGCATCTGAAGCTGGTCGCTCACATAAGCAAACGGATTTTCAAGCGGGCGATCGATGGTCGCTTGTGCCGTTTCGCTC
>JAJPJO010000198.1 GCA_021324135.1 Pseudomonadota bacterium
CAGAGGCAAGCATGGTGAGAGCCGGAACGTAAGACTCCGGCTCTCCACCGATTGCCAGTTCGCACCACATTTAGTACCATTTGCATTGAAACGCAGTTCTACTATGCCAGATAGCACTCCGGGCGTAAGAAGGGAAATCCCGGCATGAAAAGGACGGGGTGGAGTCGTGGGACCGGCATGTGCAGCCGATCCCACGACAAACACCGTTTACAGCCCGAGCCGAACACTAAGGGCGAGCAGGCTCACTGGATTGAGCGCCGCCCAGGTAAGCAACCCAGCCAGAGCCAGATAGGCAACGATGTTGAGCGCGCGGCCTCCCGGGCTGACCCTGAAGAACGAGGGCGCGAGGCGGGCTTGCTGAGCGCGCAACTGAATCATGTTCCACGCCTCAAAGAGGACGAAGGCGCCGATGAACAGATTGAATCCGTCCAAGCCGATCTTGTACAGGAAGTACAAGAAGAGCGGCACGCCCAGGACCCAGAGGCGCCGGTCGATGGCAAGCGAAATCTTTCCGCCATCCAGAGGCTCGAGCGGCACGAGATTGAGCAGGTTGATGACCACTCCCCAATAGCCCAGGGTCATGAGCTGGTTCGATGCCAGGACCGGCGCCAGGAGCATCAGGGCGATGCTTACTAAGCCACCGACAAGCGGACCAGCCATGGCTACGAAAGCTTCCTGCGAAACATTCGCGGCTGACTGAATCTGCACCGCTCCGCCCATGGGGCTGAAGGTCGGCAGACTGACGCGCAGTCCAAGGAGCCGGGCCGCGACAAAGTGGCCCATCTCATGCACGAAAACAAGCAGTAACATGCCGACAGCCAGTTCGAGCGACTGGCTGAACATGTACCAAAAAGCAACACTGATCGCGAACGAGATCAGCATGCGCGAGCGTTGATCGTTCATACTCATCCTCCAACGCAGTTTCTGCGTTTGTAAGTTCCGGCAAATGCAACAAAGACCTCGCTCAACCTGTTGCCAGGTTGAACAAACAAAGAGCAAAGGTGTTACGATTAGGGCGTTTGGGCGTTTCTTCCGGTATCGACCATGGCTAGCAAAGACAATTCATCACCGAGCCAAGTCAAAGGCGACAATGCTGTAGCGCAGTACCGAGAAGAACGGCCATGGGGCTGTTTCATCATCCTTGACGATCAGCCCCACACGAAAGTGAAACGTTTGATAGTCAATCCTGGACAGCGCCTGAGCTACCAGAGCCACAAGCTGCGCGATGAACACTGGGTAGTGGTGCGCGGCAGGGCGTTGATAACGCTGGATGGCGTCAACCGCGAGCTGGGCTATGGCGAGCACGTCTTCGTGAAACGGGGCGTCAAGCACCGTATAGCCTGCCAGGGAAACGAACCGGTGGAAATCATCGAAGTCCAGACAGGCGACGGATTTCCCGAGGAAGACATCGAACGCTTCTCCGACGACTATCAACGGATTTGACGTCCAGGCACTGGCCGTTCCACGCAAGAGTCGCTGAATATCCCTTTCAGCTCATCATCGCGTGTAAAACGATGATCACCGCAGTCAGGTTGTTGAGGAAATGCGCCATTATCGGCACATAGAGGCTTCCCGAACGCCTGTACGACTCAGCCAGAATCGCTCCTGCCACGAAGTAGGACAGGAAGCCGCTCAGGTTGAAGTGCATCAAGGCGAAAGCCGAGGCACTGACTGCGATGGCAATCACGTCAGCGCGGAAGTTCCCGGAGGCGCCGGTTTTCCACAAGCTGGAGCGGATCATGTTGAAGAGGAAACCACGAAAAATGATCTCCTCGAAGATGACCCCGCTCACCACCAGTAGTACCATCACATAGAGGGGCCAGCCCGCCAGCGATTGCAAGAATTCCGCTGCCGGGTCGTGTGCCGCCGGCATTGGAATGAGCTGCACGAGGCGGTCGGCTACAACGATAAAGCCCCAGGTGAGGAATCCTCGCCAGATTGCTGCCCAGATGCTGCCGCCCAGGCTGTCCAGGTTCAACCCGCACAGTTTTCGGAGGCTCAGCTTGTCTTTCTGCAATGCTCGGTTGAGATACCAGAGCTCCAGACCGAATCCGGACAGGAAGCTGATGACGGTTACCGCCACCATGAATGGTGCCATGTATTTTTCCAGAGCCGCTCGTGCAAAATCGGGATTGTGCAGAGCCAGAAGGAAGACGCCTGCCATGACGAGAAACGCCGAGGCGAAAGATCCGAGGAAGTAGTAGATCAGCGCCACACCGTACGTTTTCATCGACTTGCCGAGCCGCCAGGGGAAGTTGGGCTCGAGTCTGACAGTAGGTTTTACAAGCGTGTTCCAGAGGCGCGCTAAAATGCCCTGAGCGCGCGGGTTAAGGGTTTCCATGAGCGTGTCCTTGACGTTCGTCGGGAACGTCACTTTACGCGTCGTGCCCGGACAGCCGAGAGGCAGCCGAGGCACAAATGATTTGCAGCAATGGAAGTGGGTGAAGTGATACTGAAGCGGAAATTGAATTGGGAATCAGGGGCTTATGAAGCGTAACGGACTGACTTGATGCGAACCAAGGGACGAAGCATCATCAAATCTGAAATATTTTAGAGTAGCAGGCTTAATAGAACCTTCGAGTCGCTGATCAGCAAAGGACTCTTAGTCATGTCAAGAAAAGCTTGAGTAAAACATGAAACAGTTAGCGCAATGAAACCAACCAGCATCAGTAGGCGCTGAGATTGCCCAGCCGTTATCTGATCAGATTGAGGTAAACGGTTGTCTTTGCCTGGTTCTGGATGGGAACCTTCAACTCCTCCGGCTTGCTTGTGCTGGCTTGAACGCCGTTCTTGAAGGCAAGAACGAAACACCTTCCCGGCACACCAGAGGTGATGAATCGCCCGTTGCTGTCATAGGCGCGCAACAAGAATGCCCGACAATCATCGTTGCCGCTGGCGTCAAATGGAACAACAGAAAGACATTCAACCAAACCAGGCGGAATGCCCGGCTTACCGTCAGGCTCGAAGAAGGGCTTGCCGGCGGCGTATTTTGCCAAAGTTTCAGAGAAAGCGACGTCGCCGTCTTCTTTGTCATACTCGAACGTTTTTACCTGCGGCTTTTGTCCGCCGAGCGGATTATCAATGGTAATCTCCGGGCTCATCTCGGTCATGTCGCTTCGTTTCTTCGGGTAGCGCTGATTGCGGGAGTAATAGAAATTTGCCAGCTCGGCAACCTGCTTCATGACCTCGACGATCTTCATCTCTCTGGCATCTGGAGCGTAGAGAACCGTTTCATCAGATTCTTTGAAGCAATCTTTACTCTGCTCGAGAATATAATCGCTCTTGTTGCCGAGCAGATGCTGCAAATCCTCGTAAATCCCTTGCTTAGGCGGACCTACTTTCACAGGCATGACGAGATTCTGATCACCGAACGTCAGGTTGGCAGAACCATCGGAAGTGAGCACCATCTTTCGCAGGCCGTCAGCCGAGGCAAATTGCTTGTCTACATACTGCGCCAGGCGATTGTCGATAGTTGCACCACTAGTGGTGCCCTGCTTCTCGAACAATTGCGCACAACAGAAAACAAGCACACCAAAGCTGCCGACCAGGAGAACGGCCACGAGCGTTCCAAGCAAAGATTTGAAGCCGCCGGCATGCTTGAATCTTCCGACCATCATCTCGGTTTCGCTCTTCTCGTTCTGAAACATCTGCTTAGTCAAACGCAATTGTCTCTGGCGCTCGGAGCGCCTCTTCATCGCCTCGGGCTCAGTCCAGGCACTCAATTCTTGCTTGAGGTCATCCGGGATTGCCACCGTAGATGATGCGGTCATCAACTTGTCCGCGAGCTCACGCTTGATGCGCTCGAGCTTGTCGGGCTGTGTATCCAGCAACGAGAGAAAGGCGATGTAGGTATTATAGACAACCGAAAACAAGGGGTGAGTAACGGCGAGAGCTTGATTGACGTTGGTCACCGCTCTGTCGAATGTCGCCTCCGCCTCATCGTATTCTTCCAAGCGCTGATAGGTTTTTGCCAGCTTCAACAAGACCACTATTCTGCCGGCATTCGGCGCCGGGTCTCGCCTTTGATCCCAGTCGAGAAAATCCTGGTAGCGATCTAGAGCCTCTTTATCTTGATTCTCGTGAAATAAAGAATCGGCAAGGCGCTGAAGGCACAAGCCGAACTCCGGTCTGTGCCGCGCTCCGCCCTTGATGAACAAGCGATGCGCTTTTTCCAGGAGCGGCAATGCCACCTTGAAATTGTCGTTCTCGAGCGCCGACTCGGCAGTGCTAAAGGCCAAACAAGCTTCGCGGAAGTGCTTGTTGTCCGCGTTTTTGTCAACCAAGGTCTCAATTTGAGCCTCTGCTTTGCCTGGCGGTGGAGATGGCGGTGGAGATGCCGGTGTGAACGGCGATTCGATCGGCGTGGAAACAGTCGAAAATCCGGTGCCGATGAACGCTGAGCCATCACCTTGCCAGGAATTCGCCCTGGCGCTCTCCGTCTCCGCGGCGGGCGGCGGAAGCGGCGGCGCCTCGGTGGGCTTTACCTCCGGCTCAGCCGTCATAAAGCCTGCCTGTATATCGAGCGAGATATCCTCGTCTTCCTCGTTATCTCCAGCCATTGAGGGCTCCGGCTGCAGTCTAAAAGGAGGCGGGGCTTCTGCAAAGGGTTTGCCGGTTGCCTCGGGAACGTTGCCGGGAACGGTCAGGGCTGCTTGTGAGGCAGGAGTGCTGGCAGGCTGCTCGGAAGAGTCATCCTCGGGTGTACTCCAGTCAAGGTAGCCCTGTCGTTTCTGCACCGCCCCTGGTGGCGCTTCGGACGGCGCGGGCGATGCAACATCTGCCGCTGCCTGAGGAGGTTGCGAGGAAGGCGGCTGGGATCCAGGCGATACTTGAGGGACAGGCGTTTGCCCGACGTCCTTCTCTCCAATCACGGTAAAATATTGGGAGCCGGTACCTTTGCCCGGTGACTGCACGGCATTTCCTGTTGCCGTATTGCCTTTGCCGGTGGTCGCTGAGCCCTTCTTGCCCTTAAATTGTCCGAATGATTTCAACCGCGGATAATCGGTAGAAGATTCTGTGCCACCACTACCGGTGGCACGCGTCCAGGCATTATCGACGTTTGCGCGGTTGTTTGGCGGACCATTGGCTGCTGATGGGGCCGGTCCTGAACTTGCTGGAGTTTGAGGCGCTGGTGCCGAGGCGGGTGGCGCTGGCGTCGAGCCGGGTGGGGTTGGCGCTGAGGTTGCATTTGCCTCTCCAGGCAAAGCATCCATTGGCTGTGCAGTCGGCGGCCAGGAAATTGGTGATGAGGCGGATGTCTGTGCGGACGATGCTGGCGGAGGAACTCCCATCGTTGCGCTCAGCCAGGGCGATGTCGAAGGCGGTTGTGAGCTGCCTTGCTGATGAGGCGCCGATGGCGACGGCGCGTACGACGGATGAGGAGACACTGATGGTGCTGAATGTGGAGAGGGTGTGGGTGAGGGAGAGGGAGAGGGTGAGGGTGATGGTGATGGTGATGGCGATGGTGCGGGTGAAGGAGATGGCGCCGAGGGCAGCGGTGGCACTTCGGGCGCGCCACCATATGCAGTGGCGCGAGCAGATTCTTGATCAATGGCAGGCTCTTCTTGCTCTTCGCCTTCATCGAGTTCCCATTCCGAGGTCTCGAGCAGATCCCAGGTCCCGTCCTTCTGCTCACTTGAAACATCTGGGATGATTGATTCAAGAGGCGGTCCAGCAGGCGGTCCAGGCGGCGTCGGCGCAGGCGGCGTCAGCCCAGGCGGCGGCGAAGGCGGCGTCTTGAAAGGGCTGAGCGGTTGCGTTCCCAGTCCCAGCGGTGGTCGAGGTGCTTCAAACCCCGGAGGAGGTGGACCCGCCTTGCCGGGAACCATCCCAAGCAATTCAGCGAGATCTCCGCCGGAGGGCGGAGGTGGAAGCGGGGCTGCTCCAGCTGTGCTACCGGTAGAGCTGGGTTTGGCTGATGGCGGGGGTGGTGGCGGCGGCGGTGCGCCTTTCACAGGCCTTACGGCCGGCGTGGAGGGCGATGGAAGGGGCGGAGCCTGATTGGATGGCGTTTGGGAGGGGGCATCCGGGCTGGGATATTGCGGCGGCCGTTTCAATTGCCTCGGTCTTTGCGAATATGACCACCCTGGAGCTGGTGTCTTTCGTTCATCTTTGCCGGGTATCGGTTTAATTGATACCGCTGATGGTGAATCATCCTCAGCCTCACCAAAGATCAAATTATCAGGCGGAACGGAAAAAGCGCCGTCAGACGAGCCGGAATCACTATTCTGGGCAGGATCCGGACGGTTGAAGTTCTTCTCTTTTCGTTCGCTACTCAGGTGGCTTAACCCTCCACAGGCTAAGAAAAGCGGGCTTTCGCATCATACATACCCTCTTTTCTTGATTCCTAAAAAGAGTGTCTCTTATAGCTTTTGATTCTGGTCACATAAGATCTGCTCCCCGAATGCTCCCTGCCAAGAGAACAACTAGCGGCGCTGCGCAATTCGTTGTTATGCGGCTGAGAAAGATCACAAAAATGCTCAAACTGACTCGTGGTGAAGAATTGCAGCCGTTTTCCCTGGAGAGCTTAGCAGCTCGCTCATAAACGCTATAAGCTCATGAGCTCTCTGCTATTGGAAAGATGCTTAGCGTTCTAGTTAGAGTTTAAACACCATCACTTCACGCTCTCTGCTCTTCACTCAAAGCAACTTCCGTTTCTGCAACCATTAGTGCCAATCGAGAATCTAAGGCCTGATCGCCTTGATTGACACTGTCGTCTATCAAGCTGAGGTCAACCCAAGTCAAACGCCGCAGTTCCCGGGCGTTTGCAGTGGCTTATGAGCAAACATACCTAGCTCTTAAGCCAGGAGAAGAACAACATGACACAGCAAAAGTGTCTCACATTGTCTCGGGCAAACACTGCCCAGGACAGATCGAATGCTCTTTACGAGTCGGCTCTCAAAGCGCGGACTCCTTTGCTTCTGCGGGCTCTGTATTTTCTCTACGTCGTGGTCGGGCTCACCGCGCTGATCGCCTTTGCGTGGTTCGAGCCGGTTTCAAATTGGCTCTTTGCCTGGCTTCTCACTCAGGGCGCTCCGAGCTGGCTTATCGCCTACATCGGCGTTCCCATCGTGATGGTGCTGCGTGCCATTCTCATGGTCGAGTCCTTCGGCTATGCCTACCATCGCTTCTTCCAGCACGTCGGCTTCTTCACTCGCAAGTCGCAGGTGGTGCGCCGCAACCAGAAGTTCCACTGGATTCACCACATGGTGATCTATCCAATCGGACGTTTCTATCGGCGTGCGCGTCCCTACGCTCAAGCCGAGCACGGAGTGGGATGGAGCTGGGTGGTGCCGGCTCTGGCTGTGTGTGCGCTTTTCACACTCACGCACGGCTTCAACATCGGTTCGCTTGCATTCATCCTCGGACTTGGCTGGTGGGCAAAGTGCGTGATTGACAAGGCGCACTCTCGCTTCCACGAGATCAATCATCCCTGGGCGAACAGCAACTACTTCCACTGGCTCGAGGACATCCACGTCCTGCATCACTGGGACCAGCGCAAGAACTTCACCATCGTGCACCCGCTGATGGACATCCTCTTCCTCACCTACCTCTCGCCGCGCACGCATCAGGCGGAGCTGAAAGTGGCGCAGCAAGACGAGGACTTGACGGTCTCCGACCTGATCAACTGGAGATATCTGCTCATCGAGGCTACACCAGCCGAGAGAGCCGCATTCATCTCCACCGTCAAGATTCAACCGAAGTCGTTGAAGAAGGTCCACCACCTCTTCCACGTGCTCAGCGACCGCCTCGCAGTGCATCCCGAAGATGCCCAGGCGCACCTGCTCAAGCAGCGCGCCGAGGATTTGCTGCGCACGATCAATCGCTCGGAGCTCATCGAAACTCCGGTGCTGTAACGCTGGCTCCGAGCGTGGCAAGGCAGTAGCTCTGATGTGATGGTGCAGGGGGCGATTGGAAAGAAGAACAGGTCTTTCCAATCGCCCTCGTTTTCTGCCGCGAATTGTTTGCTGAACGTCATACGATTTTGCTTGCTGGACTTTTTACGAACTGTCCTCGTACTATATGTTTTAAGAGTCAATAACGAAAAGGAAGAAACGCCCGACGGCAGCGCAGTGTGTGCAGTGAAACTGCATCACAGCCGCGACCGCCGCCGGGCGCCAGGCTAAATCGCGAGGCAGAGCGCCTGGTGACGCTCCGCCCGCGCGAATCTCGATCGTCGCGTACTGAACCGGATCGAGTCGGTTCGCCGAGTTACGGCTTGGTCTTCAGGCCCGGGATCTCGGTCTTGTCCTCGGTGCCGGTCTGGAAGGCCTTCTGCGTGTCGCCGGTGGTGACGATCGTCCACATCTGGTCGAGCGCCGCCTGGCCGGTCACCTTGCTGGTGCCGATCCGCGCCTCCAGTCCGTTGGACGGGAAGTGCAGGAACGTGTTGATGAAGAACGCGCGCAGCAAGTTCTCCTGCCGCCACGTGTCATACGCGCGCAGCATGTCGAGCATCTTGCTCTGCTTGTTCTTGAAGGCCTCGCGACCGGCCCGAACGAAGTCCGCGATCCGGTCGTAGGTCGACAGATCGATGTTCGGGTAGGCTTCCTTGATGGCCGAGAACATCGAGCCGCCGGTGCCCGGGCTCATCTTGGTGCCGTCGTAGCGACCCTTGATGGCGTCGGTGAGGATCGTGTCCATCTGCTGCGACTTGAGGTTGGCCAGGCCGGTCTGCTCGTAGAAGCTCTGCTTGTACTGCGAGAGCTCGTTCTGGTCGTCGAGGTATTGGGCGTTCAGGCCCTTCTCCATCTGGACACCGGTGGCATTGATGCCGTTGACCATGAGGAAACCGCCGATCAGCACCGCAGCCGCGATACCAAGTCCAATCAACCACTTCATGTTGAATCTCCTGATTGAGTTGCACAAGGAGCAAGCCCCGCTGGACGCACCAGATGCGGTGGCATTGCCCCACAGGTTAACTTGAGGAGTTACTCCCCTGCGCAGGCGTCAAGTCAGCGCCTGTACAAGGACCCGAGCCCGAGTCGTTGACCGATCTCGTGGCCGAACCTTATGGTGATGCCCCAGGCACCGCACGACAAAAGGAACATGACGAACAGAATCCCGATCTTCTGCCCGGTAGTGGGCTCGATCTCGTTCTGCAGGTAGAGGAACCCGCTCTGGCCGTCATTGCCCTTCATGTGCACCCGCGCGAACTTGTGCGGGCCCCAAAGGATCTTCTCGAGCAAACTGCCCGCCGGTTGGATGTCGACCTTCGACTCGGACACGACACGGGCTTTTGGATAGCCCAGGAGCGTTGCCGGATCGAGATTGGCACCCTTCAGATCGAATTGCAGTTGCACGACGAGCGCTTCGTTCCCCAGCGGCATGCCGGTTCCCGCGCGCGCCCAATCCACCGTCTTGCCGTCTCTGGTGCCGAGAACGATGACGACTGCGTTTTTCGAGAGAGCCTCCTTCTTGAAAGTCGAACCCTCCCAATAGGCAAGGAGCGCACCCATGTAGTTGTCGGGGTTGAGCACCTTGTTCGCGTCGACGATCACGATGTGCAGGTCGCCCTGCAACTGCGTGCCGAACTCGGCATTGAAACGGTTGATTGCCTCGTCCCAGTCGCCCGGGACTTTGACCCCAACCTGGTAGACACGGTTGAGCATGTAAGCGGCATACTGATCGCCGCTGTTCCTGACGTCGGCGGGTCTGGCGTACAGATTGGCTTCCCGCACGAGAGCGGGCAGCAAACCTGCCTTCAGGTAGCCGTCGATGTCGCCCGAGAACTTGTGCAGGTTCGTCTTCTGGCTGGCCAGGATGAAGTTATCGTACGACTTGCGCACGGTAACCGGACCCGGATTGCCGGCATCCAAACGCTGTTTCACCGCCCACCAGAAGTCGGGCACTCCCGAGGGCAGATAGGACGGCACGGAATGCGACCACCGCCAGCGGTGGCTGTCGGGATCGGTCGGCAGGTTGTTGGCGGCGATGGTGAAATCACCCACCGTCGACTTGACGACGAAGGTCCATTCCTCCGTGCAGTAAGGGCATGAGTGGTAGCACGTCCTCGACTCGTAGTGCTTGCCGACCGGCTTGCCCTTGTCGTCGTAGTCCGTCACCCACTCACCGCATTCGTACGGATCACAGTCATAGTGATGCGCGCACGAACCGTCCTCATAGCAGGTGGTCACGAGCTTCTGGGCGGCGGTCTCCCAACCGTTCCAGCTCTCGTAGAAGCTCACCTGGTTCGAGACGGCGACCTCCTTGCCCACCCAGCCGGTCAGAGGCAGAACGAGGAAGCACATGATGCAGGTCGTCACCGCCAGTTCGCGGTTATCGATAGCATACAGGTCATGCTCCACGCCGTGCAGATGCCCGTCCAGGTACCATTTCGCCAGCAAGCCAACCGCGAGGGTCAACAAGCCGGCTATGAAGATGAGGAGAATCACATTTGAGCTCCTTCCTTGTCTGGGGTTATTAAAACCAGCTTGTTTGCTGGGTGTCGCAAGGCATCTCCGCACCGACAAGAGGGGTGCAGGGATGTTTTCCATCGCCGTCGTCAGGATTCGCTGGCTGTTTACCAGAGGAATTAGGCTGATCAAGCAGTGTGAATGAGCCCTGTAAGCTTTTGAATCCAGTGAGTTTGATGTCAAGCGACTCTCTAAATATCCTGGATGCCATATATGTGAAGCCATGCTTTACATCAGTCGTAAAGCCTCTTCACACTTGCTTTGCGAGCTTCGCAGCCTCGGACACAGATAGCTTTTCAAGCACTTTTTCCGTTTCGCATTCGGGCAAAAGCCACTCCACCTTAACAAAAACAAAGGCGCACGCAGGCTCGCTCACCTCACGCCAAGCCGATAGCGAAACAGGGACTGGTGCTTTTGTGACGCTCAATAAGGTGGCACCTTTTGATGCCGTCCGCTGGCACGCTGATGCCACCACGATCGGTACCACCCCAAAGCCGGCCCGGACCCGGACAAAATATGGGTCAGACCCTAAGCGATGTTCGGGGCTCCAGGCTCTAAAATAAACGAAGCGACGCAAGGACAAAATCGAATGCGCATAGTCGATCTGAAAAACAACCAAACGGACAGGATCAGACAAATTGCCCTCCTGCTCAAAGAAAGCTTTCACGGTCAGTGTCCGGATTATGAATGTCTGGAAGATGCAGAGAAGAAAGTGATCAGTTCATTTGACGATCACGAGATCAGCCGAGTCGCCCTCGACGATGATGACAGCGTTCTTGGCTGGGTGGCTGGCATTCGCCAATACAGCGGTCATGTGTACGAGCTCGATCCTCTGGTCGTGAAAAAAAACACCCAGGGTCGCGGCATCGGCAAAGCGCTTGTAGAAGACTTCGAGCGCCTGGTTGCCCAGCGAGGAGCGCAGACGATCTGGCTGGGAACGGATGATGAAAACGACAGCACCAATCTATCTGCTTGCAATCTATACCCCGACGTTTTGAATAAAGCACGGAACATTGCCTTGAGAGATGGATGCGCACATCCATTCCGGTTCTATCAAAAACTTGGCTTTGTTGTCGTCGGCGTTTTACCCGATGCAAACGGCGAGGGGAAGCCTGATATATACATGGCCAAGAAGGTCAAGCGCGGTGTCTGACCAAGCGAGGTGTTTGACTTGCCTGGTGCCCGAACCCGTTCTGTGACTTTCTATAGTAGCTCTGCGAGGAGGAACGAAGATACTTGCTGGGCTCTTGAAAGAGCCAGGATCAGTACCTTCGTTCCCCGATTAATCGAGCTCATGGAGGAAACGTGTCAGTGCCTCCACCACTGGTGCCCGGTCGGTGAGGTCGATGCCCTTGTGAGCGGAATGGTCCAGAACGACAAGTCGCTTAGGTTCGGCAGCGGCAGCGAAAATCCGGTGCGAATGTGAAACCGGAATGACATCATCATGCTTGCCATGCATAATCAAAAGCGGTTTATCGTTTTTCCTGACGATGTTGATCGTGTCCAGTAGCGGGCGCGGGAAGAGAAGCGTCGGGTAGACTTTGAGCAATCCCAACATCTCTTTTCCAATGCTCTCCAGAGACGCGAAGCCGGACTGCAGGACTCTGCCGGCATAGGAGCGAACGGTCGAGACGTGAGCGGCGATGGCGGCACCCAGTGATGTTCCGTAGAAAACGATCTGGTTGCCGTTGTAGCCGAATTCCTCGACCAGGCAATCGTAGGCTGCCAGTGCGTCCTGACAGACTCCGACGATGCTTGGCTTTCCGGGCGACTTTCCAAAACCGCGATATTCGAAGATGAACACCGAGGCTCCAGCTTCAAGCAGCATGCGGACATAGCCGAGGTTCTTCGGAATGTCGCTGGCTCTCCCCATAAAGAACAGCCATACTTTGGACGCGGTCGGATGCTTGAAATACCAGCCGCGCAGTTTCGTCCCGTCGACCGTCTTTACGGCAACCCGATAATTCTGGACGTCGTTGAAGGCGTCGAGCAGAACTTCAGGTCCCTGACCCTGATCGTTGCGGAACAATTTCGAGTGATATAGTTTAGTGGCGACGCGCGGAGAAAGGCACAGCCAAGCGATCTTGGCTATTGCGGCGCCGCCAAGCAACACCTTAGTTGATTTCCTCATTTTAGTAAGCAGAACGCTGGCAGTCTGCCGCCAGCTTATTCCGTCCTCGCTTTCTGGCACCACGAGTGGTGCCGGTAAAACACGCCGGGAATGCGGCCGGCTGACGCTGGCGAGCATTCCCGGGCCCGTTGCTAGAAACGTGCTCCTTGGACGGAAGCACGCTCTTCTAGCGGTTGCTAATCAATCGAAACCGCCTCTGGACGTCAATCCTCAGGCGGCGAATACTCGATCAGTTGCGGCGGTGCCTTGTACGGTCTGAACGCCAGGCGATCGCTGGAGAGCAGCGCTCTCTTGTTCGCACTCGCGCCAAAATGCGTTACAACACCATCGCTTTTGCCGGACGGGATCTCCTCGGACGTTTCGAGGGTGCCGTCGGCCCGGTACTTGTTGCGGACGAAAGCGCCCTTGCTGACCGGGTCGTAGACGATCTCCATCGAAACCGTTTTACCATCCTCAGCAAAATAAAGCATGCGATCGTCGCTTCCATCAGGGCGGAACTCTTTCAGCGAAGCAAGGAAATACTTGTCGCCGCGAATTCCCCAGTATTGTGTGAAGAGAGGCTTCCCGGAGCGATCGAAAGTCTTGACGGTCATCGAGCTCTTGTCCACGTCGGCTGCCCACTCGCGCTGCTCGGCGAGCGTTCCGTCCGGACGGTAAAGAGTGATTTTCGTGCCGTAACTATCCTGCTCGACCAACCTGGAGACTGTGACGCCGCCCGGGAAAAACGTCGAATCCACGAACTTGGTCTGATAGGGATCGAGTTGCTGGTGGCGCATGAGCGTGCCGTTTGCCGCCAGATCGTCCCGCAGCCAGCCGTCGTGCTCGAGAGGACGCAACCGGGAAGCAAGCGTCTTGTCCGCCCGGAAAACGTCTTCTTGAGTCATCTTCCAGCCACGAGCATCGCGGCTGATCAGTTGATCGCGAAAGACGGCGCCATTGGCAAAGAAGTACTGCTTGTGCTGGGTGCTGGGATCGACGAGGTGCAGCTCCTTGGCCCTTGTGCCGTCGGCGTAATACTCGAGGTCGAGAATGTAGGTACGACCGTCGGCTGCGATTTCGGCATAGCGCCTCAGACTCCGCTTTCCCGAGGTCGGATCGACGAATTCGGTGCGGGCGGTCTTCAGCGTTCCATCCGGTCGAAACCAATACTCGCTGAGCGTGCCGTCGCTGTTAGTGGCGACCGCGTGCCTGGGCGTGATCCGGTCGGGGTACAGCTCAACCGAGCGAACTGTCTCACCGGCACGCAGTTCAAGACGGTTCGCCAGTTGCTTTGGAAATGGTTGGTTGTTGATGGTATCGTGTTTGGTGGCAAACCGCGGCAGAGTGAAAACCAGCCCGATCAGCACCAAACAAGCCACCAGAAAAACTGATGTGCGTTTCTGCATAAAAGCTCCGTTTCCGCCTTTACGATTGGACCGCGTACCAGCTGTGCGGCATCGGCCAGGTTCGATCGGCAAATGGTTTTTGGTTGATTACCAGACCGTAGCGTCGAGCCACCTCGCGCCTGATTGATGCGGGCGTCGAAGTGATGGGAACCTCGAAGGAAGGACGGCTTGGCAAAGAGATGACGATGACTTTGAGCATCTTGGCTCCTAATGCGCTTGCGCGCTCAAGTTGAAAAGGAAAGTGCAGACCCCTATTAGCCCGCTTCGCCAGGAACTGACAGCGAAGGAGCTTTTTCACATGTAGATTGCTCAAATCGAGCTAAAGCAGCAGTTGAAAATTCACGAGTGGAAAAAGGGGACTTAGAGACATGTTGATATTCTGAGGTTTCAGTAGCAAGGGTTAGACCGCATAAAATGCGGCCCCTTTGCAACTTTTAATGGCGAGCTTAGAGAGTGCGCTAGCTATGCGAGAGATATCCAGCCAATAGATGCCAAGAAGAACGTTCAATGAATTGAAATAAAAGCCCACTCAAATTGCATATTTCATGACCTTTTTCCTAAGGTGAACTCAGATCACGTTTTCCTTTTCGTCATAAGAAGCAGCCCTCCAGCAACCACACTCAACTCTCAGACTAACAGTCATCTGTTCGAGCAGAGTGGTAGTTGTTGCTCAGGCATTCTCACAACGACGAGGAAGGCTCGCTCTCAAGGCTGAGTGCGCGCTGTGGTCGCTTCATCAAACCACTTCAGAAAGCGAGGTACTGCTAATGGACTCGAACAACAAGACGCTCGTCATCATCCGTCTGCCGAGCGGCTCCTATGTGAGCTGCAACCGCAGCCGGCTCAGCGAGCTGCACGAAGGTCACATCCTCGTGCTCAACGGCGAGCAGATCCAGGTGGAAGCCACGCTGGAATCTCTGTCCTCGGGCGGCAATCTGCAGCTCATGGAGTTGCTGCGCCTCGAGCACAGCGATCCGGTGGAGGCCGCTCAGGCGCTCGCCAACATCGTCAACCTGGACGCCACCCCGGGCCAGATCAAGTTCGGCGACGAGCCGGATAAGGTCGTCCTGGTGCGCACGCGCAAGCCCGGCTCCTCCGGTAAGCGCTCGCCCATCCGGACGCCCGGCGATTTCCGCCTGAACCTGGACATCAAGTCGCTCTTGAGCGGCGGTGTCACGGCGGAGTCACTCCTGGCCGATATCACCGGCGAGGAGAACCAGTAAGTTCCAGCCTGAAGAGAAGCCCCGACCATACCGGATGGCAAGAACGCCAGGGCTGAGCGCAGGCGGAAACGCCTGAGCTTGCCGGTGCAACGTGGTCGGAAAATAAAATCCCCTCCCGCCGGCGGCTGAAGCGCGCTTCAGTCGCCGGTTGGCGCATCCTAACAAAATGCGTCAGGCTCTGGCGAAGCTGGGAAACAAGGTTCGTTCCGCCAAAGAGCGGACAGGAGAAAGAACATGTCGACAAAGACAGTACAGACCGAACAGATCGTTTACAGACAGGTGTGGCTCAAAGGCCTGCGTGGTCGCATCATCAAGCACGGCGGCCAGCTCATCGCTCAGGTCGAATCCGAAAAAGACGTGTGGACGCGCGCCAGCACCCGCCAGGCAACCAGCCTCTTCCGCAATGCCCTGGCCGTTCGCACGCTGCAACCGGGTGATGCCGTAGTGGCCTGGGCCGGCAATCGCCTGGTCCTCGGCAACTTCGTCAGCATCGCCGCCGGCGAATATGAGGTCTCGATCGGGCAACCGGACAACCTCTTCACTCTGCACCTGCTGCCGCTCTACATCGCGCAGAAGGAAGGAATCTGGCCGTTCCGCCAGGGGATGCAGGTAGCCGCTTACGTTCAGGAGCGCTGGGTCAAGGCTCGCTGGGCGGGTTACAACAACGGCCGCCACGTCGTTCGCCTGGCAGACAACGCGCTCGAGGTCAGCGACCGGGCCCATACGGCTCACGACGCGCTGGAGCTGGGTCTGATCGAGTAAGCCGAAAGGGCATCAACCGTTCAGTCAGGAGGGACAGGATGCGCCTTGAGGGCGCCATCCTGTCCCTCTCCGTTTCAAACCCGATTTATTTATCCATATAGTAGATCAAGCGGAGATTGGCTCAAAATCAGCTGCAAGCGTCCCGTCCCGGGTAACGATTTGATCCACGTCTCTACTTTTGATGCGAGCGTTAACAGTCAGTGAGACATTCTGAACCCTACCACCGCGCTTCGTTCTGCGGCGATCTGCGCCAATATTTTCGGTTGTAAAGCCCCGCTTTTTACAAATGTTTTTGGCTCTCAGTGTGGCCACTTTGTTAGTTGTTGCTTGCAAGTTCCTTGTAGTCACATATCTGAGATCTCAGCCAATCGAGTCGTTAGTTTTACCTGAATGAGTTTCACAGCCTGCCCAACGCAGTTTCGTGAGGCTCAGCGACTGGCATTGTTGCGAGTACACCTGGCTCAGCGTGACTAAGGCACTTGATTAAGCTCAACTTTCAAAAGAAACGGAGTTCACATGAAAGCAAGTCTTCACCAAGTTGACTATCGCGCGCTCCGGGGCCGGCGAGTTCTGGTGCGCGTCGATTTCAACACACCCCTGGATGCCGACGGCAGGATCACAGACGATACGCGCATCAGAGCGTCGCTCGAAACCATCGAACACCTGGCCGGCAGCGGCGCGCGCGTCATTCTCATCTCGCATCTCGGCAGACCCAAGGGTCGCGAAGAGAAGCTCAGCTTGAAGCCGATCGCCGCCCACCTCGCGGACCTGTTGCGGGGAAAGGGCATCAACGTATCATTCGCCAACGAGTGCGTCGGGCACGTCGCTCACGCGGCTGTCGCCAAAGTCCTGCCCGGCGAGGTTTGCCTGCTCGAAAACGTGCGTTTCCACCAGGAAGACGAAGCGAACGACCTCGGCTTCGCGCAAAGGTTGGCGCTTTTGGGTGAGATTTACGTGAATGATGCCTTCGGCGTATCTCATCGCGCCCATGCCAGCACCGCTGGACTGACGCAGTTCCTTCGTCCGGCTTTGGCCGGCTTCCTGCTCGAGCGAGAGGTGAACGTTCTCTCCTCTACCCTCGAAAATCCAACTCGGCCGTTTGCCACCATCATTGGTGGCTCGAAGGTTTCCTCCAAGATGGCCGTGCTGGAGAAGCTGCTGGAGCGGGCGGATGTGATGATCATCGGCGGTGCCATGGCCTTCAGCTTCCTCAAGGCGCAAGGCTTCGAGGTCGGACGCTCGCTTGTCGAAAACGACCGCCTCGAGTACTGCACGAAGCTCATGGCCCGCGCCAAGGAACTTGGCGTCCGGCTCATCTTGCCGGTCGACGTCGTGTGCGGACGGTCGGTGAGTGACACCTGCGCCGCCGGGATTGCTCGCATTCACAAAATGCCGCCCGACCTCATCGGCCTGGACATCGGGCCGACGACCATTCGGATCATCGAGCACGAACTCGACCAGTGCCAGACGATCATGTGGAACGGGCCGCTCGGACTTTTCGAGACCCGTGCCTTCGCAATGGGAACGAACGCCATCATCGACAAGCTCGTCGCCTTGACGGGCTCCGGGAATAGGAGAACCGTGGTTGGTGGCGGCGATTCGGTGGCGGCGCTTAGCGCAAGAAACGTGACTGACGGCGGCGTCAGCCATATTAGCACCGGCGGCGGTGCCACGCTCGAATTCATCGAGCAGGGAACGCTGCCGGGAATCGCTTGTCTGGACGACGTCCGGGGCTGAGCGGTAATCATCCAAACTGAAGCATCTTGAAACAAGGATCAACCATGACTGAAGCTCTCTCGAAAATCCAAGCCGCTCTGGGTAGCGAGTCCTCGCTGCTCGAGCACGTTTGCAAGGGCATCCCAGCCTCGTCACTGCATTTGCCGGGTCCGACATTCGTCGATCGCACCTTCGCGCCCAGCAATCGCAGCGCCCAGGTCCTTCGCAGCCTGCAGGCCCTCTTCGACAAGGGACGCCTGGCCGGCAGCGGCTACCTATCGATTCTGCCCGTCGATCAGGGCATCGAGCACTCCGCTGGCGCATCGTTCGCCAGGAATCCAATCTACTTCGACCCGGAGAACATCGTCAAGCTGGCGATCGAAGGAGGCTGCAACGCCGTCGCTTCGACGCTTGGCGTGCTTGGATCGGTGTCGCGCACGTATGCGCATCGCATTCCATTCGTGGTTAAGCTCAACCACAACGAGCTGTTGACCTACCCGGAGAAGGCGGACCAGATCATGTTCGCCAGCGTCGAGCAAGCGTGGAATCTGGGCGCCGTCGCAGTCGGAGCCACGATCTATTTCGGCTCGAATGAATCGGGACGTCAGATTCAGGAGGTCTCGGCGGCCTTCCGTCGGGCGCACGAGCTGGGCATGGCCACGATACTCTGGTGCTACCTGCGCAACTCGGCGTTCAAGAAGGACAAGACCGACTACCATGTGGCGGCCGATCTGACAGGTCAGGCAAACCATCTCGGCGTGACGATCGAGGCGGACATCATCAAGCAGAAGCTGCCGGAGAGGAACGGCGGCTACAAGGAGCTGAAGTTCGGCAAAACGGATGATCGGGTCTACGACACGCTGACCACCGACAACCCGATCGATCTCGCCCGCTTCCAGGTCATGTGCTGCTACAGCGGCCGGGCCGGTCTGATCAACTCCGGCGGCGCCTCCGGCAAGAGCCATGAGGACGACCTCAAGGAGGCGATCAAAACTGCGGTCGTCAACAAGCGGGCTGGCGGCATGGGACTGATTTCCGGAAGGAAAGCTTTCCAGAAGCAGCTGGCTCAGGGCGTAGAGCTTCTGCATGCCATCCAAGACGTTTACCTGTGCAAAGAGGTGACCGTCGCGTAAGCATGCAGTCGAAGCGCTCAATACCGACCGTTTAACTTGAGCATAAGCCGGATGCGGTGGCGGACTCTTGCCACTGCATCCGGTGCTCATAATGCAACCGCACTGCCGTCGAGTCTCAAAATTTCAGGATTTGCTTCTCATCTCAAGCATACTATCGCTCGTAGTGCTATGCAGCGCTTCGCCCGCCTCCGCACCACCTGTGGTGACTATGCCTGCGGTCGCTTCGTTGCCCGAGCCCGCTTCTGCTACCGTTCGCAACCTATTCCACATAATCAAGGTCACGACCGTACGTGTCCTTTAGAAAGTAAAGTGCCAAAATCGCCAATGCAATGATCACGCTGCCAATGACGGTTAGCGCAGCCTGGATACCCAGCATGGGCTTGAGCAACATCAGGCAAGCGTTCATCAGGATCACGCAGCCTCTGCTGAAGTTTGGAATTGTGGTTGTTGCCGTAGCCCGAACATTCGTTCCAAACATCTCTGCGATCATAGAAGCTCCCACCACCCATGAGCCGAAGGTAATTCCCATGGATGCCCCAACGAGATAGAACCACTCCGCAGACCAAATCGGACCCCAGAGAAAAAGAGCAATCGGAACGCATCCCAGGGCAAAAAAGATCATAATTGTTCGCTTTCTATCCTTTAGCTTTTCAGCAAGGACTATTGCCAGTAGATCCCCCGCGATGACGCATCCATAGCCAAGACCGAGCATAGATGCCGAGTCAATTCCGATAATCCCTTTTGCTTTTGCAATTTCCGGCGACAAGCTCCACAAAATCTGGGGGATAAACACCGTTGGCAACAACAAAAGGATTCCACAGACGTACTTGGCTCTTTGAGAAGCGTTGGCGAATATCGGCTTCAGCCCGCCAAAATTGAGCTCAGAGCGACGTTTAACCATACTTATACTTTTCTGGAAGAGCAGGGATTCCTTAATCAGCATCCGGAACAGCAATAATGAGAAGCCTAAAAATCCGCCAACCACATAACACATTCGCCATGGGAGCACTTGCGCGGCGCCGGAGGCGAGCAAGACGCCGACGAAACCAAGGATGATGAAAATACCGACACCGAGTCCACGCCGGTTGTCGGAAAACTTTTCAGAGATCAGGGCAATGCCCGCTCCGAGCTCCCCGGCCAAGCCAATGCCAGTGATAAAACGCAGGAGACCGTAAAGCCACTCCGATTGCACAAAGGCAGTTAGAAGTGACGCCAGTGAATAAGTTAGAATACTGCCTAGCACGACCCTTTTGCGGCCAAAGCGGTCGGCGAGCGTACCCCAAAGGTAGGCTCCGATGATTAACCCCGCTAGCTGAGCATTGATGATTTGTATTCCAGCTTGCGTTGCTTGCTCTGCCGTCAAGCCGAGATCAGTGAGCGATTTGATCCTTACCATGTTGAAGAGCAAGAAGTCGAACATGTCGACACAATAACCGGTGCCGGCAATCAGTACGGTCATGGATAAAAAGGCGCCGCCTAAGCCGGTCCAGCTGCCCTGTGGCAGCGCGATCGGCATTGGTATGTTTGGCTCCTTCTTTTGCTCGAGCTGCAGCATTTTCACTAATCCCGTTTGAGGAATTCAAAGTCTGACATTGAGCAGCAAAAGTGTCCATGGCATTTCCCGCACCACCAGGGCTTTGTTGCGACTTCTAAAGAGGCCGCCCTGCCTGGTCATGAAGTAGTCTGCCCGTGCTTCCCACTGCTACTATTGTTTATCCTAGAACAAGAGAGAGCTCTTATATTCCTTAGTAAGTGCGTGCGCAGGTCGAAATGCTGCAGGAGGCAGACAATTTCGACAGGGTGCTCAGCCGCGTCTGGTCGAGCGGGCCACAGAAGAATCTGTGGGCTCTGTGACCAGGGTGGCACCAGGGGAGGTGGCAGCAAGCTCGGACACCGACAGTCCTTCAGCTTCTCTGAAGAACGCGAGGCGATCGCCCTCAGGCACGACGGTAACCTTAATCCAATCGCCGCCGCGCACTTGCTCGGTGGCGACGAGATTGGACATTGGTTGAACCAGATCGCGCTCGATGGCCCGCTTCAAATGCCGAGCATTGTAGCGTATGTCGAATCCATTCTTGATGAGGAGGGACTTGGCGCGTTCATCAAGACTAAAAACATATGCGCTCGCACCGCGAGCATTGAAGATACGCTGTTGAACGAGATTGAGCTCGACATCAAGAATCTTCTTGATCGCCTCTTCGCCAAGCGGATCGAAGACAGCGACCTTATCGATGCGGTTGAGAAATTCGGGTTTGAACTTTCGGCGGGCAGCTTCAACGCCGACTCTGGTATTGTTTGTCTGCCGTTCTTTCAGTTCGATGAGCGCATCTTTGAAGACCTGGAAGCCGAAATTCTTCTGACCAACCATTTGCTCAGCGCCAAGATTGGAGGTCATGAAGATCATTGCTCGAGAAAAGTCGACCTTGCGATTGTCACCGAGGGTGAGGGTCGCTTTATCGAGAATGCCCAGCAACAAATTCCACAGCGAATCGGAAGCCTTCTCAATCTCGTCGAAAAGGACGAAACTGAGTTTGATCTTCTCGGTGTGGTGCTGGTTGAGAACTTCTTGAGAGAGCAACGGGTGAGTCTCGCGATGACCGAGATACCCGGGAGGCGAACCGATCAGCTTAGCGATCTCGTGACTGTGCTGAAATTCGCCGCAATCGATCTTAATCGCCGCACGGGGATTGCCGACAAGAACTTCGGCAGTGGCTTCGACGATCCTGGTTTTTCCCGTGCCGGTAGGGCCGAGGAAGAGGAAGTTCCCGACCGGACGGCCGGGAGCACACAACCCTACTTGCCACATCTGGTAAATATTAACAAGCGATGCCACCGCATCATCTTGTCCAATAACGAGCCTCCGGAGTCCGGTCTCCAGATGCTGTGCATCTCGACCCGTTCGAGTTGGATCGAGTTTGATATTGAGCCTTTGCATACCTGATTGTTTGCGTGCAGGCCTTTTCGCTGCACCGTTTAGAGGTCAGTTTCTCTGGCAGTGGTGGACTGCCGGTACAACCCAGTCGGGGGTCACCCGGGCGGCTCGGACGCGGTGCATAGACCGCTCAGGGAGTCGCGCTTGGGAGGTCTTTGCGTGTCCTTTTCCGGTTCGGACAAGAGCGTGGCGGCAAAGTGCCGCATGAGAGAGAAGCGTCAGGCAGCCAGGTAAGTGCAGCGGCGGCCGGCGAACCAGCAAACCCTGCAAGCACCTGGCTGTCTACGCCCGGTAGCGTCTGCGATTACCAATACTTCGATACCACATATAGTGGCGAGGTCAAGGCGGGGAGCACCGCAAAGGGTGGCGGCGGTGTTCGAGGAGTGCCCGATAGGCAATGCTCGGTCATCGCCGCGTGCCGTCCAGTCAGCGCTTAGTAGAGGTCGCGGACGGCTTGTCCTTCTGCGGAAGAGATACGCTTGCATCAACCATTTGAGCCATCGCATATGCCGGCATCGCCTCTGCTTCCTTGATGAAGGAGAGATTTTCGGCGCCAGCCTCCCATTCGACTCTAATCAGGTCTCCACCCTGAATCTGCTTGGTGGCCAACAGGTTGGAGAGAGGATGAACGAGCGCGCGTTCGATGGTCCTCTTCAAGTGGCGGGCGTTGTACTCCAGGCTGTAGCCGTGCTTCATGATGAAGTCCTCGGCGCTGCTGGTGACCTGAAACACGAACGGAGCCGCGTTGGCAGAGGTAAAGATCCTCTGCTGCACCGTGTTCAGCTCGTTCTTCATAATCAAGCGCGTCGTCGGCTCATCCAGCGGTTGAAAGACGACGACTTTGTCGATGCGGTTCATGAACTCCGGCTTGAATCTTGCCCGCGCCGCGTTCATGCCGATGTCCCCGATCTTGGCTTTCAGTTGGAGAAAGTCGTCTTCAGAATAGAAGCCGAGGTGCTTGGTCTTGATCATGCGCTCGGCGCCCAGATTCGAGGTCATGAAAATCATGGCGCGCTGGAAATCGACACGGCGGTTGTCCCCAAGCGTCAGGGTTGCTTTGTCGAGAATGCCGAGGAGCAGATTCCACAGGGCGTCAGATGCCTTCTCAATCTCATCGAAAAGCACGAAACTGACCTTGATCTTATCCGTGTGATACTGGTTCAAGACCTCCTGCGAGAGCAGCGGATGCGTCTCACGATGACCGAGGTATCCCGGAGGCGAGCCGATCAGCTTGGCGATTTCGTGGCTGTGCTGAAATTCGGCGCAGTCGATCTTGATGACAGCCCGCAGATCACCGACAAGGGATTCAGCCAACGCCTCTACCGTGCGCGTTTTGCCGGTACCGGTCGGGCCAAGAAACAGGAAGTTGCCGATCGGACGACCAGGTGTGCTCAAGCCCGCCAGGTTCATCTGATAGGCGTCTACCACGGACCTCAGAGCCTCATCTTGACCGATAACCCGTTTGCGTAAATCATTGGTCAGTTGTTCCGCTTCCTGACCGACTAAAGTTGGATCTAATCGTTTGTTTAAGCGACCCATACATCCTCTGTTGGCCGCGTCGAGTTCGACGGGCCCTGGGTGGACAACATTTCAATGTCGCCCGTTAAGATGTTGGTGTCCTGGCAGTCGTGTTCTGCCGCCGCAACCCCGCCTTACCATTGAAGTGGCTGAGCCGTGCTCATGGAGGTTGCTTAATCCGTGCTCGATTCGCAGTCGGAATCGAACATCGCCGAGGCAGCCGGTCAGCATCTGCTGCGCCAGTGCCCATGCCGTTATTCGTCAGGCTCGCGTGAGCCAAATACTTTTCTATTGCCTGTGAGCCTGAGTGTTTCTCGAGTTCTTCTTCTTAGAGCGAATGTTTAAGAAATGACGAATACTGTCAAACTAACATTCCTCATCTACTGTGGCAACGAGGATTTTCAGGCTTCGCAACACAATGGTGACTGTTTTTGCGCCACTCTTGAGGCTTTGCATTTTTTGGCGCGCCGGAATCTTTGCTTGGCAAGCATTTTTTGGAATTAGTCCACGTGCGCGCGGCTAGGCCAGCTGAAGGAATCTTCATGTTCATGTATAACAGTTCGGCCTCATCGCGGTGAAACGGCGTCAGCTTGCACTAGGTTGCGCTCTGGCTGAGGCTTTTGCCGAACAATGGCCTGAGAGTTTTGCGACCAGCACGATCTCGTACATGGCATAGTAGCACCGTCGATGGTGACAAATGAAACAGAGCCCTGGAGTGAACAGATTCACTCCAGGGCTCTGCCGACATTCTTCCCTCTCGAGCGTTAGCGTCCGGCAACCAGTCGATACATCCTGGCCGGCGCTACGAACGGCGCGAAGAACAGGTAAGCGAAGAAGCGGTCGGCGAAGCTGGTGCCGGCACTGACCTTGGCGGGCGTCAGATAGGCTGCCACTTCAGAGCGACCATCCTCGATGATCTGCGTTTGATA
>JAJPJO010000476.1 GCA_021324135.1 Pseudomonadota bacterium
CAGCCTTTTGCTCGATGGTGGTGGCATACTCTTCTCGTTCAACCTGGTTGAGCGTGCCGAAATCCCACTGTTCGCCGCTGCTCCGCAGCATGAGCTGCGCGAAGCGATGCACCGTATCTGATATCGTCTCATCATCCATGGTCGCGAAGGGAATCAGGAATTCGCCTGGCTCGGGATCGCCCATGTAATAATGGGCGGAACTGACGAGAGGCAGTCCGGATTGGGCAGCGCAGCGCAAGATATCATCCGTTTTTCGGTTCAGCTTGAAACGCACGAGTGTGTGAAGACCGGCTGAATACTTGGGAATGGCGATGTTGTGGCGGAACTCTTGCGATAGAGCATAGATCAATTTTTGTCGCCTGGACTGATAGATTTTTCCGGTCCGTTTGATATGCATTTCAAGGAAGCCGTCCGAAATCAGCTCGGCAAGGGCGTAATGCTCTATTGTCGGGAACTGCCGGTCAGTGAGAAACTTGGCGCGCTCGAATACGCTGATCAACGACGGCGGTATGACCAGAACACCGAGCGAGGTCAGCGGTGAGAGCGCTTTCCAAAAACCATATATGTAAAGTACACTGCCTGTGGTATCAAGGCCCTGCAGTGCCGGAATGGGAGCGCTGCCGTAGTTATAGTCGCTGTCGAATGCATCCTCCACTATCCAGGTGCAATGCTGGCGTGCCCAAGCCAACAATTGATGGCGGCGTTGCAGGGACAGTATGGCACCCGATGGTTCATGATGAGCGGATGTGACGTAGCATAGTTTCGCTTTCAGCGCCTGCCTCATCAAGGGCTCGATGATCATGCCCTCGTCGTCGACTTCGGCCGCGATCAGTTGCGCCCCTTCCGCAATCAGATTTTCACGGGCTCCGAGATATCCAGGATTCTCGACGACGACTTGATCGCCTGGCTCGATAAGCAGCCGGGCGATATGCGCGAAGGCATGCGCACCTTCAAAAACGATGACTTGATCGGGGGAGCACTTTATACCCTTTGAGCGAGCCAGGAAAGAGGCAATCGCCGCCCGCAGAGGCCGATATCCGAAGACCTCATTTGAAAATTCAAAAAGATTGGGCGGGCGCACACGGCAATATTTGATCAGGAGCTCCTTCCATTTTTCTTTGGGAAGAACATCGAAAGGCGGCGAACCATAGTTTAGCTCCGGCAGCCCGGCTATATGCGGCTCGACAAAAGTGACGTCCTGAATGCGTTTAGCATAAGTTGAAATTCCCGACACCGCACCGCTGGTGGTGAGGGGGGCATGCTCCCATTCAAGCTGCTGATCGTGAGATGAGAAACGTTTGCTAACGAATGTGCCACTGCCTGTAATGGCGTCGAGATAGCCCTGGCTGATCAGCGCCTGATACGTTTTGACCACAGTCGCTCTCGATATTGAAAGCGCCTCCGCCAGTTCCTGAGCTGATGGAATTTTTTGGCCCGGCTCCAGCCTGCGCGTCAAAATCGCTTCGCGCAGGGCCGCTGCTAATCTCCTGAAGAGCGGAACGGAGTTATCACTGTCGATGTTTAGCGCCAGTTCCATACAAGCACCTACCTCATTACAAGTCCGCTCTAGTTTACATAGTTTTCACCAGACGGGCATACAACTTCTTCCTATTGTTAACCGATGTGATACGTAGCGCCGATGCCAGAAACTATCCATATAATAGGTGGCGGCAGGGGGGGTCGATTAAGGATTCAATTGCTGTCCGAATACAGGTGCATACAACTTGGGGGTCTTGGCAAGGCATAGCTGCCATCTGATTTTCTTGTCGACGAGTTGAAAGCATCCACAAAAGGCAGGCGGATCAGTTAGACAGCGGCTTTACTTTGGATATTGTGGTCGGCAGCGCCAGGCGAGCCTACAAATCTATGCGCCAAGAAGCATACAGGTCCTAGTCTGTTGGAGTAGTCTGCTCATGGACAAAAATGCGTTTACGCCAGAGCCTGAGCGGGCATTTTTATATTTGTCCCTGCATGAGAAATTACTATGTCGAACGTCAAGTGGTTCTATTCTCAGAACAACGAGCAAAGGGGTCCTGTAACACAAGAACAGCTGATGAGCATTCTCGGCTCAGGTCAAATATCGGCTTCATCGCTTGTATGGCATAAAGGTCTGGCAGGTTGGACGCCTGCGAATCAATGTCCGGAGCTGAACGGACAGTCTGCTTATCAACCGGCACCAAGTTATGCGCAACCGGCTGCGGTACCGCAAAACGCTCCAGCGCCCAGTTGGGGAGCTCCATCTCCCGGCCCGGGCGGCAATAATGGCTACAGCCAGCCTGCTCCCTCGGCTGTGCCGGGCGGACAGGCTCAATATGGGCAGGTTCAACCCGCGCCTGTCTATCAGAGTCAAAATCAGGATGCTGAATTGGCCGCCGGCGACTTGGGTGATCTGGTTTCTCAAGCCATGGAGAAGCGCAAACGGCAACAGGAGGCGGAGGCGCAGAAGGCTTATGACGAGCGCTGGCAAGAAAGAGTACGTCAGGGAGAATCGAGAGCGGCGGCTGCGCCAAAGCGCGCTGCGGCTGCAACGGGCCCGCGCGTCGTCAGACCAGCGGCAAATTTCTTTTACCTGGTCGCTTTCATTACTTGCTCGTTCGGTATTTACACGCTGAGCACTGGCAAGTCGCTTCTGAGGGGCGATCAGGGCGGATCGCATGCTGAGATCATCGGCGGCGCCATCGGCATGATCATCGGCGGCTTGTTATATGCACTCTGTGCTTTCTTCGGCCGAACGGTCGGCTGGGTCTACATCTGCGGCATTGTTCTCTACTTGCTTGATGCCATAGTCATGCTTTTCAGCGGCAACATCGGCGGCATCGTCATCCGGGTGTTGATTGCCAGCTGGCTCATCCGCGGCTATGCAGGCAGACCCGAAAACTAATGTAGCTCTGGCGTGCCAAAGGTCCGTTCATTGAAAGCCGTCGTGGCGCGGAAACGGTGCCACCGGATTCAGTGGCAGTTAAAGTACACGTGAGGGCGTTATGGGCTATAGTATTGAATGCCATAGTAAGAACATCGGGAAGAAAGCTCGGTGAGAAAGCAGCATGGATAGCTGCAATCCACCGAGCCAGGTTATTTCGCCACGCTTACGCGCCGACGATCATGGCTTCGATGAAGCCGATGCCCGCCAGTTTGGCAGCGATGACGCGATGACGTCCGTCTTCGATGTTGTAGCCGCCACCCATGCGCGGGCGAAGGACAACGCGAACGGTCATGCCGCCGAACTCCATGGACTGGCGCATTTGCTCGATCTGAGCGCCGTCGCGATCGAGCAGCTTTTGCCAGGTGGAGTCGGAAACGAAGATATCATCGAGTGCGACGAAAACGGTGTCGTCGATGCTCGCCTCGTCGTCGAAGCGAGAGCGCTTGTAGGACTTGCCCATGGTGCCTCCGTATCGGTAGGCTCCAGGTGCAAGTAAGTCGATAAAGCGTTTGCCCTAGGAGAGGACAAAACGCCGGAGCGCCCAACGCGCTCATTCCGAATGCAAGCCCTCAGTCATTGAGAGCGCACCGAGCTGCTCGCCGATTGGCACAGGCCGATTTCGACGATTGACTTCGATGTGCATCCGGACAACTTGCACCCAGGCCCTACCTTAGGCCTGTAAGCCTGATACTGGGCATCAGAGAGTCCTCCTTCATTTGCGCGCTCAGGAACATGTTTGCTGCTCCTAATTGCTTGGTTGATGATCAGCGGTGCATCGCCGCGGAGGGCCGAACGGAGCGGAATTTTGCAGCCGCTCCGTTTGCCGTCCGTTTCGATGAACCGCATGGGGTACATGGCTCAGGCCTGGCCGCCTCCGTCGTTTTCGTCGGATTGCGACCGGGCAGCCTCAGCCTTCTGCCGCCGGTTGGACAGAACGTAGTGCCGGCTGACAAGCACGACGAGCAGCAAGAAGAGACCGATTGCAGCGCAAGCAACCAGCGGGTTCTCCGTCCAGTTGCTGTCGCCGAAGGTCTTATTGCCGCTTGCCTTGCCGTTCTTGAGCGGGTCGGGATGCAACTGCTTCAAGACCTCGACGGCCGTGGCCAGTTGCTCGTCGACCTTAGAGCCGGGCGTGTTGTCTACCACCACTTGCGGTGCGATGCCCTTGTGCGAGAGGTTGTAGCCGCTCGGAGTCAAGTAGTCGAGCCTGGTGATGTAGAGAACGCCGCCGGGCGGGATGCGGCCGTTTGTATAACCGACACCCTTGCCGTACGTCGTGGTACCGATGATGGTGGCGCGACCGGAATCCTTCAGGGCTCCGGTGACAATCTCGGAAGAGCTGGCGGTGCTGTTGTTGACCAGAACGACCATGGGGACCGTGTAATAGTCCTTGATCATCTGAACAGTCTCATCGTCAGCGCCGGAGAAGTCGTGCTTCTGAGGCGGAATAACCTCATAGGCCTCGTGCGTCACCATGCGACCGTCGCGGGTGGTGCTGGTTACGACCGTTCCCTTCTCCATGAAGATGGAGGCGACTTGCAGAGCCAGTTGGAACTCGCCGCCGGGATTGCCTCGCAAGTCGAAGACCAGCCCGCTCAGGTTGCCGTGAGCAGCCTGCTGCAGCGCGGTCAAGGCTTGCAGGAATTCAACAAAGCCGTCTTTGTTGAACTCGTTGAGGCGAACATAGCCGATGTTGCCGGGCAGAAGCCGAGCTTCCACCTCCGAGTCCGGAGTGGGCGCGAACGTGAGCTTGACTTTGTCTTCCTTGCCGGCGCGGTCGTAGACCAGCTCGACTGAGCTGCCGTCCTTGCCGAGGAAGAGGGCTTCTGCATCCGTCTGGCTCATTCCCTTCAGCGCCTTGCCGCCCACCGACTCGATGATGTCGTTCTTGCGCAGCGGCGATGCGTAGCCGGGCGAGCCGTAGAAGAGGTAATCGATGCGGTAGTTGCCGTCGGGCAGCTTGACGATCGAGATGCCGAGATTGGAGATCCCGGCTTTGGCGTTCGTCTGCTGCCTGGCGATGTCCTTGGTGGAGATGTACTTCGTCCAGGGATCGTCCAGGCTGCTCAACATCTCCTGCACGGCCTTCTCCAGGTCGTCGGCGGTATTGAGTTTGCCCTTGTACTTGCTCTCCCATACCTGCCAGTCTTCGAGCTTGGATGGGTCATGATAGTACTCACCCACCATGCTCCAGACTTTGTGGTAAACAGCCTCCAGTTGCTCCGGCGTCGGGGCTGGATCGGCCGCGGGGGCGCCGCCGAGCAGCTGCTGGAGAAAGGAGTGCGGGTCGATGACGATCGGAGCCTGATTGCCGGGCGTTGCCGGCGTCACGTTTTGCCCCGGGGTTTTGTTGTCCGGAGCCCCGGTTGCGGAGCCGGGCTTGGCCGAATCCGGTTCGACCTTGGGCGAGGTCACCGGATTTTGCCCGTTGGTGTCTGGAGTCGTCTGCGCCTGAGCGGTCGGAGGCAGCCCGAAGAGCAGCGGATGGGCCGGCTTCGTTTGCGCGAAGGAAGGCACCGCCAGTGACACCATGAGCAGTGTGCACACGAAGAAGTGTTTTAGCTTTTGAGTCATGGTAATGACCTCGTTTCTGGTTGGGAGTCGAGGCGCGCACCGAACGGCACCGACCGCGCCTTGCGGCGGGCGGTACCATATGCGGTGCGCGCTCTCTCCGGTACAATGGGAAAAGACAGCGCCGGGTTCTACTTCGAATCCGGCTTGTTCTCTTTCTTGGCTTCGTCAAGCGCCTTTTTGAACTCGTCTTCGTTCTTCTGGCGGATGTCCTGACGGGCTTTGGCGGCTGCCTCACCCTTGCTCACGGCCTCTTGAGCCGCTTTGGTGGCTGCCGTCAACTGAGCGTCCTTGCTGGGATCGGTGAGCAGATCTTCGGGATCGGCCAGCTTCGGCTGATCGACGATGACGTCGGGAACGACGCCCACCCAGTCCATGGCGACGCCACCAGGCAGGAACTCGAAGCTGGTGACGTGGATGTTGCGATCGAACGGCAGCTGGATGACGTTTTGCCCGACACCCTTGCCGACGCTCGTGTGACCGACGACGATGGCGCGGTGATTGGCCTGCAGGAGACCGGCGAGGATCTCCGAGGCGCTTGCCGAACCTTCATCGACCAGGACGATAATCGGCATGTCTTGCGGAACGATGACGTCTTCACGCTCACCGTTCTTCAGTCCGATCTGCCCGGGCTTGGACGAATTCTTCTGCGAAACCAGAGCGAAGTCGGGCTCGAGAAGAATGCGGGTTTCGACCATATCGTCGCCCTTGCGCTGCTTGAGCGTCACGAGCGGGCCGTGATCGAGGAAGTACTGACCGATGGTCTCGGCTGCTTCCAGCCGGCCGCCGGGGTTGCCCCGCAGGTCGAAGATGATCGCTTTGCCTTTAGCAGCCTTGGTAAGGGCAGCAGCCATCTCGTCTTCGGCAAACTGCGACATGAAGTTCGCCAGTCTGATGTACGAGATGCCGTTACCGAGGTCCTTGAACTTGACCGGGTGCGAGACGACCTTGGCGCGGGTGATGTCGAACGTCTGCTCGACCTTCCCGCCCTTGCCGTCGGCGCGCTCGATCGTGATCTGGACCTTGGTGCCGTCCTTGCCGCGGATGCCTTTCACCATCTCGTTGAGCGTCTTGCCGTTGACCGGGTTGCCGTCAACTTTGATGATGCGATCACCGGCTTTGATACCAGCCTTTTCAGCCGGTCCGCCTTCCATGGGCTCGGTGATGATGGCCGGGCGATCGTCGCTGAGCTTGGCCAGGTCCTTGATCTTCTGCAGGTCCGGCTTGGTGCCGGCTTTCTTGGCGTCTTCGATTACCTGGTTAACCGCTTTCAGATAGCCGTGCTGGTTGAGCTGGGCGCCGATGCCCACGAGTGTGGACTGGACTTCGTCCTGCTCAGCCTGGTTGGCTTCCGGCAGCTGGTAATAATCGAAACGCTGACCGAGGCTCTGGATCATTTCGCGCACGGCGCGATCGCTGCTCTCTTCGGTGTCGAAAGCATGATCGTTGGCGTGCTTGTTTTCCCACTGAGCCACCCACTGAGCCCGCTTCTGCGGGTCCTGAAGCTGGAAGTGGTAGTCGCGCAGGGCTTCGAATACGGCCTTGTACAGCTTGGCACCGTCGAAGGCCGGTTGGGTTGCCGGAGCCTGAGCAGCAGGAGCCGCCTGGGCCTGGGCAAGGTTGAGAACTTGGGAGTGCGGCGCAATTGCCGTTCCCTGGGTGCTCGGAGTTGCGATCGCGCTCGTGGTGGCGAGCATGAATGCCACCGCCACGAAACCGAGCATGCGCGCGATGATGTTTCGCGTCTTTTTCATGATGGATCTCCAATCTCTTTCGTTATCGAAAGGAATACTTTTTGACTTGAGCGCGGCGTTGTGCCGGGCTCGTTGAACGGGAAAGAAAACTTTGAGGTTGCTCCGGGCTCGCACCGCATGTGGTGTCAATCAAGCGGAAGCCGCCGGTCTGTGCGAAAAACCGGCGGCTCAGCTCAATTGATCTCGTGGCGCCGCACCCAATGGTCGGCGTCAAGAGGCATGCGGTTAGCGGGATTCCCAGGGGCGCGGCACGAGCTTTTCGACTAATGCGATCAGCTCGCCGTTTTCCTCATCACTGAGCGATTCACCCTCGAAGATGACCCGCTCGCAAAGAACAAACGAACGCTCGATGCTCTGCAGATCGGCATCGTTCTCCAGCCGTCCTTTCACCTCTTGGAAGGTGGCGGGCTCGATTGGAGTGCCTCTGGTCGCGCCGAGGTAACGGCGGAGCGCCGAGGCGATCTGCCGGTATGTGTCTAGCGTGAAGCCGCTGGCTAGCGCTTGCTTGATGGCCGGATCGAGGACCTTCCAGGCGGCTGCCTTGGGGGGCAGCACTTTGCGCGGGCGCACCCGGTTGATCCACTTCACCAGAGCCAGTCCGGGCCAGAGCCCGATCAAGAGCACTGCCAGAGCCAGTGCCGGGTACATCGACCATGGTGTTCCCAGGACCTTCGAATCGAGATCGCCCTCGAGCAGGTTTTCGCCGTTGTCCGCGGTTGGCGAACGGGAGACGACGAAGTCCGGCGTGGTCAGGCGCTTCCAGTTAGGCGTCTTTTTGTCAGGCGCCAGGTCGGTGGCGTAGCGCAAGTCGAGATTGAAGACGATCTGGTCTTTGGGAACCCAGGTGAGGACCGTGAGGTCGATGCGGTACAGAACCTTGCCGTTGGCAAGCACCTGTGACCGCACCACAGGTGGTGCGGCAAGCTCGAAGTCCGAGCCGTCGAAACCGAGCACCTGCTGTGCCAGCGATGTGAAGTCGAGACGGACGGTCGGGTCCGTTGCGATCAGGACCACGATGGGAATGTGGTCACCGATGCGATATCCGAAGTGGCGATCGTTACCGAGCCGGATCTCGATCTTGCCGTCCTCGCAGACCTTGCGAACCGGGTTCTGCGGCTTGGGCGGATCGGGAGGCTGGCTCTGGTAGCCGCTGCCGTCTTGCGGATACTCGGTGGGATAGCCGCCGAAGTTGGGCGGCTGTTGAGCCGGATCCTGCGCTACCACCGCACAGGGCGTGGGCGCGGATGCGGCCTGGTTCGGATCGGCGGCGGCACCAGGGATTGCCTGGGCGAACGCCGGGGTCTGGCTCAATGCTCCAACTGCAAGGACAGCAAGCAGTGTGAGCAGAACGCCGAGCCCTGATTTCTTGAAATTCAGAATCATAGTCTGCTCCTTAACGTCGATGTCCTGCAAAGAGTCGCATCAGTTTCGGGAAAGCGGCCTCGCCCTCGTGCGTGCTGATTTCCGTCCAGTCGCAGTGCGCCTGGCGGAAGAAAGCCGTGAGGGAAGTCCGCCACAATTCGAAGTTCGCCTTGAACTTCTCGCGGTTGTTCTTGGTTGACCAGACGGACTGAACCTTTCCCGTGGACATGTCCTGGAAGGTATACAATCCGAAGGCGTCCGGCAGCTCGCGTTGGCGCAAGTCCTGCACGCAAATGCAGACCACGTCATGGCGAACCGCCGCTTTCTTGAGCATGACCTTCTCATCTTCCGACATGTGAATGAAGTCGGAGATGATGAAGATCAGCGAGCGGCTGTACTGATTGACAGCCCGCAACGCTTTCATCAAACCGGTCTTGCCGTCATCGGCGGTGGCACCCCCGCGTTGGCCGCGACGCTGCTTCGCCCGCTCGATAGCGGACGCTTCAACGACTGTGGCCACCGACGGGAAGAGCATGACCTTGGCTGCCTTGACAGGCAGGAAGCGCTCGACGTGCTGCTCCGAATAGGCAACCAGACCGACGCGGTCGCCGGTCTCTTCAGCCGATTTGATGATTGAGCCGGTCAATTCGGCAGCCAGCAACCGTTTGACGGTGCGGTAAGTGCCGAACTCCATTGACTTGCCGCAATCGACCAAGACGAAAAACTTAACGTCACGCGGTTCCCGGTACTGCACCGTGCAGATCTCCTGGCCGCCGACCTGGGCGGTGGCGTTCCAGTCGATCGTGCGCGGATCGTCGCCGGGCTCATAGACACCGCGTGAAACTAGATCGTAGCCGGTCGACCCGCGCTTGCGCCCCTTGCGCCCATGCGGTGAAGGCATGGGCGAGTTGCTGCGCCAGGTGATCGGGATCGGGTGAGAGACGACCCACCTCATGAGTCGGCGGATCGTCTCCCTTGTGTCGTTTCTCATCGTAGTTATCTCCGAAAGCTTGCCCTTTGTCCAAGCCCGTGTTGCCGGCATATGGCAACTGCCAAGGCATAGCTGAGGGGTTCTACGCGCAACACCGCCGGTATTACAGGCGGTGGCGTTTCAACCATCCAGGTACGTCTTCTGGGCTTTTCTAAATAAGCAGCCGACGTGAGTTACTTCCGCACCAGGAGGTTCGGTTTGGCCGGGTTGGTGGGACCAACGACGGGGACCGATTCCAGGAGAGCGTTGATGAACTCGTCAGCCGAGAAGTTGTCGAAGACAGCTTCTTGAGTAAGGATGAGCCGGTGACGCAGGCAGTCGCGCAGGACCGCTTTGACGTCGTCCGGGTTGATGTGATCGCGGCCGGAGAGCCAGGCCATGCAGGCGGCACCTTTGAGAACCCAGATGCCCAGGCGCGGTGAGGCACCATAGGCGATGCGGTCTTCGAAGGTTTTGCCGTTGGCCTTGACCTTCTTGAAGGTCGGATCGACGGGACGAGTAGCCCGCATCAGGTCGGTGATGTACTCCACGATCGGATCGGAGGCGTTGGCGGTGAGCGCTTCGATTTCCGTCCGAATCTGGAGAATCTCATCAACGCTGATCACCGGCTTGATCAGGTCCATCGCCTTGCGGCCGTGTACCTGGGTGTTCTTCAGCACCTTGATCTCGTCTTCGCGCGAGACATACGTCATGATCAACTTGAACATGAAGCGGTCCAGCTGAGCCTCGGGCAGAGCGAACGTGCCCTCCTGCTCGACCGGGTTGATCGTGGCCATGACCATGAACGGGTCGTTCAAAATCTGGCGCGGCATGCCGGGGATGTCGATGAAACGCTCCTGCATCGGCTGCAAAAGCGCCGACTGCGTGAGCGCCGTCGCCCGGTTCAATTCGTCGGCCAGAACGAAGTGGCAGCCCAGGATCGGACCCGGGGTGAATTCGTACTTGCCGAGAACGCCGTTGAAGATGCGAACACCGATGACGTCGTTCGGCTTCAGGTCGGGGTTGAACTGGATGCGGTTTGACTTCGCACCGGAGATCGCCGTCTGAAGCGTGTTGATCAGCATCGTTTTCGCAAGACCGGGCATCGATTCGAGAAGAACGTGCCCGTCGGACATCAGGGCCACAAGCAGGGCCCGTTTGACGTCCTTGTAACCGATCACCACCTTGCCAATCTCTTTGTACAAGGCGTTGACCTTCGCAATCATCGGATTCTGAGTCTGGTTAGACATAGGTAGTCCTCAATTCCAAAACTGGATGGTTTGATGTTTGCCAACACACAAAGCACCGCATTTGGTGACGGTTTCGGTCGTCTGTTTAGCGGCAGAGCATTGTGGTCAGGGAAAAGAACTTGCTTTTGAATGGAACGTTTGAAACGGTTCAGAGTGCAGTTAGGTTCAGAACGTCAGGTGACGTCTGGGCAGGATGCCTCTCATGAACAGAGCGGTGAGCAGGATGAGCGCCAGAGCCAGGGGATACTGGAACACCGGGTTGTCCTGCGATTCGGCTTTGCTGCCACCGAGGGTGGCCGCCCAGCTGATGTGCAGCGTGTTGCCGCCGGTGGGCTCGAGCTTAATGAGCTCGGCTCCGGACTGCAACTGCAAATCGGCCAGACCGGCATCATCGCGACTGGTCATCGCGACTTGCCCGTCGAGTTTGAAGAGATCCACCGCCTGTCCCTGCGGGTTGTACACAGGAATGGGCGTTGGTGTAGGCGAGCCGAGACCGACAATGATCATGCGGATGCCTTTTTGCTTGACTGCAGCCAGTGCTTTGCTGAGGATCTCTTTGTCGCCGGAAAATCCGCCGTCCGTGAACAGGACAATGACCTGCTCGCGGCCGGAGATCTTATCGCGGTCGAACATCTCGAGCGCCTTCATCAGGCCCTCGTCGAAGTGCGAACCGCCGCCCGGTGCGTTGCCGATGAAGATGAAGTTGTCCATCACCCACTTCGTCGATCTCCACTCATCGGTGAGCGGCACCTGCTCCCAGCCTGCGCCGGAGTAAGTGACGATGCCGAGCTGGTTACCGGTGAGCGAGGGCATCAACTGGCTCTGCACGATGTACTTGGCGTAGTCCAGACGGGTGCCGTAAGGTCCTGGTACCAGTTCCGGCGGCTTGCCGTCTTTCATGGGCATGATCGCTCGGTAATCTTCTGCAGCCATGGATTTGGAAACGTCCATGATGCAGATGACTTGCAGCGAGCCTGCCTTGATGCTGGTTGGCAGCGACCGGGTAACCGGTCCGGATGCAGCGATGACGAGCAGTGTGAGCAAGGCCACCCAGAGGGTGGCGAGAGCGGCTTCACCAGCCAGTTTCAGAGGCCGGCTTGTGCGAGCCAGCAGCTCCTCTTCGCCGAACGAACGGCGTGCTTTGCGCCTGAGCACGAAGCTCAAGTACAAGAGGCAGAGGGCAGCGGGCACGATCAGCCAGAGGGCGCTCAGGTACTGGGGGTGAAGGAAATGCAGATCTTTGAACATAGGCGCACCTCCTTACAGTTCGTCCTTTTTGCCCTTGCCGGCTTGATTACCGGGCTGCTGGCCGGGCTGTTGCTTCTTGCCTTCGCCTGGCTGATTGCCCTGTTTCCCTTGCCCTTTTCCCTGACCCTGAGCGAGCTGCTGATTGTTCTTGAACAACAGCTCCAGGTCGTATTTGACCTGGAAAGCCTGCCACTCCAGACGTTTGATATCGTCCTTGGTGACATGCTCGAAGCCCTTCAGGCTCTGGTAATCGTTGCCGGGATTCAGTTTCAGCGATTCCTTGAAGGCATTGACCGCTGGTTCGCCTTGTTTGAGACGCAACAGTGCCTTTGCCTTGTGGAAGTTGGCGAGAGCGGCAAGCTCCCGGCTGGGTGCCGGATACAAGAAGCGCTCCAGCCAGCTGCTGGCTGTGGTTCGCTCTTTGTACACGGAGAGTGATTTATCGAACAGGTCGATCGCCGTCTTCATATCCTGCGCTTCTTGTGCGCTCTGATAGGAGGCCAGACCGGCGTTGTAGAACGCCGTTTGCCGATCCTGCCAGAGATATTGACGGTAACCGAACCACAAACAGCTGAGACCGAGCAGCAAGAGCGCCGCCAGTCCCATTTTCGTTTTTGTCATATGTGGCTCCTTATCTGATTAAGCGTCTTCGCGCACGAGCGCAGCCAAGCCCAGGTAGAGAAGAATGAAGATCACAGCCGCGGCAATCGGATATTCGTAGATGTCGTGGTATGTGACTTTCTTCTCGATCTCGACATTGGATTTCTCGAGCTGATTGATTTGATCGAAGCCGGCTTTCATCTGGCTCGCGTTGCCCACCGGGATTACCAGCCCGCCTGTGGCACGCGTCAACTTCGCCAGATCGCACTCGGCATTCCTCGTCCAGTCTTCGCCGATGCCCAGGGTATAGACGCGTATACCAAGAGCTGTGAGTTGTTGAGTAAGCTGGTTGAGCCGCTCTTCGGAGATGTTGTCCTCGCCGTCGGTAACCATGATGAGGATTTTTGAGCGAGCGGCGCCGAGCTCCTTGAAGTGCTCGATGGCGGCAGGAATAGGACCATGTGGACCGGCGAAATCCGTTCCACCACCGTCGAAGTTGTGGCTGCCCCTGTTTTTCAGCTCGATCACGTGCAGATCGGTGGACAGAGGCCAGCTGTAATACGTTTCCGTATCGAACAGGAAGAGAGCAACGCGATCTCCTTTGCGTTGCTTGACGAATGCGTCGATCGCCTTCTCGGCGACGAGGCGGCGAGTCACTTTCAACGGCTGACCATTCTCATCTTTCTGGTCGCCGGTGAACATGACCTGATCGGGATCCTGGACTTCGCCCGACATCGAGCCTGATATGTCCGTGGCGATGATGAAATCGCGCGTGACAATCACTTCCTTCGACGCCACTTCCGGAAGCTGAGGCGTGCTCAGCGCCAGGGCGAGGAGGATGATGAAGCCGACCAGGAACAGCTTTGGCAAGTAAGCGATTAGAGGCGCCGAGCGCAGGTTCGAGTGCATCGTCAAACCGGGGTGCGCCAGGGCCTTTCGGCGTCGGTGTGCCAGCCACAAGATTGGCACACAGATGAGCGAAACAAGCAAGAGCTGCGGGTGGGCGAGCCGAATGCCGGAGAGAGAATCCAGCGTGAGACCGCCGAGCCCGAGCAGTGCAACGGTATGGGGCATAAATTTACTAGCCTCCTTGTTAGAAGGTAATGCGTTTGTCCGCAGGTTTAGTCCTGCTTCCCCACTCGTGATGCGGGTCAGCAAGTCAATTCGTTGGAGTTAAACGACCGAGTGGTATACAGAGAAGCGCTCTGGCTGAGGGGCACGGACAGCGCGGGCGAGCACTTCTGCAGCCATGCGAGCCGGGACTCATCAAGGGCGTTTCTTTGGGCACCAAAGCAGTCGTTCGGAGAGTCGCAAAACACTGGCATCCTGCCAAACCGGCTGGATGATCGATTTGCGTAGTTTCGCGAGTGCCAGTCTGCTGCTCACTTTATTGAAGACCACAGCGAACCACCCCTTTGGAAAAGGGCAGGACGAAAGATGTGATATTCCGTTATGAGTGCAGCTAGAAGGAACGGCGATGTTTAAGGAAAGCTGAAAGATACAATTCGAAATGTACAAAAACACATTCTGATACAAAACGAATATGTGTTTCATAAGAACTTAGGCCAGCTCGCACATCTTTGATAGCTTGAGTTCATGAGCTTTTCCAGGATGGGTTCTGACAGTGGACCACTCTGTAGCCAAGTGGGCGTAAGTGGTCACCAGGTCTGCATCTCTATAAAACTGAGATGAAGAACCTCTTTTGAACGTGCGTCTCTTGGAAACCGTGCTGGACTCAGGCTCTCGCCGGTTTGCGCATCGATTGATATGTAGCGCAGCTTTGTGAGCACCGCATTTTCAGCGTTTTCGACCCAGCGGCGTCGTTTGATTAGTCGTGCTTAAGACAGCTTGCAATGGGCGATACGCCGCTTTTTTTCTGGATGAAACGCAATTTTGTGGTGGCGCATGCAATACCACTCGCAAGCCCTTCCGCCCAAACTCAGCCCAATCGGAGTTCAACGGCACTCCAAGCGCAATCCAACCGCACCAAACGGCAGTCCAACCGCACTAAACGGCAGTCCAACCGCAGCCCGACCGCAGTCCAACACCCGATGGCGTTGTCAAGATTATGCAGTTCGCGCATCTCTTCATAACAGCGCCGATTGAGCCCCAAACATAGCGGTATTGCGGTCAGTTCTTACAACACGAGTCCAGGCACTGAGTCCAAGGTGGACAGTTCGCGTAATGAATTTTCCCGCGTTTTTGACGAGGCCAAAAACGGGCAAAAATGGCATCGTTACCGGGGCCAAGGGGGCAAAAAATGCCGCAAAAAAGAGACTTCGGCCTCGGCAACGATGCCAAAATCATCGATTTTTGGCCTCGTCAAAATTTTCTCGCGAGCTAAAGGTTCACATCCGAACATCACGGCATTCGGGTCGGAAAACAAATCCTGCAACAGCCAACGTGGGCACCTCCAGCGCGCCGATGAAACGTACAATGAATGAGACAGCCGCGAGCTGTTTCTCTGATGTTAATGCGTACCGGAGCTTTCAAATGAACGATGATCGTTGGACGGGCGGCTGGACAGACGCGGGACTGAGCCAAAGCCGCCGCATCGAAACGGTGTTTCGCGTGCGCAAAAGTTTTCTAGATGCTGCCAAAGTATCTGAGCAACTACAATTAGCGCCCAGTCGAACGCGCGAACCAAGCGGCAAAGACTTCCCCTTGCACCTGCCTATGTCTCCTGTCGGCGAATGGCTCATTAGCTCGAAAGACCAAGTCACTGGCGGTCTTGAAGATCACCTCAATTGGCTGGCTGCAATCCTGAAGCCCAAAGCCGCCGAAATCCTCTGCTTACAAGACGCTGGATACGAAATAGATATTCGCTGTGAGATTCTCACCGAGCTGCCCTCGTTTACAGACAGACTGAAGCCTGACGCCATGCAATCAATTGCCGACCTGGGTATCCCGATTGAATTGAGTATCGCGACGCGCACGAACGAACACAGATAATCCCTAGCCCGATCAGATGTTGTGGCATCGTATGTGAGACCAGATGTCAGCGATACACTTGCAAGTGAGGATGGCTTTTCATCAATGCCTTAACGGTCGCATCCGAAGTTGCTTTGTCAACCACGATCATTTTCAAAGCCGGTAATTGAGCCAAGCGTAGAAGACCCGCTTCGGTGACACGCGTGCCTGCGAGAGAAACGCCTTCCAGTCCTCGCATTTGCAACAGTGTGTCGATTGAACGATCGGTAATTTTCGACTCGGATAGCCCCAGCGTTTTCAAATTTTTCAGATGAGCAAGGTCTTTCAGTCCCTTGTCGGTTATTGGAACGCCGTTTAGTATCAGGGTATTCAGTTCAGTCAATCCGAGAACGGGCTGCAATCCTGCTTCGGTAACCCTGGTCCGCGAGATGTCGAGTTCCTTTAGCTTACTCAGTCCCCGAACGTTCTCCATGCCTGCATCGGTTATGTTTGTATGGGAAAGTCGCAGCTGCCACAGTTCCGGCATGTTGGCGATGCGGCGCATGGTCTGGTCACCGACTGCGGTATTATCGAGCGCCAACTGTTGCATGTGGGGAGTCGATCCGAGCTTCGCCATACCCGCATCATTAACTGCTGTATCGAGCAAGTAGAGCACTTCAAGCTTCGACGGGTTCCTCAGGTGGTCAAATCCACTGCCATTAATGCCTTTGTCTCCTGCCAGATTGAGCGCATGCAGCTCAGCGAGCGGTTCGAGATTGATCAAACCCGCATCTGTGATTTTGGCGTCGCGCAAATCCAGCTCCTCCAGGGGCTTAAGATCGCGCAGCCCAGCCATTCCGGCATCATCGATCTTGGTTGCTGAGATATCCAGGCGCTTCAAATTGTTGAGGGCACTCAAGTGCTGCAGGCCTGAGCCGTTGATGTTTGTGTTGTAGAGTTGCAATTCTTGCAAATTGCTCAGCGTGCCAATCGTTTTCAACTGATCGTCGGTAATCGTGGAGTAACCTAGATTGATCTTCTGCAAACGCTTGAGCTGGCTCAGCTCCGACATCAGGCGATCGCTTGTTTGCGCATCGACGAGGTTCAGCTCGGTTAAGTTGAGAATTTCAGGAGGAAGCGGTTTTGGAGCCTTTGAATTTTCCGGACTGGCGGTCTGGGATCGATCGCGTGCGGCATTGGTCGCGGGCGCCTCAGCTTTCAGGCTTTGTGACTGTGCCTCGGCAATGTATTCGGCAACCAGGAAATGGCGATTACTGCCGGACTCAGTGCCGGCACCAGTACCTATGAAATCAAAAGCCATCGGACAACCTCCCAACCCGGGTCTAGAGTAGGTCGATTTACCTTTGCAGTCGATGGTAAAAACGCGCCGCTCCATGCGGTGAATACGAAGGGGAAGCGGGGTGTCCTTGAATAACTAAAACAGATAGTAGGCACCGGATTTAGTGTCACGCAGCAAAGCGGCTCTTATGAAAAGAACCGCTGCGTGACAGGCGTGTGCATATGACCCGCCGACTGAGAGGCGTTGCTATCACGAGCGCTCACGACCATTTTGGAGAAACGGTCATGGGCAATCGGAGCGCAACAACCTCTCAGTGGAAGGCGTTTCGACCGGGCATCGGAAGGTGCGCCCGGTCGTTTTTCAAGCTGCCTTTTGCAAGACAACTGTTCGGCGTTCAGCCCGCAAGTGCTACTGTCGACCTACACGAGGTACGACATTCGCCCTCAGTGAGCCTTGCCGCCCGTCCCCGACTCCTCGCCGCCAGCGAGCATCGGATTGAGCGCCATCAACTCGCGCTGCTCGGCCTTCTCCTTCTCCTTCATCTCGGCGAGGATCTTGTCGATCTCGGGCGCGATGAACTTGATGGAGGGCTCGCCGTGCGAGCGGATGATCTCGATCACCTGCGGTCCAGTGAGGTCCGTCTTCTCGACGAGCTCATTGGCCAGGTGCTCGATCGCCTCGCGCCGCTCTGCGGTGTAGCGCTTGGCGAACTCGTACACGGCGTTCACGATGCGCTCGGCTTCCCGAATCGCACGCGGACCAGGCTCACCGCCGGTGGCCAGGCGAGAGGTAAGCTTCTCACCCATGCCGAAGACGGTGACCATGTTGATCGCCACCGACATGGCGTTCTGCAGGTCGGAGGTGACGCCGGTGTACTGCTTGCCGCAGATCAGCTCCTCGACCGCCCTGGAGTTCAGAGCAATGAGGATGGTGCGCAGTTCGTCCTCGCGGTCGGCCAGGATGTAGTCTTCATCCTCGCGTTCCCGGAAGACGGCGGCGAGGAAGTCCTCGCGCGGACGCAGGGTCGCGCCGGAGCACATCCAGCCGGCCGGCGAGTAGTCGACCACGGCAGCGCCGTGACCGGCTTCGTGACGCGCCACGTCGCGCTTCGCCGTCGGGTGCAGGTCGACCGGTGAAGGCGGCCCGAACTTGATGAAGCGGAGCTGCTTCCACATGTCGTCATACTGCACCGTTTCGCGGCCCTCGAAGATGACCGTGCGGGCGGCTGCCTCGCAGGCTTCCTCGATGTCGGCACCGGTCATGCCACGAGACAACTGGCGGAGCTGCTCGTAGTCGATGTCGGGCGCCAGCGTCTTCTTGCGCAGGTAGTGCTTGAAGAGCGAGACGCGGGACTGGTCGTTCGGGTTGCCGACGTAGAGCTTGATCGAGCCGAAACGTCCGGCACGAATCAAGGCGGGGTCGAGCATCTTCAGATCGACGTTGGTGGCGGCGATCCAGAGAATGCGCCAGTTCTTCTTGGCCTTGTTGTTGGCCAGACCCCAGCGCTTCTTCAGCTTCAGGAGCCAGGTGGCGCCGTCGGTTGCACCCGACATTTCGGTCAGCAGTGACTGCAACGTGCCGTTGCCGCCCATGCCGCCGCCGCCCATCATGAAGCCGGAGCCGCCCAGCATGCCGCCGCTGCCCTGCGTGCCGCGAGAGAGACCGATGGCGTCGATCTCATCGAGGAATGCAACGCAGCCGCCGTACTGTTCGGCGTTCTTGCGGATCTTGCGAGCCAGCGCCTTGACGATGAGCATGCCCATCGCCACGAACGGACCGTTCAGCGAAGCCGAAGCCGCGATGCACACCGGCATCTTCGCCTTGGAGGCGATGACTTTGGCGAGCAGCGACTTGCCGGTGCCGGGCGGACCGTAGAAGATCGCGCCGTTTGCCGGCTTGGTGCCGTTCTTCTCGTAGAGGTTCCAGTTCTCGAGCGAGGCGACCATCATCTGCGCCTGCTTCTTCACCTCTTCCGAGCCGATCCAGTCGGACCAGTCGAGGTCGGGGGCATCACCCGGGAAGTACCAGTCCACCTGCGGCCTGCCCATCGCCCAGAACATGATGAAGATCTGGAACAACGAGAACAGGAGCGCCTGCAGAATGGTCAACGTCAGGATCAGCACCTGGGGGAGAAGCGAGTTCGCCCCCGCCGTTCCCAGCGTCCCGTAGGCGAGCGCCACCAGGATCGCGGGGATGATGATGAAGAACTTCATCTTCCATGCAGTCAAGAAGAACTTGCTGCGGAAGCGGTTGTTGAAGAGCAGCAATCCGGCGCAAACGACGAACGCGAGCTCCAACAGACCTACCGTTGTGATAGTCATGTTGATGTTCCTTCTAGTAAGCGTTGAACCTCAGCCCTTCGGAGCCGCCTTGGGCGCGCCGGGAGCTGTCTGAGTCTGACCCTTGTCGGGTGCGGGGGCCGCCTGAGCCGGACCCTCATCCGCGGGCGGATTGAGAGCTTCGGTGATCCAGGCGACGACTCGACCGGCGGGGAACATGTTCTCCGCCAGCCCGGCGATTCCCACACCCGCCGTCGGAACGGTTCCCTTGAACTGGAAACCGGTCTTCCAGAGAGTGTGCATCGGGAAAGCCTGAGGAATCGGCTTGCCCGCCATCTGGCTGATCACCTTGTAGATGGCGTTGTAGACCGCCTTGTTGGCGTTCGGGTCGAGATGATAGAACAGAACGTCGTCCTTCATCGCGCCGGCGGCCCGCTCGGTCTCCTTCATCTGCAACTGGCAGGCCATGTCGTTCTTGTCGCAGATCAGCAGGTAGAACGGCTTCGGCTGCAGATTCTCCAGCGTCGGATTGAAGATCGTCTCGGCCGTGCGAGCGTCGAGCTCGACGACGTTGTGATCCGCCTCGATGCCGGTGGTGATGCCGCCGTTCTGCTGGGCGTGGTTGAGAAGGTAGACCGTGAACAGGCCCACCGCGGCGACGAACAGCACCACGCGCGTCGCCTTGTAAGCGAAAACCCGAGCCAAGAGGCTGGGCTGATCCTTGGTTGTCATGGAGGTTCTCCAAGATTTGAGTGGACTACTGCCGGGCGGCGGGTGCCACCAGGCGCTGATAGACGCGGACAGCAGACGTTCCCCCATACGGCCGGTAAGGCAGTGCCGCATTCAGGGTGCGTTCCTTGTTGCACCACATGTGGTACCGGCTTGCCAGTCGACGATTCTGGGGAACGTCGTGATATCGCGTCCATGTGACCCGCTCAGCCCAGGGTTGCGGCTGCTAGGATCATGAGCTCGAGAAGCTTGCGTCGCATCTCGGGCGCGTCGTCGTCGGGCGAGAAGACCGCGAACGGACAGCGGATCTCCTCGAAAAATGCCTTCAGCTCTGCCAGTCGAGCGGTCCTGTCGGCCGCCATCAGGGCATTCGCCTCGGCGAACGTCATCGTGTCGCGGGCACCGCTCGAGTCCTGCATGGTGATCTCGGCCTGCGAATCGGGAAACCAGCATTCACGCGGGTCTTCGATAATGCAGCCGAGCACCGTGTGGAATCGCGATGCCCTGGTGATTGCTTCTCGGGCGCTCTGAGCCGCTTCCGTCAAGCGGCCCTTGCGGTCCTTCCTGAGCAATTGCAGGAAGTCGGAGATGATCGGGACGATGCCGCGATCCTCCGGCAACTGCGTCATGCTCATCGAGATACCGTTCTTGCTTGGGTCGATCGGGATGCGCAGGAGGGAGTTCGCCGGGTCGTATGCCAGACCCACGAGCACCATCTCCTCTGTCGATGCATCCTCGAGCAGAACCCCGATCTTCTTGTCGTCGAAGACCACCTCGGCCACGCGGTCGCATTTCTTGAGCGCCGCCTGACTGAAGATTGCTCCGAGCGCCAGACCGAAAGCCCGTTTGGTCAGGTCGAGCGTGCCGAAGTCCATCGTGATGCTGGCGTCATGCACCAGGCACCAGTCGATGCGATTCTCCCGCTTGCGCACGACCGCCATCTTCTTCATCGGGTTCTCTTTTAGCGAGAGTCCCCAGTGAATGGCCCGGTATGGGATGTCGGGATCCCACTCCTTGATCGCCTTGATATCGCCCAAGGTGTCGAAGGCTCGCGCCGGCGAGACACGCCCGCCTGCGCCGCGCAGCAGCTCCGTTTCCATCAGCTCGCTGATGTCGACCTGAGCCGCCCGCTGCATGACCTTGATCAGGGTCATGCGATGTTCGTCGGTGATTATCATGGTACCACCTCCTTAGTGGCTCAGAGTGCGCCCGCTCAAGTTGCTGGTGCGGTTTTCAGGCAGCACCAGCTCTGGAACGGGCAGCACCGCGCATGGTGGCACCTCAGCCGCGATGGCGGAGCTGCTTCACATACGCTTGGGCGGAGTTGAGGATGTCGACGGCGGTGATCCCCATCGCTCGCGCGATCGGGCGCACCATCAGCTTGTGGCGACCGGTCGGGATCCACACCTTGTCGATGTGGGTGTCCTCCGGCTCCTCGAGACCATCGAGGAAGGCCAGCGCGCAGGCGGCATGGCGCATCCAGATGTAAGCGCGCGGCGACAGTCCGTCGTCGAGCACTTGCAGGTCGTAGATGCTCTTGCCGAGAAGGCCCTTGAGGCGGTCCTTCTCCATTTGCGGGTCCTTGCGCGGGTCGGGCACGACCTTGAGCTTGCGGAACTCGGGCAGGTCGGATTGCAGCACGCTGGTGAGATCGGCGGCATAGCCGGCGACCGAGCGAGACATGGTCTCGACCATGTGGTCGTTGTACTCGCCCATGGCGACAATCTCGTCCATGGTCAACAGCGGCCTGATCTCGTCCACGTTGCGGTGCAGCTTCGTGTTGTAGCCCAGGTCGATGAGGGCTTCCCGTTCGGGGAACTTCATGTCCACGTCGAGGATGAAGCGGTCACGCAGCGGGTCCGACATCTTGGTCGTGCCGGCCTGACCCTCCGGGTTGCGGGTGCCGATCCAGAAGTGGAAGGGCGGCAGCCGAAAGGTCTCGCCGTCGATGGTCATCTGGCCTTCCTCCAGCAGTTCCATCAGGAACGCCTGGATGGCCTCGAGCATGCGGTTGATCTCGTCGAAGAGCACCACATGCGCCGTCATGGCGCGGGCCCATTTGACGATGTATTCCCTCACCTTCTCGTCGAAGATCGGCTTGCCGGTGAAGTCGCTGCCCATGAGCTCGGGCGTGCCCTGGATGCGGGCTTCGACCGCACCCTCGATGATCATCTGGAAGAAACGGCTCATCGCCGTTTTGCCGCGACCGCGCAACGAGGTGAGCAGGATGTGCTTGCGGCAGATCATGGCGGCGAGCGCCATGAGGATGGCGAGGTGGTTGTCGTAGATTTTCGTGCTCAGCACGCGACGAACCTCGTCCATCTTGGGCTTGTATTCACGTGCACTTATATTCATGATCCGTACTCCTTTGAGCAGGGCGAGTCGGCGTCGCGCCGCTCGCGTGTTGGGTAAGAAGTCTGTTCGGTTCAACCTGGTCGTCTGGTTGGAGAGCGCGGCGCATTGCCGGGTGCAATTTCAGCGCGGCCGCAGGTGGAATCATCGTGCGACGGTGATACCACGTATGGTGCGCCTCTTTTGCTTGGTGCTCCCTGAGCGCATCGACCATGATGATGTTGCCGCTCGAGTTTTTCAGACTCGAGCCGGCAGCATCACGAGCAACCCCCGCCATAAGCCGAGGATGAGACGATGCGCGTCTTCCTTGCTTAGGTGGGAGCTACCATTGCGGAAACGGCGGCGGATTGCTGCTGGCTGTGATCACCTTGCAATCCTCGTTCACCTTCCAGTGACCACCCTCGTACAAGTAGACGATGGTGCCGTTTGAGCCGTGAACGTCACCGCCCGGCAGAACGTGGACGGTGCCGCCTTCGGAGAACGCCTCGGTCGCCTCATAGATGTATGAGAGCGAGCCGGGGAAGGTGCGAACCTGAGTGCAATCGTCGCATTCGTCCGGGCTTTTGGCGTAGACGGTCGAGCCGTCGTAAGCGTAGACCCGTCCGCGGGCTTGCGATCTGATCAATGAGCCGGCGAAGGCGTAGACGTTCGAATCGCGGCCCTGATCGTTGACTTTTGCACCCTGGAAGGCACGCACCACGGCACTGCCGTAGAGCGTCACGTTTCCGTACACGTCGGCGCGCACGCCGTCCATGACGATGCCGTTCGAGCCTGTCTGGAAGATGGCGGTGATGTTGGCGCCGCGCACCTCGACATTCGATCCGGCTTTGGCCAGCACGTGCAGGAGGGGCGCGTCCTGGTCCTTCTTCCGTCCGTAAGGGCGGAAGATGTAGAGGTGCGCACCTGAGTCTGCGACGTACAGCTTGCCGGGATCGGGCTCCTCAAACTCCCTGCAGTCGATCTTCAAATCGACTGGCGGTCTGCCGACACAGCGGGTTTGCCCGGACCCGGTCTGCACGGCCGGCAGATCGGGTATCTCGTAGGCCGGCGGGTGGAACTGCGCCATCGCTGCCTGACTGAAAGCGACAGTCAGGCAGGCGATGAGAGCGAGCGCGAGTGCGCCTCTGACAGGGGAGCCAATCGTCATGACTAGCCCCTCCCATCATCGGTGCCCTTCATGTGGGGCGGATCCCAACTGAACAGGTAGGATGGCCGCACCCAGCGCAGCGACCGTTTCAGCTTCTGCCAGAGCGTCGGCGTCAGCGGTGCTTTCTGCGGTATGAAGGATTGCATGAATTCTCGCGCCCGCGCGCGCTCGAAGTCGCTCACCCTGCTGCGGTGCAAACGAGCCCGGCGCAGTGTGGCGAACGTTTCGCTGACGCGCTCGTGGTCGGGATGACCACGCCACTTCTCGAGCAGCTCCTCATCCGGGGTGGTCGGATCGCCAGGTAATCCCTGAAGGCGAAGTACTCCAACTCCTCGGGGCTGAAGCTGTCGCGGATGTGCTGTGCCTCTGCCATCAGGCGGTGGTACGCCTTGGCGTTGGCCGGCATCTCCAGCGGCACCTGCTGCCTCCTCACCCAGCTGCCAAGCAGATAGATAAGGTACAGGCAACCCAGACCGCCAATGGGGATCCCCGCCCAGCTCATCACCACACCAGCCATGAGCGGGTGCGGCGGCACGAAGCCCAGCGGTCCGAACTCGAAGCCATGCTCTCTGGCCAACGGCTCCAGGGTGGAGGAGAAGCCGAAGTTCACGCAGGGAACCTGCATGTACTGCCACTTGGGCAGGCCATTGGCCATGTTCTCGCTCGAGATGAGGAACTCCATCGTGAACGGCCAGAGCATGGAAACCGGGCTGGGAGCGCCTTTCTGCACGGCAGCCACGCAGGCGGAACCGGCGGCATCGGGAGTCTCGGCATTGCCGGGCAGATTCTCCGGCGTTGTCGGGGGCTCCCAGACGGCCACCGTCACCACGAAGACGCGCGTCGTGAAGCCGTTTACTTTCTCTTCCGAGATCATCTGCGGCTTGCTGTACAGGCGCCACGGGCTGGGGTCGCGCTGAAGCTTCCCGGCTAGCAGCGTATCGATGCTGATCTTCACCGAGTTGCGCGACCTGGTCGTGATGCGCACCTTGACTGGTTGCCCCAGTCTGATGCCGTACAGCTTCTCGACCTCGACCTTGATGCCGACTGGGTGGTCGCGGTCGGAGTCCGGACTCGAGGCGGGGACCGCCTCGCTCCAGCGCGTGTCGTCGGTGGCCCACAAGGACAACGGCGCGTTGCCCTCGTTGAGCCAGCAGAGGGACCAGTAGCCGGCCCCTCCCAGGAGGAGGAGCACAAGCATGGCTGTACAAGCCAATTTCAAGCGTCTCATGTCCGCCTCCTTCGCATGCGGGCAATGGCTTTGCCCAGGTTGATGAGGAACCCGCCGATGATCGGCACGACGGTGAGCAGCAGGCACGCCCAGACGGCATACTCGAAGAGCAGCCATTTGCCGACCTCCCACCTCCAGGAGGTGAGCTCCTGAATGAAGAAGTCGACGTTGGGCGGGTTGGCGGGGTCGAGATGGATGTAGCGTCCACCGGTAGCCGCTGCCAGCTTCTGCAGGTTCTCCTCGTTGACACCCGAGAGCGCTTCGGTGCCGTCGCGGAAGTGATAGTACCCCGCGAACTGCTCATCGTCGCCCGCGTAGACCGGAATCTGAATCTCCGGACCACCGACGGCGATGACGATCAGCTTCACCTTCTGCGCTTTCAGCTTCTCGATTTGCTCATTGAGCCAGGCCTCGTCCGAGATGTCGTCACCGTTGCTGATCAGCACGATGATTCGATCGTGGTCGGGGACACCGTCTTGTTTGAACTCCTCGAGCGCCAGATCGAGTGCCGAGGCAATCGTGCTCACCTTGCCATTGACGATGCCGTCGCCAAAGGGCGCATTGCCGATGCGCAAGCCGTTCTTGTTCGTCGGATCGAGAGCTCGATCGATGAAGTCGAAGGCGTCGGTGAGCGGGACGATCAGCTTGGCCTTGCCCTGGTAGGCGATCAGTCCGAGCTGGTTTTTACCCAGCGCCGGCATGATGCCTTGCTTGATCATCTCTCGGGCGATGTCCAGCCGGCTGCCCTTCTCGTGGAAGAACTGGCTGGAGTGATCACCCTGCGAGCCGGGGACCGGCTGAGCGCCGTCCGAGCGGGCAAGGTAACCGCCGGTTTTGGGACCGGTAGCGCCCTTGCCTTCATCGACACCTTTGTCCACCGCGCCCATACCGCGGTTGACCGAGACGGCGACGAGCACGTCCTGGTTGCCGGATGGCACTTTGACGAGCACACCCGGCAGGAACGGCCCGGTCAGAGCCAGGATGAGCAATCCTGGTCTGAGGATCGAGCGGAAGAAGACCCGAGTGGTCTCCCTCCAGGTCGAGACCCGCTGGCTTAGCGGGTTGGCATCGACGAGCTGGTGCCGCCCGTAAAGACGGCGGGCTCGTCGATACTGGTAGAGCGCATACAGCCCGAACACAAACACCAGGGGCACCACGACGGCGGCCAGGTGCCAGTTGTCCAGGCTCTGGAACTTCACTTCCTGGAGTTGGAGCCACCAGGAAATCAGTTGAGCTTTCATGACTGACTCCTTCCTTTAGATGCCGTCGCTGCTGGGCGCCCCCTGAATGTCCTTCAGGTTCTGCTGCAGTAGCGGGTTTTCGGCATGTTGACCGTCTTGATCGTTCTTGCCTTTATCGGGCTGTTGCGCCGGGGCGGTGCTGGGCTTATCGGCCTGGCCTTTCTGGTTGCCGTTCCGACTGCTCTGCTGGTCTTTGCCCTGACCCTGCTTGTTGCTGTCCTTAGGCTTGCTCCGCGACTGAGGATTCCGCTCATAGAGCATCTCCAGGTTGCGGATGGCGGACAGCGACTGGAACCCGAGTCGATCGATGTCGGCGATGGTCAAGCCGAGGTCCCGGTTGTATGGTGCGCCGGGGTTGAGCTTGATTGCCGCCTCCAGAAGTTCTTTCACTTTCTGGATCTTCTTCTCGGTGTCTTTGTCGTTGCCGACGTTGTAGCCGATAATGACCGCCTCTTTCAGCAGTGTCTCGTAGAGCAGCTCCACATCGGGCCGACCATAAAGGATGCGGTCGATGATCGAGGCGTTCGCCTGCTCTTTGAAGGCCTGCAGCGCGTTGTTAAGGCGCGGCAGCTCCGGGTTCTGGAAGCGACCGGGGTTGGTCCAGGGATGGTTGTCGGTCGCCTTCATATCCTTCTGGATTTCGTCCAGCGCGAAGTTGTACCAGTACTCGCTTCTGGACTGCCAGGGTTGGATGATGCCGCCGTAGTAGTATCCGGCGGCACCGATGGCGACCATGCTGAGACCGGCGATCGGCCGCTTGAACTTCCAGAGCAGCCGCAACACGCTTCGGGAGAGCGACCAGAGCCGGGCAGTGATCCGGATGATCCAGGCGCCGCCTGAGCGGATCAAGGACCAACCGAAGCAAATCCAGGACCAGGTCGTGCCCACGAAGGCCCGCACCGGAAGCAGCCAGGCCCAGGCCAGACCCATGGCAGCGCGGATGCGTGCCACGATGTTGGCATGGAGAGTGAGAACCGGCCGCAGCGGGCGCATGACCAGTTCTTTTGCTCGACTCTTCGCACCGTCGATGGTGGCGCGGATGCGCTGCAGGAAAGCCGGGCGTCCTCGCGCAAAGGGACGCGCCAGCCTAGAGAGACTTCGTTTCAGTTTCATGTGAAAACTCCCTTACAGGTGGCGCCCCCTCTAGCGAATGCGTGCCATCCGGGCTGAGCAGAGCCGGAAGCACACAAACAGGATGAGGGCGAGGAGGATGAAGGGCTCGTGGATGGGGCGCTCCACCTTGCGATCGTCCAGCTTGATCTCCGACGGGGCGTGCGACTTGATAAGGTCGATCACCTTCTGGAGGTTTTCTGGAATGACCGGGTCGGTAATCAGAGCGTTCACCCGCGGGTCCCTGCCGAGCTTGACCAGCGTGTCGCTTTCCGGGTCGTAGGCGACGGTGTCCGGACCAGCGCCAAGGAAGATGGTGATTATGCCCATCTTTTCCATGCGCTTGGCGAACTCCTGAAGCCGGTCTTCCTGAATGGTGCCGTCTCCGTCAGTCCAGAGGATCAGCACTTTGGTCGCCGACTTCGAATTTTTCTCGATGTAATCGAGAGCCTTTTGGAAGAACCCGGGCTCCTGGATGGAAGCGTTGCCGCCGCCATCGAAGTTCGTGTTCGAGTCGCCGATGTGCTGGTTGACCAGCTGCAGCTGACGGAAGACGAACTTGTGGTCATGCGTGTACTCCGGCGTGCAGCAATAGGTGCTGCCGTCGAAGGTGGCGATGGCGATGCGGTCGCCAGGCAGAGCCTCGGCGATTTTGCAGGCTGTGTAAGCCTGGGCATCGAGCTTTCTCAGGCCCCACTGCTCAATGGTGCCGCACCCATGCTCGGGATGCACGCCTTGCGCGATTGCCTTGTTGTCTTCGCTGATCGTGATCGAGGCGGTGCTGGTCGCCTCTTTGACGTTGGTGGTGATGTCGATCCCGAAGAAAATGTCGCGGGCGGTGATACTTGCTCCTGGAGCCGTATCCCACTTCTTGGGCTGAGCGGCGGCCACGATCAGGCAGGCGAGAAAGCCGGCGAAGGTGGCGTACATCAGCTTGTTCATCACCTGGCTGGATCGGTTGGCCCAGTAGAGCCCGCCGAGCAGCAGGATGATGGACAGGCCTCCGAGCACGAGGGAGTGCTGGAAGCGCGGCTGCATCAGGTATTGCAGCGAGAACGCCTGATTGTCGTTCAGGAAGCCCAGGAAGATCAGGTTGCCGGTGGCGATGAAACTGCCTGCGATACCACCGCCGATGAGCCCCAGCACTATCATGAAGGTGGCGACGTTCAGAAGCGGTTTGTACCAGCGGCGCCGCCGGTTCGGCAGGCGTGAGTGCCCGACTGCAGGCTGCGACCGGCTCCACATCCAGAGGATGATCGGCACGAGCAGGAAAACAACCGGGTATTTCGTGTGGAAGCCGAGATTGAGGACCCACTGGTTAACGAACTCCAGCTCTGGCCATTCGGGCCAGTGTCCCCAGCCCTGCCATTTGGGCAGAATGCTCGGCAAGTCGTGGAGCGCCGGAACATCGAGGAATTTCCAGATGCCGGCAAGTAGGGTGTCGAACTGAGGCATGTTGCTCTCCTTCTGTTCACTTGCCAGTAACGAGCCGGCGGCCGAAGTCGCCGGATGAGGTTCCTGTCTTTTTGCATCAACGCCCAGGCTGATGCAGCAATTCAGGCACGTAGTCGCACAATTCCTGTCAATTCCGTGTCGCACCATACCGAAGCGGAGGTTGATTAGGGCAACCCGCCATACTTGCGGTAAGCGACTGGGCTCGCCTATCGCAGACATGCGTTCGCGCTCAAAAGTGGTTCCAGCAAGTACGCCACCGGCCCATTTGGCAGGGAGGGGTTGCTGTAATCAAACTTCGCTGGAGGACGGCTTTAGTGCGAAACGGAACCATTAAGGAATGGTGAAGACGATGATGTAACTTAACCGAGTGAGAGAGACAAACAAACAGAGGCTAAAAAGTGAGTCGGAGCACATGTTTCAGAGTTTGAACCACGGCCGCCTTCCTTACTAAATCGCAACGAAGCCGGAGAACGTTGAGCAATAAGGTGCTCCGACATCGTGCCGGTCGCTCTTTGCAAAAGCGCATGGAATCAGGCATCCTCTTAGACGCGTTTGAAAAGGAATGTTACGCGCCGCGGCACTTCTTTTGATGTTTAGCGCAGCTTACCAATGCCGGAAACGCTGATGTCATCAGGCAAAACGGTATTTTGACTCGAAAGTTTTAAAATCAATGTGAAGCAGATAAGTTGTTCCTTATTCAAAAAGTGGTGTCGCATTTGGTACCGCAACAAAAAATTCATTTTCTCGAGATTGTAAAGAGGTATGAAGAAGGCTGCGGCTCGCAATGGCACCATTCGCTTGACTTCCGGGCGTTTCTCTTAATATAAGCCCGGTTTCACAAAGTTTTGTAGTGCTCAGTCCCGCTGGCGCTAATCTGCGGCGCTAACCTAGCTCAGCCCCATTTGTGACTTCTAGGTGAACTAGCAGAGGACACTCTGCGAAATCCTCCAGCCATCCTGCTCTTTGAGTGGCGCAAACCGTTGTGATGGTGCCATGCGAGCTGGCGCTGTCGCTGCCATTGTCCGCATCCGGACACATGTTTGTTCCTGTGATAGCAATGTAATCGAAAGAAACAACAGAATGAGATCTTTCTCAGCAGCCGTTAGCAGAGGCGAAAGAAAGGGTAGTTTTCCTCGGCACCAAGAAATGAGTGATTCGATTTCGCAGGTAGGGCTTGCAAAAATTCCGGTGCAGTCAAAGGAAAACCGGTGGCGCTTCAGAGCCTTGAGGCGCAGGTAGGGAAAGTCGTCTGGATTAAGCATGTTGAGCGATGATCAATTCGTGAATTCAACGAAGATGCCGGGTGAGCTGGTGGAGCGCTGGTTTGATGCCGATCTCAGAGAGGACAGATCGAGAGCTCGCTCAATATTGCGCCGATTCAATGCGCCGAACTGCAGCGAAGTCGATCGCTGTCTTGCACTGATCGAGCTGTTCGGAGAGGTGCGAGGCAATATTGTCGTTTTGCCTGAGTTTCAATGCCACTTCGGATACAACATAAAAATCGGGCGGGGAGTCTTTGTGAATAGAAACTGCGTTTTTTTAGATGCGGCTGAGATCCACATAGGTGATGGCGTGCAGATTTTCCCGGAAGTTCAGATAAACACCAGTGCCGACCGGGTCAAACCGGTGAAGATTGGCGACCATGCCATTATTGGTGGTGGCGCCATAATAATGCCGGGCGTCACCATAGGCGCCGATGCCATTATCGCCGCCCGCTGCATTATCAGGCGCGATGTCCCTGAAGGCGCTCTGGTCAATCCAGAGCAGTGCCTCGTCTAAGGGAAGCAGATCCAGGACCCGCTAAGGATCTTATCCAGAGCCTGATGTTACGCAGAGCTTCACGCTTGCCAATCACAAAAATATACTCGCTTATATAAAGAAAGACGGGCAAGAATGAGTTTCTGCCACATTTTTAGTCTTGAGTATCAAACGTCCTGAATTAGAGTCAAAGAGCAATTATCCATGCCGCCAAATGGTTCGATATGACCAGATGGCTTGCACGGGTGGTCTGCTCGCAGTGGCAGAGGACTCGCTAGCGCGAGCCTAGTCAAGCTCACGCAGCTAATACAACATCAGCCTCAACATGAGAAGAAGGACTGAATATGCGCAAGCTGAAGCGATCCACGACATCTTTGTTCTTGCTCTCGGAATCCGACGAGCTCGACCCGTCCAGCGATTTTCGGACGGCTTTGGCGTGTCAGATCCAGGGTGCCAGCGTTTTTGCACAACGTGAACACGCCCTGGCCGAGCAAGTGGGAGCAAAGTGGTTGGTCGAGGTCAAAGGCGACAAAGATTATTTGCACGGTGTCATGGGCGTGGATGGCGCTCGTGTCGTCGGCGAAGATGTCGTCTTTCCAGCCACCGCCGGCCATTACCTGGCTTTTATCGTCGGCGCGAACAAAGAAAGGGTCAGCGTCATCCTGCATGATTTGAACCGCGCGGAGGCTTAAGCTTCGGCTGAAAACGCCGGATCTCGAGCGAAGCGCTATCGAAGCGGACGAGCATGCCTGCTCAGGCGGGCGTGCTCGTCAAACACATTGGAGGACACCGATGGAGCATTCAATCCTTGGTGGCATCACATTCGGTATCATTACCGCGGCGCTCGTCGCCGTGGAAATTGCCTGGCTGCCGGCGTATAAGGAGATCAAGCCCTGGAAGCTTGTCCCCCCTTATGCCTGGTTCAAACATCGCTTCGCGGTCTATCTCCTCGTCCTAAGCGCTTTCGTCATCATTCTCTGCGGGTTAATTTCCCTGAGCGATGTCGAATTCGCTGCTGCCTGGCTGCCCAGTACGCTGCTCAGCGGCCTGGCGATCTGGGGGGCGAGTAGAACTCTGCGAGGGAAGCCCTCCCGGTCGGGTTAAACCGACGTCTGCGAGGGAATGACTCACAGTCAGGTTAAACGGCAACATCTGCCAAAGAAGGGAGTTCCGATAGTATGACGAACATCCAAGCGGTCGCCGCTCTCGTTGAGCAGGCTCTGCCGATGGCAGCTTGTTTGACGATCGTCCCCGGCGTTTTGTTAGGGAAGAGATTGCGGCAAAAATGCCAGGCAGGCTGGCTCTTTGCCGTAAGCGTGGTCGCCTTCATCGCTCTCATGGTTTTCGGCCAGGCGCTAAGCTCTCGACTGGCGGGCATGCTCGCCTGGACCGGACTTTCGTGGTACTGGTCAGCTTTCCTGTCCATCGCTTTCCTGTGTTTGGTGAGCGGTATCGTTTTAGCCACCACGATTGGTTCTGTTCCGACGAACGGAAACCAGGGCAAGAGCGAATGATGAGCGAGTTATCGAACGGAAGCACCTGGGCTGAGCTGCGCCCTGGCCCAGGCCTTCCATTTTCGTTCTCTGAGAACAAATCTACTATCAAAAGTCGTGCATGGCGGATGCCTTGACTGATGGAGCTTCTGTTTGTTCTTCTCGGTATCGAGCAGATACTAAGGGATATAGCAGCTAAATTATCAAGCATCAAGCGAACAAAGTTTATGCAAAGCGATTGATTCAAAGGTCGGCACCGCCTGTAGTATCTGAGTGAATCAACGAAGTGAAATATGAGGCATTGAGTCGTCCAGCCTGATTGCCTGCGCCTGGAATCGTAATTGCACAAGAAGACTTCGTTCCGAACTAAATGGAAAGGTGCTACGTCCTGATGGGGGCGGAAGGCATTCCATCAGGACGTAGGCAGTTGGAGGAAGTTCGAGTTGCCTGGTTCAGCCGACGGTGCTCCGTGCGCTGACC
>JAJPJO010000480.1 GCA_021324135.1 Pseudomonadota bacterium
AGAGCGATGGCTTCTCGATATGCCGCCTCCGCCTGATCGATTTTGCGATTTGAAAAGTAAGCACTGCCTAAAACCGACAGGCACATTGCCGTTTCAAGATGCCCTTCGCCTTTGATACTGCGCGTCAGAGCCAAAGCTCGCGCACAAAGTTGCTCAGCCTCATCGTAGTGCCCGAGCTCAACGCGGAGCCGAGCCAGGTCGTTTAGCAGATTCGCCTTCACGTAATCATTTTCCAGATTCTCGAGAATATCGTTGGCGCGCGTGAGAAGCACCTCGGCTTCGGAGTACCGTGATTGCTCAACCAGGATATCGAGCAGCATGCGCAGGCATTCGATGCGGAGCTCGTTGCCGGCGTTGCCCATCGATTCGACAAGCCGGTAATAGCGCTGCGCCTGCGCCTCGGCTTCATCGAGATCGCCGTATGCCGAATGAGCCATGGCCAAGGAAGCGACGGCGCGCTTGAGAAGCGGATGATCGGGACAAAGTCTCTTTTCTCTTTCGGCAATATGCTCGTTGAGAAATGCGATCGCATCAGGAAAACGGCTTTGCGAAATCATCAGGGTGGTGTGACCAAAACAAAAATCCTGAAATATTCGCGAGGTATCGTCGTCCGCGATTGCATTCATCCCGGCGAGAAACGCTCCACGTGCCTCGTCAAGCGCACCGCACAGGTGTGAGTGGATTCCCTTCAGAAGAAAGACCGTGCCCACCGCTTCGCCCTGCGTGATACCATTGGCGGTGCAGAGTTTTTCGGCTTCGTCGATTAAGGGCTTCGCCTCGTCCAGGTCTTCCTGCGACAATCGGCTTGCCGCGCGCGCTGCGAGGACCCGAATGTACTTGTCTCCGGCGCGTCCGTCCCTGGTGTCCGCCATCTGCATCGCTCTTTCAATATAAGGTTCTGCATCCTCGAACAAGTCAGACATCGACAACGTGTCGACATAGGCAAGACAGGCATCGAACAACAAGTCAGTCTCATCTGGATGAAACTTCTCCAGCATCTCGATGGCATTATTCAAAATGATTCTGCTGTCTTGATTTCGTTCTTTCAAGATCAGCAGCTCGGCATAGTCCAGCATGTGCCGGATGTATCGGCAATCGATCGGAGCATCGTCGTCAGCCGGCTTGTTCGCTTCGAGCACTTGAAGAAACGCTTCCTCGCAGTCTTTCCAACGCCCTTCCCTGAAGAGCTGTCTGGCGTTCTCCCACGCTGTCTCGACTATCAGGTGATCTTTACTCATCGTTTAGGCGGCTCGTGCAGTTGATTTCTAACTGTCAGAATCGAGAATCATCACATTTTATCCGGACTGTCTATTTTGCATGCTTTTCGTCTGCTTTTTTCGATCCATCATCAGGCAAGTCTTCATCCTCGCTGTCGACCGGTGACTCATCAGGTTTTCTCATGTGTTTCAAATTGTATTGCATGGCTGCTTGCGCCCTCGCCGTTTTCAACGCACTGATATAGCCCGGAACCTGCTTCAGGAAATCGAGCGGCTCGATGTATTCTTGCGTGTCCGCTTTCATGACGGTGTAATGCAAATGCACGCCGGTGGAGCGCCCGGTCGACCCGGCATAGCCGACGACTCGACCGCGCTGGACAAACATACCTGGCAGGACGCTATAGGCATTCAGGTGCCCCATGATCGTTTTAACGTTTGGATAAGGGTGATAAACCTCGACGGAAACGCCGAGATTGCCGCGATAGCCCACGCGTGTCACGACGCCGTCGAGCAGGTTGTACACTCTGTCATTTAGCTTGGCTGAAAGATCGACCCCGCTGTGGAAGCTGTGTTTACCCGTTACCGGGTGCCTGCGAAAACCGGCATTTGATGTGATTCTCCCGACGCCGACTGGTGAGTAGACCAGGTCGTCGCGCAAGGGAGAAACCAATATCGTCGGTGCGAAGTATCCTTTGAAGTAGTAGCTCCAAGCCGCAACCGATTCGCTATACCAGAGTATTGCTGTCAAAGACGCGGCGCAGGCCAGGAGTCCACTAAGTCGGTGTTTGCCGTAAAGAGACATCAAATCAACAAGCCAGAAAAACGGTCAAGGTTAACATACCACCTTTTGATAAGGATCGGCTTGTTTGATAAGGATCAGCTCGCTTTAAGGCGATCGGCTCGCTTGATGAGCGGCTTGTTTGATGAGGATCGGCTTGTTTAACATGACTACGGTTTAGGGCTCCCGATCAACTCACTGTTGCGTGTCCATTGAGCTTGAGCTCTGCATTGAATCGGAGTTCAGCCCGCTGGAGCCGCTTGCGTTGTTGCTTGAGCTGGGCGCGAGCCCGGAATTTCCACCTGCAGGTAATGAACCTCCCGCAGATGAACCTCCTAGATTGGCACCGCTCGAATTAACTGCTCCTGTCTGCATGCCGCCTCCGCTGGCATTGGCAATCGAACCGCTAAGAGATGAGTTTGTGCCGCTGCTCGGCATGCTGCCTCCCGTGGCGCCGGCGATCGAGCCGCTGAGAGATGAGTTTGTGCCGCTGCTCGGCATGCCGCCTCCCGTGGCGCCGGCAAGCGATCCACTCACAGAGGTGCTTGTGCCGCT
>JAJPJO010000288.1 GCA_021324135.1 Pseudomonadota bacterium
ACCGAAACCGTGTCGGACTGCCGGTTGGAGACATAAGCAGTGCGGCTGTCCTTCGACACGGCAATGTCACTGGGCATGTTGCCGACCGGAACGGCGCCGATCACCTTTTGATTCAGCGTTGAGAGAAAGGTGACTTTGCCTGCCGATGTGTTCAAGACGAGCAGGGTATATTCATTCGGCGCCAGTTTCAAACGAGTCGGTCCGGCCGCTACTACCGTGCGCATCAATATCTTGGAGGTTGCGGCTTCCACAACAGCAATCTTGTTGCTGGCGGACTCCGAGACATATAAAAACGTGCCGCTCGACAGAGCCGCCACATCCTTGGGTGCGCTGGGAGGCGGAAAATCGATCTGGCCTGCGAACTCTTTGGATTTGGGATTGACCATCAAAACGCGGTTCTTGGTCTGGTCCGCGACATACAGCTTGCCGTTGGCGTACGCCATGCCTCCTGGAGTGCCGTCGGTGGGCAACTCGGCCAGCTTCTCGAGGCCATTGTCGAGCAACTCTATCTTGCCGGTCTGCGGCGAGGTGACCGCGATGATACCATTGGTGATATCAACGCCGGCTTTTGGAGCAGCAGTCTCCACCACCTTGGGTTTCGACTGAGCCTTCTCAATCACATCTGCGGTCAAAAGAGGAAGGTTTAGATCGCCGAGCGCGAATTTCATGTTCTCGCTGATATAGAGATTGTCCGGCACGATTAGATCCGAGGGCAGACGGCATGACGACATCTTTTTCTTTTCGCTCTCCGGCAGTCCGTCCGGCAATGAAAGTATCTTGAGCCCATACTGATCGCCAAGCTTTATGTAATACCAACCGTTGTCGAAGGCAAAGACCACCGGCTCGTCATCCGGATACTTGAGGCGCAGCTCGCATGACTTCAACTCTGGCTCGCCGTTTGAGGCAGCCTTGCCCGGCGCCGAGCCATTGGAAGGCGATGCGGGTATAGCAGCGCCGCGTCGCTTCTTCAAGCCGGCTGGCTTTCCTGGTAGAGAACTGCCGCCGTTGGCCTTCGACGGTGCGCTCGAATTGGACTTTGGCTGCGGAATCAGAGGAATATATAGTCTCTTGTTCTGGGCTTCGACGACGCCATCCAGCCTGATTCTTGCCTTCGGCAAGAACTGCCCCAGGCTGTCGCGGAGCGGTTGCGGCACTCTTGTGGCCTGCGCCGGGGCTATGGCGATCAAAATTGCAATGACGCTCAGGACAGCGGCAATCAAAACAGCGGCCAGGCACTTAAATCTCGAAGCCGGCTTTGCCATTCTACTCGCTGGTTTTCGGCCGGAATGCATCGACTATTTTATCCAGAAGGGACGAATCGTCTTTGTCATCGTCATTGTCCGTCTTTTTCTTGCCGTTTTGGTGATGAGCCTTCTTCTTGCTCTCGGCTTTGCTGTCTGCACCTTTGTTTTCATCACCATCATTTTCCAGATCTTCTGTATCGATGGTCAGCTGCTCGCCGCTCAACTCGGCCAGACGCTTATAGATCTCCTTCTCTTCCTTTGAGAGTTTCGTCGGTGTAGTTATGGCGATGTGCACAATCTGATCGCCGCGTTTATTCGGGACATTCAAGTAGGGGACGCCCTGATCGCGCATGACCAGCTGAGCCCCGGACTGAATTCCGGCAGGTATCTTGAGAATTTTGGAACCCTCGACAGTCGGTACCAGAACCTCACCGCCAAGGGCAGCCATCGAGAAACTGACCGGCTGTTTGACGTGAATGGTGACGCCGTCGCGGACCATCTCCTTGTGAGGCTTGACGTGAATTTGGACGTAGAGGTCACCAAATGCGCCACCATGCTGGCCCTTGTCGCCAAAACCGGCGACGCGCATTCGTGAACCATCCGCGATACCAGCAGGCACTTTCAGATCGTATGACTTGCGCTTTCTGGTCAGACCATCGCCACGGCAATCACGGCACGGCTTGTCAATCTTCTTGCCGTTGCCTCGGCAGTGAGGGCAAACCGAGATCTGATAGGTCTGAACGAAGAGCATATTGACCAGCTCTTTGACCTGACCCATGCCGCCGCATGTCTGGCAGGTCGAGACCGTGCTGCCCGGCGCTGCTCCAGTGCCGAGACAGGTGGTGCAATCGTCAAGCCTGTTTACCTCAATCTTTTTCTCGCAGCCGAAAACGGCTTCCAAAAAGTCCAGCTCGAGATCATATCTCTGGTGCGCGCCCTGGGGCGGTCCGGCCTGGCGCCCGAAGCCGCCGAAGCCACCACGCATGCCACCGCCGAATAGTGCTTCGATAAGCTCATCAATGCCGAATCCCGAGAAATTGCTGAAGTCGAAGTCGTCAAAGCTGCGGGCCGCTCCTTTGACTCCTTCATGACCGTAGCGATCGTAGCTGGCTCTCTTTTGAGGATCGGACAAGACCTCATATGCCTCGGCCAGCTCCTTGAAGGCTTGCTCGTCGCCGCTTTCCTTAACATCAGGGTGCAAAAGCCGAGCCTTCTTTTTGAAAGCTTTCTTTATCTCTTCTTGAGTAGCGCCTTTTGCGACTCCGATTACTTCGTAATAATCACGTTTCTCAGACATGTTTCCTATAGGCAATTCTGCATAACTCCACTTTCTCTCCGGGCACAGGCTCAATGCCGCCCATTATCATCATCACTTAGGCTTTCCTTGGTTCTGCCTTCACCCAATTCTATAGGCGAGTCCGAGTCTGTGAATGGGCGTTTCCTTGGCTTTTCACGCGGCTTTACGCCTGAGGTGTGGATAGCCCTTCCCATCTCGAGCAGCGCCACGTTCAATCCGGCTACTTGAGATTTTAAGGCAGTGGTATCGTCCTTCTGCAATGACTCCTTTACATTCTCTATGGCGCGACGTACCTTGTCTACAACTAACTTCTCTACTCGTTCACCATATTTACTAATATTGCGTTCAGCATCAGCGGAAATCGCCTCGGCATTGACCCTTGTGCTGATCCGATCGCGCTCGATCCGGTCCTGCTCGGCAAATTCTTCCGCTTCTCTCCTTAAGGCTTCCACCTCATCGGGGCTGAGCCCGGTTGTGCGTTGCACGGTAATGGAATGCTTGATCCCGGAGCCGTGATCGCGGGCGCTGCAATGCAAGATTCCATCGGCATCAATATCGAATGTCACCTCGATTTTCGGCACGCCGCGCGGCGCCGGGGGTATGCCGGTCAGGTAAAACTTTGCCAGGGAGCGGTTGTCCTTGGCTTTCTCGCGCTCACCCTGCAAAACATGCACCTCGACCGAAGTCTGTCCATCCTCGGTGGTCGTGAACGGCGTCGTTCGGCTGGTTGGAATCGTGGTGTTGCGCTCGATGATGCGCGTGAAGAGCTCGCCGGCTGTCTCAATCCCCAGCGAGAGCGGGATAACATCGAGGAGCAGGACTTCCTTCAAATCACCGGAAAGAATGGATCCTTGAATGGCGGCGCCCAGCGCCACGGCTTCATCCGGATTCACGGACTTGGACGGCTCTTTCGAGAAGAAACGGCGAATCATGTCCTGAACAGCCGGGATTCTCGTCGAACCGCCTACAAGAATGATGTTCCCAATGCCATCAGGGTGGAGCTGGGCATCTTCCAGGGCCTGCTGCAACGGTCCTGTGCAGGCATCCACCAGATGTGCCGTCAGCTCGTTGAACTGCGCGCGCGTCAACTGTGTCTGGAGATGCAGTGGTCCGCTCTCATTGGCTGTTA
>JAJPJO010000460.1 GCA_021324135.1 Pseudomonadota bacterium
ATTGCTCGCGCAGAACATCCGCCAGATCGAGTTGCTTGAAGCCGGCATGACTCTCAAGCAAACGGCGTGATTGCTCGAAGTATTTTTTAGCATCGTCATACCAGCCATGCTGGACCATGACCAAACCAAGAGTATGCAAGGTGAGCGCGTAAAGCTGCGAGTCGCCCTTGTTGAGTGTCTTTAAAATGTTGAGGGCAGCCTCGGCATTGTCTTTGGCTGTCTTCTCATGGCCGAATCTCGCTTCTGTATAAGCCAGCCCGCACATACACTCAGCCACCTCGGGCGAATTATGACCATAGGCCGACTGCGCTTTGGGCAGGGTGATCACGTAGAGCTCATGAGCCTCGGCGAGACGGTCCTCCTTCAAGTACAGGCGCGCCAGAGCCAGGCGGCTGTCGGTCAGGCTTGTCGAGCCGAGCGTCGGTGTTTTCGCTTCCTTGATCGAGCGAAGCAGCATATTCTCGGCGTGCTGAAAGCGCCGCTCCTCAAGAGCGATGACACCGTTTCGGTAATACTTCTCCCAATCCGACCCGCCCTCTATGTACTTCGTGGCCTCGATTTTACCCTGCTGGGGAGCGGCAGGCGCTTCAGACCCGGCCTTGCCCGACTTCTCAAAAGCGGCTTGCGAAGGCTCTTTCGTCTCTTCCTTGCCCAGTTGATTTGGTGTGGCAATGCTTACCGTGTGGGCCGCCTGCTCTTCCTCGGGTGAGACTGTGATCTGCTTCCCTCTTGCCGTGGCGGCGGGCAGCGCCAGAGTATTGGCCAGAAGCACAACCGCGAAGGTCAGGCAAAGTGTAGATTTCGGTTTGAGCAGCATCAGTTGGCCGTCCTGGCTAGACACTATGATCTTAAGCGTTTTGCCTAGCCAAATGTTCTAATTGCAACGCAGTTAATGAAAGAACCGCCTTATTCTGTCTTTTCGGTCTCTTTCAGCTTGATTTTGACTCCCTCATCCGAGCCCGCCGAAAACGACAGCTTCGGAGCTTCAAAGGCATCAGGGTTATCGATCCCGAAGTAAACTCTTTTTGTGAAACCGCTATGATTAGCGACAATATTTGATGGAAACATCTCGACAGCGGTATTTAAATCCTTAACATTGGCGTTGTAAAAACGCCGGGCTCTGGAGATGTTAGTTTCCGTGTCGGAGAGCTCGCGCTGCAGATTTTTGAAATTATCGTTGGCTTGCAGCTGGGGATAGGCTTCGGTGATGCTCAGCAAACGGCCAAGCGCCAGCGAAAAATCCTTATTCGCAAGCTCCGCTTCAGCCGGTGAGTTGAGGGATTTCATGCCGGAATTGCGAGCCTGGACTACCGACTCGAGCGTCTCTTTCTCGTGCGATGCGTATCCCTTTACCGTCTCGACCAGATTGGGGATCAGGTCGTAGCGCCTCCTCAGCTCAGTTTCGACTGCAGACCAACTTTCCTCGACGTTTTGCCTCAGTCCGACCAGTTTGTTGTACGTTCCTATCCAGTACATAACCAGGCAGATAATGAAAAAGACGCCTATTGCCAGAACACCTAGAAAAGCACCGACGACTCCATCCATGGCTATCCTCCCAAGACGGCTTGATTATAGCGTAATGCCGCCGGCTCCGGCGGATTACACGGCTTCAGTCCGGCTCGCCCAGAAGCCGGTGCGACCCTCTTGCCGGCGTTGTAAGCTCCTCGGGTGTGTCGTATTTTCTCGGCAATGTCTATAATGGCTGCGGCAGCCCGGCGTTCTTTCCAAGAGATTCTGGTGTTTATGCAATCAGCCCACCAAAAGAGCATGCATCGATATATTGTCGAAGTCATCCCATGGCTTGTCCTACTCTCAGTCGTCTTCACGATCGGGGCGACGCCGTGTAATGCTCAAATCATCCGCGACTTCAAAACGGAATTGGACGTGCAGGCCTCAGGCGATGTTCACGCCATCGAAAACATTACTATGGACTTCGGCGACAACGGCAATCGCACCCAATTTTTTCGCGTAATGCCGGTGTGGTATGACGCTCTTTCACAAGATAATCGCCAGGTGCACCGTGTAGACATCAACGTCAAAACCGTCACCATGGATAATACCGAAGCGGTTCCATTTCAATGCTGGACGACCGACAGAGAGATGTATCTGACCATCGGCGGAGATCAGCTGGAGGAGCCCTTCAAGAAGACACACACGTTTAAAATTGACTACGACGTACACAATGGTGTTTATTTTCCCGGTGGTCAACCGACGCTTTATTTGAACGCCACCGGCGAGCAATGGCCCTTTCCAATCGAGATAGCCTCGGCAACCGTGGTCCTGCCGCGCGGCACCGATCTATCGAAAGTAAAGTCGCAGAGCCTGATTGGCGCTCGCGGCGATTATAAGGTAGGGACCGGATCGACGAGTGAAGGCAAAGTGTTTTTCTCGGCAACCGAAATCAAGCCCAACGAAGAGATGACTCTTGTAGTGTCCATGCCGAGCGGATCAGTGGTACCGCCATCGGTGCTGCAAGATCTGGTCTGGCATCTGCAAACCTTCTATCAAATTCTGGCATTACCTGTAATCACAGTGGTGACGCTGACAATCTGGTGGTCTTTCTACGGCCGCGATCCAAAGTTGGCGGAAACGGCTGCGCCTTCCAGCTGGCGGCCACCGGAGGATCTGACGCCGGCGGAGGTGGGAACCCTCATCGATGAGAGCTGCGATTTGATTGATGTGGTATCGACATTATTCGATCTTGCCGCTCGGGGCTTTATAAAAATCAGAGTGCTGCCTTATACGGGCTTCTTGTATCTGGCCAACAAGGATTACGAATTGACATTGTTGAAGCCTTTGAACGACCGGGATCTGAAGCCGCACGAGCAGTTGTTTTTAGCCGCTGTTTTTGGATTATCATCAACCACCTACATCTCGGCCGTCAGGGGCACGTTTGCAGAATTCCTGCCCCTGATGAAACGTCGAGTCTATTCATCGCTGGTTGGTGAAGGAATGTTTGCCCGCGATCCCGAGCTGGACAGAAGAATTTTCATAGCAGTCGGAGCTGCGGTAGTGACGGTCGGCGTTTGCCTCCTCGTCGCCTCGGCATATCACACATCCGGTCAGGCTGCCGCTGTAGGATCGATAATCTCCGGTTTGATTTTAATGGCTGCGGCGCGCGCGATGCCCCGCAGGACATCCAAGGGCGTTGAATCTCTGGCCCAGATACACCGTTTCAAACAAACTCTGGCAGGAGCAAAGCAGGACGAGATAGAAAAAATTGCTAAAGAGGAGCCGGGCACATTCAACAAACTCCTGCCTTATGCCATCGTGCTTGGTATCGCCGATCAATGGGCTCGGATTTTCTCCGAGTCGGTGAAGGAATATCCCGACTGGTACGAGATCGACCCGGAGCTAAAGCCGGGCAGCTTTAATGCCGTGCAATTTGTGGCAGAGCTTGGCGAAGGGCTGAGCATCATCAATCGCGCCCTCATGGAAGTGGACCGCATCAAATTGGACACCAACAGCTTGAAGCAAATGCTGCGCGGTGCCAGGAATGGCTAATCCGGTTTTCTGAACGGCGCCCCGGACACGTTTATCTTCGACCGGGGACTTCTTTAGGCGCCGGAACATTTTCCTGAGCCTGTCGTCTTTCTTCGGTTAAGGGTACGCAAAACGGCTCTGGAAGGGCAATTCCACTGCTTCAGTGCTTACCGGATTGGGCATATAGACATTGATCGATGGCGCAAGGGTAGGTCCTGAATCGCGGAGGCCTTCGATGTGATTACCATAAGCCAATCAGGCACGGCCTTTTTTAAGAAGGGCTCTGCAGAGAAGTTTTTTTCGCTGCCTCTATGCCTCAAATTGAGCAGGGCGAGGCTCGCCTCGATTCTTCTCAGTACCGCTCTGGTTCTGAACTCACTTTCATTTCCGCTTGGCGCTCAGGCTGGCGAGGAAAAGAATCCGAGCCAGAACGACACGATTGAGCAAAAGAAAAAAATGGCGCAGTCTTTGCTTGCTCCGCCGATGAAGGCGCAGCTCGATGTAGCGCCGACAGCGAAATCAACTCCCTCTGATCCGGCCCTGGACAAAGTCAGCAATCCACAAGCTGCCAACGATGTGGCGACGACAACTCGACAATCTATCGATCAAGACAAACTCAATCAGGAGCGCGCCAAGGACTTTCTGAAGGCGGGCGCTCGCGAGCACAGGCTTGGCAATGATCGCGAAGCGCTGCGTTTGTTCGGGGCGGCGCTGGCTACCGATCCGCACAATGCCGATTGCTATTTCAATCTCGGTGCCCTGGCAGAGTCGCAGCGCGACTACGTTACCGCCCTCGCTCACTATCGGGCCGGCCTGAACGTTCGCCCCAACGATGCTGAGCTCAAGGAAGCAGTCACATCGATGGAGACGCATCTGTCCGCCGAATTGAACGCCGATGACTCGCCAATCAGAATTGAAGCTGCAAGACAAATACCGCAGCACGACGTTAAGAGTCCCCCGCTTGCCATGCAAGACGTAAAAATGGCGGGGCATCCAAGTGAGGAAGTCAGGGGACCCGAGCCGCCGCCCTTCAGCATGCCTGGTGGGCCTATCCAGCAGAGAGACTATGTCTATGTGCCGCCCAACCAAGCTTCCGATGGCTCATTTCAATTGCACTCCACTACCTTTGATACCAGCAATAGTGGCATGGCCACCGTAACCTCGCCCGGCTTTACTCCGCCTCGTCACCGCGGGCGCGCTGTCGCCAAAGCGGCAGGCATAACTCTGGGAGTGGTTCTGGGCGTAGGACTGGCAGTGGGCATGGCCAGCGCCAGGGGATCGCTGCATTGTCCCAGGTGCAGGTTAATGCACTTCTAGGGAGGCGAGCGTGAGCGCGAATACAGGTCGTGAGCTTCGACCGAGTTCTCCGATTTTTTTTCCATACTGCATGGCGGCAGCGATTCTCATCGCCTCAATTCACCCTTCATTAGCGGCTGAAAGCCACTGTTGCCCTGGCGGGTCCGGGGCCGTCGGGTCTTCCAGCAGAACCAATCCAGCAGATGCAAATGCTGAGCATCAAGAATCTCGAATCCGAATCGATCGACCACTTCCTTTTATGAAAGCAAAAAGTTTTCTCAACGAACAATCTTCTTCCGCCGAGCATGTACATAGTTCGGCGGAGAAAGATCCGGGTTTAAGCGGCGATACCACAAATGGTGCGACAGAGAAGTGGCGGAGCGAAAAAACGGCGCCCTCAGTCGCAGACCAGTCGACCATCTCA
>JAJPJO010000478.1 GCA_021324135.1 Pseudomonadota bacterium
GGTGGCAATGGTTGCTCCTGCTGATGTGTCTCCGGGAACTGCTGTGGCAAAAATTGTTCCAGCCCAATCTGCTGAGCGAGCGGCTGCACCACTGGCGGTGCCGTTCCGCCGCTCACTGGTGCGCTAATGTTATTCAAGTCAGGCAGGACCAAACCGCCGCTGCCTTTGTGAATATTCACTCCAGGCGTGGGATCAACAGCCCCCAGGATGGCGTCGGAGATTGGATCAGCCGGGGCTGAATCAGCAGCAGAAGCATCCATAATGCTCGGCTCGCTTTCATTATCTCCCACATCTTCGGCAGTTCCAGCTCGTTTTGGCCGCTTGCCCTTCTTATCGGTAGGATTTTCCACCGGCGAACTTTCTGAGCTTATAGGAGGTTCCGGCTTATCGCCACCTTGAGGAGCGCCGGTCTCCTGATTGGCAGCCGGAGCGAGGGCGCCGGCCGGCTCTGCATTTTCCGCCGCGGCGTCTTTCTTCTTGCGAGAGCGTGCCACCATTTTTTCGCGCGCCTTTTTCTGCAATAGAGCCTGCTGTTTCTCCCTATCCTCGGGCTTCATATCCTCGAGAATGTCCTTGTTGCTGCGCACCATCTCCTCTTCCTTCGTGCGCGGAGCCTCAGGTTTTTCCCCAATCTCCTCAGTACCAGCACCTGCATCAGGAGGCTTCTGCTCAGTCGGCTGGACTGCCTCGGCCGGGGCGGGCGGACCTTTTCTCAGAGTGTCACCGCTCGGCTGTCCAAGCACGTCAAAGGCAAACTGCTCATCGACCAGTTTCTTCAACTCATCGCCGGACTGCCCGCTCACGGCATCACTCGTCGAGGGGTGAGAGGGGGTGGATACCGGTCCTGCCGGAACCTGAGCATCCTGCTCGCTAATCAATCCCTGCTGGAGCGCCAGGCGCATGACCTCCTCGAGCTCCGCTTTGAAAGCCGCTTCCTGTCGGGCTCTCAGTTCAGCCGCATCGAGCATGGCATCGGGATTCTCTGTGCCGACGCTCTTGCCCTCACTTTGGCTACCTGATGCCCGGTTATTTGCCGCCGCCTCTTCCTCAAGGCGGGCCTGGCGTTGAGCCTCTTCCTGAATAGCCTTCAAAGCCTCTTCCATGTTTTGAGCAGCCGGGACCGCACGCATATCTTGGGCCTGCAAAATTTGCTCTGACTGTGGACTTTGCGTTTTTGTCCCACCAGATACCTGCTCCGATGGCGGCAATTGACCGCTCGACAACAGATCGCCACTTTCCACTCCGGGCTGTGCGGCGCCCTGCGCAGCGGATTGAGCACGTTGGGATTGTTCCTGCTTTACTTTCAGATGGACTTCGAAGTGTGCCTGGCTGATGGCGTTTTCTTCGTCCTTCTTACGCCTGGCTTCTTCTTGAGCTTGCAATTCGACCTCTCGTCTGGCACTTTCCTGCTGCTCACGCAACAGGCGCAACTGAACTTGCTGCTGCGCTCGACGATCCGCCTCCGCCTGCTTTTTCTCCATGGCCCTCTGTTGAGCTTCCACATGAGCCAAATACTGCGCCTTCAGCCGGGCCTCGTGCTCGCTCCGTAATTTCGCTTCGTACTCAGCACGCGCCTGGTCGGCATCAGGACCGACAAACGGATCATGGCGATGACCCATGACCGACAGATTCTCTGCGGCTGTGCCCAGCGAGGCGCCAAGCATCTGGTTTGGATGCTCCATTGCCGGCAAGCCTGGATTTGGTATTTGCTTGACCAGATGCGTCATATCATGATGCCCGGCGTTTTCAGCATGCATTTGTTGAGGATGCATCGGCTCAACCATTGGCTGTGGCTGTGCCTGCCGGGCATCCGGTGCGGCCATCGGCTCTTGTCCAGGCAAGGGCTGCATTTGCATCGCTTGAGGTTGCATTATTTGAGGTTGCATTGCTTGAGGCTGCACCGCTTGTGGTGGCATCTGCGGCAGTGGCATGGGTTGCGGTTGTACTTGACCTTCAGGCGCGGGAACTGACTGAGATTGCCCCGGCGCAACCGGTTGCTGAATTTCTGGCGGCATTGCGTCGCCCGAACCCATACGCAGCAATTCCGCCACCAGTGGGTCTATCTGATCGGGCATGCCTGTCGCCGGCGGCAAGACGCCTTGATTGGCCGGCGTGCTTGGCGCAACCACAGGTGGAACAGGATTCCTTTGAGCCGGCACGGCATTCATCTGAGGCAGAACCTGACTCGTTTGAGCGGCCACCGGATTAATCGGCATTGCCGCTGGCTGTGCAGCAGCCGGATTAATCGGCACCGCTGCCTGAGCGGTTGCCGGTTGCACCGGCATGGATACCTGCTGTACAGGAGCCGCTGGTGCTACCACCGGCGGTGGCACCTCCTGGGCCGCGCCGCGCGCGATGGGAGCTGCATCCTGGGCTACCGGCTTGATTGGTTCCTCTTTTACTTCCAGTTGAATCAGTTTGACCGCGCGCTGATAGACATTTATCGGCAACAGCCGCGCCTCGACGAGAAACGGCGAGGGCGGCAGAGAGCGATGCTCGAACTTCGATGGATAAGAGATGTAGAGCAACTCTTTTGCCCTGGTCATAGCCACATAGCAGAGCCTGCGCTCCTCCTCATAATCCGAGCCTGACTCGAGAGGGCACAAGCCCTCCGCCATACCGGTCAAAAAGACGATGGCATACTCGCTGCCCTTTGCGTCCTGAAAGCTCTTCACTTGAACGGCTGAGTCCTCGAGATTGCTCCCGTCACCCTTGTTCATCAACTCGTCTTTGGCTTTCACAAAAGCCCTGACGGTCGTGTATGTCTTCGCCTCCTCCTCGAGCTGCTCCACTTTTCGCATCGGTTCGTAGACGATGCCGGCGGGGACCTTTGCCGCACTGTACACCTCATGCAATTTTTGGGTGCGCTTTAGAATCCGTATCGTTTCAGCCGGTGGCAAATTTTCTTGATTCATCGTGCGCACAATCCGCACCAGCTGCGCCAGTTCGCTACAGGAACTATCGGCGGTGGCATCATGGTAAATTTCAATGGCCTTTAAGAACGAAAGGTTGTTCGCCTCGGCAAAGCTGGCTATGGTACTCGACAGCTTGGCCAGTTTCTGATCCATCTCCCTGGATTTGAGCTGGCAGAACCGCTCGAATGATTCGCGCGCCTTGGGGCCGTCCGGGTCCATGACCAGCCGCAGGAATGCCATCACATCCCCGACCTCGTCAGGGACGGCATCACCAATGTGACTGGCGGCCTTGCACCTGATGTTCTTTTTGAACAAGGCCGCCTCCAGCAAAATGGCATAGCGAGGTTGACGATAGAGCAGCGCTATATCGCCCGGACTGCGACCGCTCGCCACTAGAATCGAAACCTCATTGGCTACCCAGTCTGCCTCCGCCTCTTCTTGTTTGCATTGCTGCGGTCCGATAACGGCACTGGTAGCGGCGGGCCCGAAGCCAGGCATCATGTCTTTGCCAATCGTCTTGATCATCGGCGCGCACAAACCGCGCGAGTGATCGACAATCGCCGGGTGCGATCGCCAGTTCTTCTCGAGAATATGGCAACGGGCGTTCGGCATGCGAATCGACATTTCACTCATCATGCGAGGCATCGCACCCTTGTGCTCGCTTATGCACTGATCCTCATCGCCGGCTAAAAACAAATTGTCTTGCGGATAGGCCAGCAATCGTGCCATCAAGTCGCAAGCAGCCGAGCATTCCTGGTATTCATCGACGAGAACGAAGTCGTATTTGTGTTGATACTTCTGGCGCACCTCGTAATCGGTGGCAATCACTTGGGCACAGAGCGAAATCATATCGTCCTGATCGATTTTATTGCTCTTGCGCAGCTGCTCCTCGTAGGCAGCAAAGACTTTGGCCACCAGCATATCCGCTTCCGTCTGCCCACGCTTCTCAATCATCTCGGGCGTAACCAGATTCGCTTTGTAAAGCGAAATCAAGGCGGTCATACCGATCTCATCGACCTCCTCATCCATGAGCTCCAGCTGGATCTGATCCATGTCCTTCAGCTCTTTTTTCAGCACACGCTGAATAACGCGCTGCGTGCTGGTTTCCACTTTCAAGGGAGGTTTGCGATTGATTGCCGCGGCGTTTTCTTTCAAGATTCGCAAGCCCAGATCTTTCCAATTGGAAAAGTTCAAGCGCTGAACTGTCTGGGCGTCAGAAAGAATTTCAACCTGATTCTTGAGCTCATTGACCGTTTCATCGCTATGAGAGAAGACCAGAATGCGCTCCGGATTGACTCCCTGGGCCAGCAAATAGCCGATGCGATGCGTAATGCAACTGGTTTTGCCGGTGCCCGCGCAACCGGTTACAGCCACCGGACCA
>JAJPJO010000497.1 GCA_021324135.1 Pseudomonadota bacterium
TTGCCGGATGATTTGGAGATGTGAGGATTTTGAACTTTTCCTTGCGCGCTGATCACAAAAATTACCGAGGGCGTCTTCTCAGCCACAGGTAAGTTGGGCGCGTACAGTGCCCATTGCGACTTGACCTTTGCCTGGATCTTGTTTACATACCTCTGGGCGATTGCAGAGGGACCTACCTCGGCAATAACCGGCCCCGCAAAGATAAGCGCCGACAGTGCGCTTAGCGATATTGCCGTCTTAATGCCATTGAGCACGAGAGCCGGACGAACAACTGCGCGCATGATCTGCTCCTCTTCTAAATCAGTTTGAGTGAAACGAAAATTCTACAGGATCTTCAATTCATTTTTTAGAAGAAGGATGCGAATCGCTCGCGCACCGCCATTTTTTTCGACTTCGCCTTGGCCTGCTTCAAGCGTTTCTCCTCGAGGAACCAATCCATGAGTCCTTCGGCCAGCAGTAGAGGATCATGGTGACCGGCGGTGGTTGCCTCGACGAGCGGCTTCTGGACTACATTTATGCCCAGCTCCTTGACGCGCTCGGCATCAAAGACAACAGCGTTCGCCGGTGAGTCTTCAGGGAGAATCGGCGGACGATCGTTTACCAAAACCGTTTCGACAAATCGGTTTGCATCCTCTCGCTTCACCTCGGCATGATCGAGGATGGCGGCAATATGATCGGCAACGGAATAACCGGTTGTTTCGCCGGCCTGGGTGACTACGTTTACCACATAGATTTTTTTTGCGTTCGATTTTCTGATCGCATCGGCAATGCCCGGGATAAGTAGATTGGGAATTACCGAAGTGTAGAGGCTGCCCGGACCCAGAACGATCATCTCGGCTTGCTGAATCGCCTCGATCGTGTGGGGCGCCGGAATAATTCCTGCCGGTTCGTAAGTCAGCTTTTTGATTTTTCCTCTGGCCTCGGTTATATGAGACTCGCCTTTTATAATGCGACCGTCTTCAAGCTCGGCCACCAGTTGAATAGCCGAGGAGCTGGCGGGCAGAACTGTACCCCGGGTGTTGAGCACCCGCGACGCCAGGCGAGCCGCCTCGAGCATATCGCCGTGACGCATGGAATAGATCGCGGTCAGGAACAAATTGCCGAAGTTATGGCCGCGCAATTCTTCACCGCAATGATCGAAACGGAAATTGAAAAGCTCGGTGACCAGTTTGTCTTCATCAGCCAGCGCCGTAATGCAGTTGCGCAAATCACCGGGCGGCACCATACCCAGTGCCTGGCGCAGTCTCCCTGAGCTGCCGCCATCATCGCCGACGCATACGATAGCGGTTATATTGGTGGTGTAATTCTTAAGCCCGCGCAAAAGAGTCGATATGCCCGTGCCACCACCAATGACGACAACTTTCGGACCGCGCTCGAGATGACGCCGTTTGTACAAAATGTCGGGAATCGATTCGCGCTCTTCCGTGACATATGCGTTCACCACGGAGCGGACCATGCGATAGATTGCATACATGGATAATGCAACACCGCCTAAAATTACGACCAGTCCGCTGCGTTTGTAGTGCACCAGGGTTGATGCGTGAAAAAGCAGATCCTTTATAAAGTCCAGCGTCCAGTAGAGAGGGTGTTTGCCGAGGATGAGCAGCAGTCCATACATTACTACGGCGATGCCGATGCACACTGTTCCAATCCAGCGTTTCAAACCCGGGAGCATAAAGCTCTTCAACCGGTAGTGCAGATGGCGCCTCATATCTGGTGTCATTCTATTTGCTCCCCCCAGGAGCACTTACTTTTGATTTCGGCTCAAACGAATCTAATTCGTCGTCATTTGCCCCTGTTCGTCTGGACTGATCGGCGTCGCCTGAAAGCGGCATCCCGTCCTCGGTGGTATCGGCTTCATCAGCTCTCGATGAGCCTTCTTTAGGCAAGCCGTTAGCAAGCTCTCGATGACCTCGTCTGATTTTAAATTGAGGATGGATCGCCTCGAGTCTGTCGGCTAATGCTTCCACCATAGCAGGTGATCGATGCTGTCCGCCCGTGCAACCAAGCGCGATCGAAAAGGTGTCGGATTTCAGCTCGAGCATCGGCGGGGCGATCCTGCCGACGAGCGAAACCAGCATATCAAGCACGTCTTGAGCCATGGCTTGATCGAGCACATACTTTCTCACTTCAGTATGAAGACCGGTCAAAGGACGAAGCTCCTCAACCCAATAAGGATTTTTCAAAAACCTTACATCCAGCAAAATGTTTGCCGGAGGCGGGGCACCATTTTTGAAACCAAAAGAAGTGATTTCGACTATAAATCCTAAATGCTCTGTAGCACATTCCGATGCCACCTGAGATATGGCGGAGGTCTTTTTGGTCTTAGGATTGGTAGTGCTCATGCAGAAGAAGTATAGTTAGATTCACGAGATCTGGCAAACATCACGAGTCGACTCTGGAGTCTCATTGACCTGGTCCATCATTTGCAACCACTGCCCAACCTGCTCATTGCCGATCACTCCATTGAAACCGACAGCCGTGCAAGCTTCGATGCACCATCGGTTGGTAAATTCCAGTCTGGCATTGGCGTAGCCGCAGCAATGGCAGACTGAGTTTGAGCCATCCGGGTTGCTGACGAGAGTCAGGACTGCTCCTGAGCGCTCTTCGGACCGCTCGAGCCTGGTGCGAAGATCATTGAAAAAGAATGTCGGTGGCCGGCGGAGAAGCAAACGGATGACTTTATGCATGAGGTGCACGAGACCGACTGGGCATTCTTTCGGGCTGACGATAAAAATCATTGCTTTTCTTCTTTCTCTTCCCGCTCACCGAATCTAATCGCAAATCCGCAAAGCAAAGGCACCAATCGTGATACCACGCGCTTTGCCATTCTAGCCTATCACCGGCTCGTTTGCGTGCAATTTTATGGTGCCGCCCGCTGCCTTCACCTGTTGCTCGAGCTCTTCGACATCGCCTTCCATAAATCCGTGCTTGGTCATCTCCAGATCGCGCTGCAGTGCCGAGGATGCTTTATCGATGAAGAGCTCGCCCTCGAGGTGATCCATTTCGTGCTGAATGGCTCGACAGAGCAAGTTATCGGCTGCTTCGAGCTTAAGCTCCTTGCCGGCCAGATTTTGATAGCGTACGACGATGCGCCTGGCCCGTTTTACCTCGAAAAACACACCCGGGAAGCTCAAGCATCCTTCCTGCCCCACCATCTCGCCTTCACTCTCGATAATCACCGGGTTGATGAATACGATGGGATTGCGTCTGTCATCCTCATCATCACCGGCGGTGACATCGATAACCATAATTTTCTTCGACACGCCCACTTGCGGTGCAGCCAGACCGACGCCGTCATTGGCATACATGGTATCGAGCATGTCTTGTGCGAGTTTTCGTACCGACGAATCGAACGTCGTGATGCGCTTGGTCTTTTGCTTCAACACCGGGTCTGGGAAGTAGCGTAGTTTCATCTTAGCCATTGTACGAGGTACGCCTCCGGGTTCCTTGAGGTTTCTGTTTGTCAAACATTCTCAAAACAGGCTTCTGCGCCGATATTATCACATGCCTGCCAAGATGTCATTTTACCTCAACTGTCGGCTGGGCGGGCGTTTGTTGCTGTTCCTCTTATCGTTTTAATAAGAGCGTTCTAAGCTGAAAGTGCTTGTTTACAAGGCTGAACCCGCATCGCACCAAGTGTGCGAAGCAGGACAGCCGCATAATTAGCCAGTACTTTTACTCGCCCTGACCGGAGGTTGTATTGGCCGGGTTCCCAGCTCCTGTAGGGGCTGTGCCGGCGCCGCCAAAGTTAGTTGTATCGGATGATGTGCCCGTATTGGGTGTCATCGTGTTAGGTCCCGATGGCACCGAGGTCGGGGCTGTATCCGAGGGGGCCGGTGTCGTGTTTATCGTCGTGCTGGTGTTGCGCGTTTCAGTAACCATACCCGAGCCGCTGAAATACCAGATGGCCAGCGCAAGGAGAATCACCGCCACTATGCCTACGAAAATTGCCACTGCTCCGTTTGTAGAATCATTTCTTACTTCAACTGTCATTTTGCTTCCTCCAATCAGGTTTTGTGGAACTGGCGTATGGGAGGAGGAATTGTTCCTAGCCGTCTATGAATTTTTTGCCAGCGACCAGCGGCATACATATGCTTTACTTAAGAGCGGCGCTGGAGCGTTAGTCGATGTGTACGCGTAGTTGTATCAAGGTGTTAAAAAAAGCTTTTGTTGCTCTATCGGCCCTTTCGCTGAGCTTTGCGATTTCGGCTGCGCATGCCTCTGAGTGGGGTTATGACGATCAGGCTGTCGGGCAAAGTGCCAAAGCCGAGTCGCTCGGCGATAGCAAGGACGCATCGATTAAGAAAGTCAATGCATCCGGGAAGCGAAACGCCAAAGTCGGCTCCGGTAAAGCAAAATCAAGCGCGGCAACCCTTACTCAATCAAAGAAAAGCAAGCCTGATGTGCCCGCCGTTTCCACCAACATGACGGTCGATAATTGGTTGAACTTGCTGGGACTGGTGGCGCCAATCCCGGACAGCGGGCAGCTTCCTGAGGGTCCGCGATACCTCAATCAACTGACCGAAGATCAAAGAGAGCGCTTTGGCAACACGCTCAAGAATCTCATCGCGCAAGACAAGCGCGGCGAGTTCGCATCGATAAATGCTTATTGGAAGCGGCTCAACGAGCGCATGAAAGATGTCGATCAAAGAGGCAATTACCGTTTGTTGTTCCGCGCTCTATTGTCGATGCGGGCTGATGCTGCTGATGTCAGCGATGCCGAGAAGGAGATGATTTTCGAGGCACTGGGACCGAAGCGCATTGCTGAGCCCGGCCCGCCGCCGCTCACCGAGGATGCCATACATGCCTATACGGACATGGCTTGCTTCCTGTACGACTACAGCCATCCTGGAAAAACGGTTGATGCTGATGATAACCGCGAGCTGTATGGTTTGATGGTGCGCGATAAATTCAAGAAAGCACCATCGGATAAGGATCGTGTGGCCATGAATAACTTCCCGTTGAACTGGGCTAAGTTTCGCATTCTGTACCAGGATGCCGATGAGGAGAAACGCAAGGTCATGGCCGAAAGGATCGCCTCGCCAGAAGGGCTCAAAGGAATGAACAACCGCAATGAGATGCTTGAGAGCGTTTTGTCAGCGCCGTCGTGGAAGCGCTTCGTGATCGGCAAGAGCATTGCCGAAACAGGTCAAAATAAAAAGGCGAACACAGTTGAGTAGCAAGCATTTGTTTTTTGCGATCAGACTGATGCCGGGCGATGATTTACGAGGCTCGCTCGAGGGGTGGTGCAGCAATGAAGACATTGACGCCGCTGCCCTGATAAGTCTGGTCGGCTCACTGGAGAGCACCGAGATACGCATGGCCGGCGAGGAGAAGCCGCGCCGACTCGAGGGTCCTTTTGAAATCGTCAGCGCCACCGGAACGCTTTCAAAGGACGGCATTCACGTTCATCTCGCCATTGCCGACGGCAATGGCAAGGTAGTGGCCGGACATCTTTGCAAAGGCTGCAAGGTCAATACGACCGTCGAGGCATCGGCAATTAATTTCAGCCAGGAATGGCAATTCAAGCGGCTGCCCGATGAGCACACCGGCTCGCTCGAACTGAATTGCATTCGCAAGGCTGAGCAGAAATGATTTATCTGGTAAAGGCGGGCAGCGAGTCTATCGCTTTCACGAGGGCTTCAAAGCCCGATGGAATCCAGTTATAGACCACTCCCACTGAGATGAGCACCCAGAGCAATATGCTCAATTGAATCGGCCTGTCCTTGAGAAGAACTTCCTCGGGAGTGCCGGTCAAAGTTTTTGTCGTTGATAGAACCTGATACCTGAGAATGCCGTAGAGAACGCACGGCAATGTCAGCATCATCCACTGCCCCGATGGGGAGAAGAAGCTATAGATTGCATATGATGTGACCAGTGATGGAACGATGACCGCTTCCATGCGATCGATCAGTTCCATTGAATACTTGTCGAGCGATTTTCGATGACTGTTTGCCTCCGAGCCCAGCACCTTGAGTTCCTGGCGCCGTTTCTCAATACCCAGAAAGAGCGCCCCTAAAGAAGCGCAGAGGATGAACCAGCCCGAAAGAATCACATGAGCGGCCGCACCACCGGCGAGGGCACGAAGTATGAAACCACTGGCGATACTAAATATATCGAGAATGGGCTGATGCTTTAGCGAATAGTTGTACACCACCTGTAGTAGCACATATAGCAAAAGCACGACGCCCAGCGTGGGACGGATGAGAAAGCCGCCGACAATCCCGGTGAGCAGGGCGACGACGGCAATCGTCGTAGCCAGGCGAACGCTTACCTGCCCGGAGGCGATCGGTCGCAATCTTTTGGCGGGATGCTTGGCGTCCGCTTCTCTGTCTTTGATGTCGTTGGCCACATAGACGGCACCGGAAACCAGACACAGGCAGACGACGCATAGCGTAGTGCGCAGGAGGGCATCATGATCGCCCAGTCTGCCGCCGAAAAGAATGGGCGCATAGGCAATCAAGTTTTTGGTCCATTGCCTCGGTCTCAGGACCAATAGACACTTAAGGGGATTGCTGCTGGCTTGCACTGCTTCGGTCTTTTCCATGTTTGCTCGGTCTGTGCGCTCTCAATAAGAGACGGTTAGCCTTCAATTATTAGTCCCAATTTCCGCGATTCTTCCTCATCTGCTCGGCTGTATGTTCAAAAACGAGACTATGTTGGGTTTATCAGTCCTCGCCGCCGGCTAGGAATTCAGTCTCGGCCGGCCGTTCTCCTTGAGTTTCAGCGGCAATCCGACGCAGGTGAGATAAACATTGGCCGCCGCCCTGGCCACTGTCTGGTTGGCGTTGCCGAGCAAGTCTTTGTAGAGCCTGGCCGGCTTGTTTTCCGGTACGACGGACCAGCCGACTTCGTTGGTAACGATAATGAAGTCGGTGGCAGAATGCTCTTGAATTGCGGACATCAAGGCGGAAATCGCCTCGCTGACATCAATGTCCAGCTCTTTCAATGTTTGAGGAGAAACGACATCCTGAGCCGTCTTTAATCGATCGAGCATGATGTTCGAGACGTAGAGGGAGAGGCAGTCGATGATGCATAATCCCTTGCCGCCCGGCAGATCTTTGAAGCGCTCGTGGATGGACAGCTGTGCTTCGATCGTCTGCCACTGCCGCGGTCGCCTGAGAATATGATGCTCTACTTTGAAGGCCAGTTCGTCATCGCCTTCGATGCGCGGCATGGTGGCGATGTAACTGACCGGGCCTTTCCACGCCCGGGCGAGCTCTTCGGCAAACAGCGATTTGCCCGAGCGCGCACCGCCGGTAATGACAGTCAAGTTCTCAAGATTGATGTTTCTTTCTGTCTTGGCTGAGTTAGACAATTTTCAGTAACCTGTATTGATCGCTTTTGATTTATAGAATCTTAGTGAAGTTGAGTAAAGTCCATCCTCTCCCCAATTTTAATCGGCATCATATGGTAAACAACTTTGGCGGCAACAGTTCAAGCACCGGGCAAGCAAGCCCGCTCAGCAGGGCTGCGGCGCTCGATAGCCGGTCGTTGGAGTTATATCAGTCGTTTATGACCGGATATGTCAGGCGGATAAACGATGCCACTTTCCGGGTCACTATCGGCGGCATACGCATAGGCTCGGCCAAGTATTCCAGGCTGGCTCAGATCAATCTCAAAACGCGCATCATCACCTTCTCGCGTTTCGCGATTGAGAACGTTCCGGAGCGCGGCCGGCGCTACCTTGTCATACATGAACTGGCGCACGTTTTGGAGCCTTCGCATAACCGCACGTTTTGGGATCTGGTCGGCCGCCACGAGCCCAATCATAAGGCTGTGAGCAATGAGTTAGACCGGGCTTTCAAGCACAACGTCAAGGACGATCAACGGCAAAAGAAGGGTTTGCTCCTTTCCGGCACAGGCTCGGAACGGCTCTTTAATCGCCTGTTATCCGATCAAGCCGCATCTGAAATTTCCGCCAGCCAGGCAAACATGTACGAGCCCGCAAGCAGCGAGCAAGAAGACGAACTCTATGAGTGCATGGATATGGATGACGAGTACGATTGGCAAGCCGGTACTGTGTGTGGTGGCCTGGCCCTGGATTATTGAGGCGCTCCTTCAGCCCGCTATGAGGTCCATACGCTCTGGATATCGTTGATTGCTGAAACTGCCCTACCGACAATAAATAATTATCACCTTCCAGGAAGAAATGGCTTGAAAGCGCTTGAAAGCGCGGTAGAATTTCGGTGGTCTCTATTGGGTAGAGGGCGCAAGGAATACACAATGCGGACGTAGCGGTGTCCCCATAAATCGCCCCCATATGTCCGTTTCTCACATCCGTCATCAGGACAAATTTTTAAATGCGAAGAAGAGTTGTAATCACTGGAATCGGCATGGTGACACCGGTTGGCATCGGCCGTGAAGATTGCTGGAAAGCCTTGTTGGAGGGCAAAAGCGGCGTCTCATACATAACGCAATTCAATCCTGACGACATCGGACTGGATGTCAAGATTGCCGCCGAGGTGAAGAATTTCAACATTCAGGACTTCTTTCCGGACCGCCGCAAATGGGGTTCGATGCTCAAGGAAATGGATCGCGTCACTCTCTTTGCCATGTCCGCCGCCAAGCTGGCCCTGGAAGATGCGAAGCTGGACATTAAGGATACCGATCCGGAGCGGGTCGGCACGTTCATCGGTACAGGCGTAGGCGGACTGATTACAACGACAGCCGATTACATCAGATTGATGGAGCAGGGACCCAAAAAGCTTGGTATCAGAACGGTCATCAGGCTCATGCCCAATGCTCCATCAGGACAAATTGCCATTGAATATGGTGCAAAGGGAAGAGCGAAGAGCGATTCGACAGCCTGCGCCAGCGGTCTCGATTCCTTGTTCGACTCATTCATGTACATTCGCGACAATCGCGCCGACGTAATGATCTCCGGTGGTTGTGAGGCTTGCTTGAACAGTTTTACAGTCGCTTCTTTCAACAACATGATGGCCCTGTCGAAACGCAACGACGATCCGCAAGGAGCGAGCCGGCCATTCAACATCGATCGAGACGGCTTTGTCATCGGCGAGGGTGCCGTGATCTTGATTCTGGAGGAATACGAGCATGCCGTCCGACGCGGCGCCCACATTTACTCTGAGATCATCGGTGGTGGCGCCAGCTGTGATGCCAGTCACATAGTCGCTCCTCATGAAACCGGTGATGGTGCCTTTCGGGCCATGCGGGAAGCAATGCGCGATGCAGAGCTGGAGCCGCATCAGATTGATTATATAAACGCACACGGCACATCGACTCCCCTTAATGATGAGCGTGAGACTCTGGCAATCAAAAATTTCTTCGGCGATCACGCCTACAAACTTGCCATTTCAAGCACTAAATCGATGGTCGGCCACTTGCTTGGCGGAGCGGGCGCCATCGGCGCAGCGGCAGCCTCTCTCTCTCTGCAAGATCAGAAGGTTCACCCGACGATCAACTATATCAATCCGGATCCGAAATGCGATCTCGATTACGTTCCCAACCAGCAGCGTGCCATGAAGTTGAATCACGCCATGGTGGAAGCGCTCGGTTTCGGCGGACACAACACGGTTCTCGTCTTGAGGCGCGCCGGCGCCTGAGGCTTAGACTAGCGTCGTGTCGGCATTCTTGCTGCGATCGCTCTTGTACTGACTGATGATCTCATCAGCAAGCGAGAGGTGTGGCTCACTCTCGGAAGCCACGGCAGTCGTGTTGCTTGCCACTTGCACGGCCGGTGTACCTTGCGAACCAGGCGGAGGTCCAAAGGGGCTGGCAATCGCGACGGTTTGTTGATTGGTTGACGAACTGCCACCAGCATCAATACCACGGTCCTCAACACTCTCGACTTTAGCATCCATTATGGCGTCATGCGATGTGCCGTCCGGGCGGAAGCCTTGATGCAGCTGCACCATGGTGCGCAGGTTTTGCGACAAGGCCGTGGTCGTTCCTGCCGTACCGGTGCCGCTGATGCCGCGCGCCTTGCCTTTCAATGCTGCGCTTCTGGCATCAGCCGTCATGGGCAGCTTGTTGTCGCCGCTCAAATACACGGCTCTTGTGAAACTGAATGTGGTGCTGGCCGGCTTCAGTTTGGTTGTGGTATCAATGGTGGTGCCGGTGGGCGAGATCGATTTTATTTTGATTGTGTTGGCTACGGGCAGAACCTGTACGACATTGTCGATGGCAGGAGCGGGAACGCCGCCGACTGCCCAGCCCCAGATCTTGCCGGTGCGGAGCAAGTTCTGCTCTTTGATTCTGGCCATCGGATCGTTAGGATCGATGGAGTTGGCCAGGGCGAATCCGCCCAGCGGCGTGTTGGCCAGAATCTGGTTGCCGGGCGCGAATGCATTTCGGCTCACTTGTTGAACGGCGGGGCTGAAGTCGAGAGAAGATCGGTTCAAATCAAAGGCGGCTGTGCGTACATCGGTATTGCCGCTGCCCTGCCGGTCAGCCGGTTCGCTGCCATTGCCTTTGAGGTTGCCATCATATTCGGTGCCGGGAACGGCAGCGCCTTTATCGTTCTGTCCACCAGGCTTGGAACCACCTTGCTCATCGAGATCTTTGATTGCTCCAGCTTCTTGAGCTTGCAATTGCTCGTTGACCGCCTTCAGAAGTTGCTGGCTGTAATAGCGGTAGTCGGCATAGCCGCTGGCTGCTGCCAGACCGAACCAGGGTGCCGTCTTCAGCCAGAAGTCTCTTGTGCTCAGCACATTGCCGAGCGTTCTCAATCTGGAGGCGTCCGATGTCAGTTGTTTGATGAAGAGCATGCGTTGCGCTGCCGCATCGCCGCCTTCAGCCAGTCTGAGCAGTCTGCCCATGCCCATGCGCGCATAACCCATTCCGTCGCTGGCCGCGGCTGACATCATCTGCAAGCGACCAAGAGCCCGCTCAGCCGACTGAATGTATCCGGCTAACTGCGGATCGTTTCCAGCCAGGCTGCGCAGCAACTGAAGGTCGGTGTTGAGAGTATCGAGGGCGGGCATCTTGCCTGCCAGGGAACCGCGGTTCAGGGCTGCCAGATCGGCCTCCAGGCGATTGATTGTGTTTGTAACCAGCTGCTGCTGGAGAGCCGGGTTGCTGGCGCCGCGCTGAGCGGCAATGTCCACCATGCGACCCAGGTTGGCGCCTTCGATTTCTTTGAGCGATTCATTGATCTTGCCTGCCAGTTTGGCATCGGATTCGGGCAGTTGCGCCACGGCTTGCTTGATTGTCTTGAGCTCATCGCCGATGTCGGCAGTTGATGTCGCTTTCTGTCCGATGCGCTCGAAGGCTTCCTTAATCGAGTTAATTTGAGTGGCGCCGGGCGCCTCGGGTGCACGCACGCCCAGCTCTTTGGTCACGTCGGCAACGGCACGCTCGATGCGCTGAGTGTCTTGAGCCAAAGTCCGGAGCGCCGACATTTCCGTGGCGGTCTCATCAAGCGATCGCACTGCCGGCTTCAGTTTGTCCCCCACCTGCGGCAAGCGCTCTTCCAGAGCTTCCACCATTGCCTTCAGCTGGTTGGCTTTCTTGGCCGGATCGACGGCCGTTTCGGCTGCCGTGCGTCTGATTGCTTCGAGCTCTTGCTCGGCGATGCGGCCGCTTCTGCTTGTCGAAGTGCTTACCTTCAGGGCTTCGGCGATGTCGGCGATGTTCTTCGCTTCTCGCTCAGCCGTGCCTGCCAACCGGTCGATGGTCTGAAGCCGCTGAGCTTCGATGGCGGCATATTCGGTTCGCCCGACGGCCGGCTTCATTTCATTGATGGTTCGCTCGATTTTGGCCGCCATCTCGGCATCTTCAATGTTCTTGAGATTCTTGGCGGCGTTGTCGAGGCGCTCGTTGATCTTGGCGATTGTCTGAACGTCGTTTTCACCTTTGCCGAGATTCTTGCCGAGGCGGCTGATCTCTTGCATGTCGGACGCCATCTGGCGCTCGGCAGCAGTGGCGCCAGGCTTGCCGAGATCTTCGGCCAGTTGGCTGGCTGGTTTGACGAACTCGTCGGCTGAGGCTGAAACCCGGGCTGCCGCTTTTTCGATCTTTGCACCATCGGCGATGGCAGCTTGGACGGCGCGGTCGCCTGCCGCTCGTTCGATCGCCGGTCTGGCTGATGGTTTCACTTCATTGAGTATGCGGCTGGCTGCAGCTTCGCCGCCTTCTGATTCTCTGATGATGCCGAGCGCTTTGGCGGCTGCCTTCGGCTCCGTTTCTTCAATGATCCTGGCAGCCACCATCGGGTCGGTCGATTTGAGGACGCGAGCGGCAACCACCGGTTGCGTTTGCTCGATAATGCGAGCGGCCGTCTTGGGCTCGGCTTCGGCGACGTCTCTGATTATTCGCGATGCGACCGACGGCTCGGTGTGCTCGATCACTCTTGCAGCCACTGCCGGTTCGCTGTTCTTGATGAATCGGGCTGCGGCTGCCGGCTCGCTCTGCTCGATGCGAGTCAGAACCTGGGCGGCTGCCTTCGGCTCCGTCTGAGCGAAGATGCGCATTGCTGCTTGCGGTTCGGTCTGCTCAATTCGGCTGAGCAGTTTCGCGGCCGCTTCAGTATCGGTTTTGGCCAGCAATCGACCGGCGGCTCCGGCTCCGGCATCGGTCTCCTGCAACTTTGTCAAAGCCCTGGCGGCCGCTTCTGTATCCGTCTTGGCCAGGACTTTTGCCGCCACTGCCGGCTCGGCTTCTTCCATGCGGGCCAGCAAATTGGCGGTTGTATTCGTCTCCAGTCGGGAGAGAATGCGAGCCGCTGCGGCCGGCTCTTCCATTTTGCTGAGCAAGCGGGCCGCCGTCTTTGGCTCGGTTTCCGCAATTGTCTTGATGATGTTGGTAGCCGCCTCCGGCTCCGCTCTGGACAACAATTTCGCCGCGGCGCCGCTGGATGGCTCGGCCCGATCGATTGCCTGAACCAGCTTGGCGACATCGGCGGCTTGACCTTCATTACGCGCGACATTGACGATGCGAGCAGCGGAGTTGGCGTCTTGCTCGGCTACGGTGCGCAAGACGCGGGCAGCGGCCTGTTCGTCCGACTTGCTCAGAATCTTGAGGGCGGCGGCCGGATCGGCTTTCTCGACTGCTCTGACAATCTTGGCTGCCTGGGCGGCTGCCTCGCCTTCGCCGGTTTTGACCGTATTGATTACACTGGCCAGATAGTCGGGATTGCTGCGCTGCAGTCCCTGCACCACCGCTTCTGCTTCCGGTCGCGCCAGAATGGCCGCCGCTTTCTCCGGTCTTGTCTCTTGAGCGATGCGCACGGCAATGTTGGCGTCTGTTTGCTGCAGAGCGCGAGCGGCTGCCTCAGGCGGTGCTTTTTCAAGCAGGCGAGCGGCGGCTTTGCTGTCATCCTCGGCGATCACTTTGAGGACGTTCGAGAATGCTTTGGCATCGGCTTTTCCAAGCAGGTCCGCGGCGATGGTCGAGCCCGGCTCGGCTGTTTCCATCGCTTTGACTATCCTGGCGACGCTGGCTGCTTCGCGCTCGTCACGGGCGACGTTGAATATGCGCGCCGCTGCGCCGCCATCCTGTTCGGCAAGCGAGCGGACCACTCTGGCGGCTGCTTCCGGCTCGGCTTTGCTGATGATTTGCAGGGCCAATTTCGGCTCGGTCGACTCGACTGCCTTTATGATCCTGGCGGCATTGGCAGCCACTTCCCCTTCGCCGGTTCGAGCCGCGTTGACGATGTTGGTGAGCACCTCAGGATTGCTGTGCTGCAGTGTCTGAACGACTGCTTGTGATTCGCTCTGGGCGAGGATACGAGCTGCCTTTTGCGGCTCCGTTTCCTTGATGATGCGAGCGGCCAGTTCGGGGTCGGTCTTTTGAAGAGCGCGAGCTGCCACTTCCGGCTCCGATTGCTCGAGCAATCTGGCTGCCGTTTTGGCATCTTTCTCGCCGACGGTTTTCAAAACGTCGCTGAGCACTTGCACGTTCGCTTTCTCGGCGCGAGCTACAACGGCGGCGGCTTTGTCCGCACTGACATCGCGCATGATCGCAGCGGCGGTGTCGGGCTCGAGGTGTTGAAGCGCTCTGGCAGCCACTTCCGGCTGGGTCTTCTCGATCAGTTTGGCGGCAACCTTTGTATCGTCCCTGGCGATCTCTTTGAGAACATTTGAGAAGGCTCTGGCGTCAGCCTTGGCCAGAAGATCGGCGGCAACCGTCGATCCAGGCTCGGAAGCTTCCATCGCTTTGACGACCTTGGCGACGCTGCTGGCTGCTTCGGGCTCGTCTTTGGCCAGGTTGAGCAGTCGCACGGCAGTGCTTGAGCCGCTGTCGGATTTGGCCAGGGATTGCACCACTTTGGCGGCTGCTTGCGGATCGGCTTTGCCGAGAATTTGCAATGCTGCTTTAGGCTCGGTTTTCTCGATGGCTTGCAGGACCCGGGCGGCATTAGCGGCTTCGCCTTCGCCCGATTTGGCTACGTTGATCACCTGGGCGAGATAATCAGGATTCGTTTTTTGCAGAGCTTGCACGAGCGCTGCCGATTCCGGCTGAGCGAGAATGCTGACGGCGCGCTCGGGAGCGGTATCGCGGATGATGGCAGCCGCCACTTCGGGCTGAGCGTGTTGAAGAGCTCTGGCTGCGACTTCGGGCTGGGTTTTCTCGATAAGGCGAGCGGCAACTTTGCTGTCTTCTCTGCCCAGCTCCGTGAGAACGTTTGTGAAAGCCTTCGGCTCTGCTTTGCCGAGCAAATCGGCAGCCACAGTTGATGCCGGTTCGGATGTCTCCAGCGCTTTGACGATCTTGGCGACATGGGCCGCTTCGCCTTCATTTGCCGCTGCATTGATAATGCGAACGGCGCTGGCCGAGCCGCTTTCCGTTTTGCTCAGGGATTGAACCACTTTTGCGGCTGCTTCCGGCTCGGCCTTGGCGAGGATCTGCAAGGCGGCTTTCGGCTCTGCTTTTTCGACGACCTGAAGCACTCTGGCAGCGTTGGCGGCTGCTTCCGGCTCAGCCGTTTTAGCGACGTTGATGACATTGACGAGATAGTCGGGGTTCGATTTTTGCAAGCCCTGGACAATCGCTTCCGACTCGGGATGAGCGAGGATGCCGGCTGCTCTTTCCGGTTTTGTATCTTGAATGATGCGCACCGCCGCTTCCGGCTCGAGGTGCTGGAGAGCGCGGGCAGCAGCTTGCGGCTCGGCTTTCTCGATCAAGCGAGCGGCAACTTTGCTTTCGTCCTTGCCGATTTCCTTGATGATGTTGGCGAATGCTTTCGGATCGGCTTTGCTGAGCAAGTCGGCAGCCACAGTTGATGAGGGTTCGGCGCTCTCCACCGCTTTGACGATCTTGGCGAGGTTGGCAGCTTCGCCTTCGTTGGTGGCGGCATTGATGATGCGAACTGCGCTTGCCGAGCCGTTTTCCGTTTTGGCCAGGGATTGAACCACTTTGGCTGCCGCTTCCGGTTCGGCCTGGCTGAGAATGCGAGCGGCTGCTTTGGGTTCGGCTCTTTCGATTACTTGAAGCACTTTGGCGGCATTGGCTGCTTCCGGCTCAGCCGATTTAGCTGTATTGATCACGCTGACCAGGTAATCCGGATTCGATTTTTGCAAACCGGTAACCAGTGCTTGTGACTCAGGTTGAGCGAGGATCTTGGCCGCCGCTTGCGGTTTTGTCTCCTGAATGATACGCCCGGCTGCCTCGGGCTCGAGGCGCTGCAGGGCGCGGGCGGCGGCTTGCGGCTCGGCTTTCTCGATCAGGCTGCCGGCAACTTTTGTATCATCTTTGAGTTGTTTGAGAACGTTCGAGAACGCCTTCGGCTCGGCTTTGCTGAGCAGGTCGGCGGCCACTTTTGAAGATGGTCCTTCTGAGGTCTCGATTGCTTTGATGATCTTAGCGACGCTGGCAGCATCGCCTTCCTGGGTGGCGGCGTTGATAATGCGCACGGCGCTTGCCGAGCCATTTTCTGTCTTAGCCAGGGACTGAACCACTTTAGCGGCAGCCTCAGGCTCAGCCTTGCTGAGAATTTTAAGCGCCGCTTGCGGTTCGGCTTTCTCGATCGTTTGAAGAACTTTGGCGACGCTTGAGGCTACCTCCGGCTCGGCCGTCCTGGCGGCATTCACCATATTCACAAGCGCGTCCGGATGAGATTTTTGCAGACCCTGGATGACCAGTTCCGCTTCTGCCGGTTCCATATGGGAAAGCGCTTTGACAGCTGCTTCCGGTTTGGTTTGCGATATGACGCGAGCAGCGGCCGCCGGATCGGCTTTAGCGACCTCAGCCAGTGCTTTTGCACCATTGGCGGTATCAGTTTCCAGAGCCCTTACCACCGACTCTTCGGTGTGAACCGGCGCCACAGGCTGACCTTTGCCTTCAGGGGCGCGAACCGGCTCTCCGCCCTGGTTAATCGGCTCAGCATTACGGACGTCTTTCTTTGCGCCCTGTCCCGGTTCGGCTGTCGTAACCGGATCTTTGCCTTTGCTGCCGGGCTCGTGATCGGGAGTCGGACCCTTCTTCGGTCCACCATCGGGATGATCGGCCACCGGCTGGCCTTCTTTGACCGGCTTAGCCGGTTCGCCTTGCTTGACCGGCTCGCCTTCTTTGACTTGCTTGACCGGTTCGCCTTCTTTGACTTGCTTGACCGGCTCGCCTTCTTTGACTTGCTTGACCGGTTCACCTTCTTTGACTTGCTTGACGGGTTTGACCGGCTCACGCTCGCCTGCCTTAACCAGGGTTCGCTCACCATCGGTGGGGCCGGCCTGAAGCAGATCATTCCCATCCTGACCGGCGTTAAATTCGACTTCACCGCCTGCAGGAGCATGCGTACCCAGCTGAGCCCCTTACCCAAA
>JAJPJO010000023.1 GCA_021324135.1 Pseudomonadota bacterium
AAATTCGAAAATGCTCTCTAATTCTGAAACAATAGTACGCGTTCTGATTATAAGCGTGTCCGCTCGGATGGTTGACAGAACGTGATCCGGTTCGGCGGTTTTGAGGTCTATTGGAAACCCTGATTTTAGACACCACCCTCGGTGGCGCTATTATCTACCTCATGGCATTCAGTGACCGATCATATCGATTATGTTTCATTGCGATTTCTGGCTGGGCGGCAGTCTGGCAGGATTTCGGGCAATGAACTAGGCGAAGACGGCTTTTGGGGTATTGTTGACAACCGGCATTTCGGCAGATGCGGTTTTCTGCTTCCAGCGGTGCGGAATTAGCATTTCCACGTCGCAATTCGGGTTAACAGTCAGCTGTTGAAGGACATCGAGCAGGTATGCGCCCGGCTCGACGCCGTTGCGCAAGCACGTAGAAAAGATCGAAAGCATGATGGACGCGTGCTCTCCAGCCTCATCACTTCCGAAGAAATACCAGTTCTTTCTTCCTGTGGCGAACATTTTCATTTGCTGCTCGCAGAGGTTATTGTCTATGCGCAGCTCACCATCAAACAGGTAGTTATTGAGTGCTTCCCAGTTATTGAGCGAATAGGTGATTGCCTTGCCCAGCGAGCTTGATGGCAATGCAGACACTACGTGCTTGTCCAGCCAGCTCTTCATCTTGTTCAGGATTGGCTGGGAGTCCTGCTGACGCATCAACACCACATCTTCTTTGCTAAGTTGCAGATCGCGAGCAGTCTGCTCGACCTCGAACAACTCCGTATACATGTCGAGCATTTCGTTGCACAGCTGTTTGTTATTTGCTAGTGCTTTCTTGTAGTAGCGGCGGTCGTGCGCACGGCAGGCTACGAAAGTAGCGCCGGTTTCAGCGCACAATGCGCGGTTGCCGGAGAAGCAATCCCCTTGCAAAAAGCCCTTAAAGCCAGGTATGAATTTCATTGGACCGGCTCTGCCTCTGCCTTCCGTATGATGAAACAGATTGACCGGGTGTTCGGCATCACCCATGAATATCCACTCGTGCCCGCGCTTGATGTTGTGTTTTTTAGTGCGGTCCTGGACTTTGACTGGTGTGTCGTCAGTGGCTATGACTCTTGATTTGAGTAGCTCGACTTTCATCTGGTCGTAGATGCAGCGCAGAAGCAGAGCGACAGCAGCCATCCAGCCACAAATCGTGGAGCGCGAAATATTTAGCCCCAGGCGAGCAAAAGCCTGCTCCTGACGGTAATACGGTACGTGTTTCAGCCAGCGTTCCTGGGCAATTTGACACAGCAAACGCGGTCCAGCCAAGCCATTGGCGATTGGCTCCAGTACGTCAGCAGCAACGATCAGCGTGTCGCTGCATTGCGGGCACTGCCAGACAGCGTCGATTATGTCCTCGACATACACTTGCATCGGGACGCACTCGAAACGGCTGTTGCGAAGCACCTCATTGATCTTCACCCTGTGGGTGCCGCACTTGCAAACAAGCTCTTCCGGTGTAGGTTCTCTGCGCTTCTTTTCGTGCTGCACATGCGATGGCATGGGATTGCGAGTGTGCCCAGGCTTTTTGACCGGAATATCTTTGCTGACCGATTCAGCCTGCTCGGCATCCGTTGCCTCACCATCGGCTTGTGGCAGGATTTTTAGCTGATTTGGATCTTCGTGCTTCTCGGTTTTTGCGCCATACTTTTCTTGCATGAACGCTTGCAAATGCTCGCTCAATTGCTTGTTCTGCTCGTAAAGCTTCATGACGAGGGAAACAAGCGTTTCCTGGTCCATCGAGCCGACGATCTCGGGCGTCAGCTCGATGATTCGCGTGCGTTTGGCTGGCTTCCTTTTCATGGTGCATATGATACCACTAATGGTGCTGCACTACAGCATTAAACCGGTACAAGCGGAGGAACGAGATGATATCTCTTCGACCGCTTTCCCTCATGCGGATTAATGCCGGCAAGGACAAGCGCAAAATCTGCAGACAAAATCTCAGACCCTGGCAAAAGCTGAAGCTTGTCAATCCAGGAGAACGTGCCCTTTTCTAGCCGCTTGTAGTACAACACAAAGCCGTCAACATCCCAGGCAAGAATCTTCATGCGGTCGCGCTTCTTGCTGAAGAAGACAAACAGATGCCCGGAGAGGGCGTTCATGGAGAAGTACGTATGTACCAGCCCAGCCAAACCATCGAATGAAAGGCGCATATCCACCGACTGAGTACACACAAATATTTTGGTCGATGCGGGAATGTTCAGCATGTTACCTCCAGCATTCGCAGCACCTTGACCAGCAACGCAAGGGGAGTTTGCTCAGTAACCTTCACGGTGCTTCCACCGGAAAGCAGAATTTCCAGGGCGCCATTCGCTACGTCTTCCGTTGCCTTGGCTGGTGCTTGAAGCACTTCAACAAAGGGGTTCTGCTGGGGAACGTCTTTGGTGATCCGTTGCTTGGGTCCCAGCCTTCGGCGCCAACCATGGAACGTCCGGGCGTTGAGCCCGTGGCGCTTGCAAAACTTAGGAGCACTCAGTCCACTTAACGCCTGATCCTGCAGAATTCGCTTCCAGAAAGCAACCAAGGGCTTGCCGCGCCGTGGTGGCAATCCGTAGTGACCAGCCCTTGGCAGCACCGACCTCTCTTGCTCGAGCCTCTTCCAAGCTGAGAGAGCCCACTCTGGAATATTTTCTTGCCGGCAAAACTCCGACTGCTTCAACCCACTAGCTCTCCATTTGGAGACGATATCTTTACGTTGCCGTTCTGTCGTGTAAGTCCGTTTCGTTGCAAGCATTTCTTTCTCCCTTCACCTCGTGCTACTTCCCTTTCACACTAGGATGAGGATGCCTGCTTACCCACAATTACTCAAGTCACCGAACGGACACAGTTCTTCCGACTCAGCACCATCGGCTTAATGCTGCGCTCGCTGGCATTATTGCTGATGTCAACGAAAGGGTGATCGAGGTAGACAAGCAACGCGGCCCAGCGGTTGAGCGTGTATGTTATTGCTTCTCCAAGTTTTCCCTTCGGCAGCTCGAAGCGTTTTGTTTCGTCGAGCCACGCCTTCAGCAGCTCAAGTTTTGGTTTGGCCAACCGCTGCCGCAAATCCTTTCGTTTGGCCGCCGACACCTTTGCTGCAGTCCGCTCAATATCGAAGAGGCTTTTGATGACGCCCATGGGAAATTCTGCGGACACTGGATCATCCCTCCAGGCATCCTCAAAGTAGCAGTGCACATGGGCCCAGCAGTTAGCTGGCGTAGCGCCTTTCTCAATGATCTCGTTGTACCTATTGCTCCCGTCTGTTTGAAGGATCCCGGTAAAGCCATTAAGGATTCGTTCCGGA
>JAJPJO010000380.1 GCA_021324135.1 Pseudomonadota bacterium
GAGAAAATCTGCGTGACCATGCAGATGGCTACTAATACTGCATACAGTGTCGAGCGTCGCCGCACGCGCTTATCCCCTCAATGCTCGCGTTGTACCTGCAAACTTAGCTACCGACTGCACCCACACTGATCATTCTATTATGAGTATGAAATGGCACAAAGAGGTTATACCCCAGGTCGCTGTTAGGGCTCAAAGCCGCTCCATTCACGAAGCCGAAAAGCTAGATAGATAGGGGCTTTTCGAAAATCATTTTGCGATATGTTGCGAAGTAATGAGTTGGTTTGCCGCAAACATTCGCGCGAAATGAGCCTGGCGGATAAGATGGAAATTATCTGCGGGAGTCCGGTTTAAATTGCTGCGTTTGTCTTACGACAAGCGGGCGCGAGCATGGCGACTTGAACAAATGATTCATGCATGGCTATTCAAGCCATGTTGATTCGCTGTGGGGTTGTGAAAGAACCCATGCAAAATATGTGTGCTGATCATCATGCGTCTTGGCTGCGCATGATGAAGGAGGTTCTATGGTTTGGTTAGAGTGGCTGAGAGCGCAATCGAAGAAGCATCAAGCAAAAAAATCCGAAGGGGAGGCTGAGAGAATTCCACATACACAGGCAAGGCAGGGAACACAGAATAGGCAAGGAGCACGGAAGAAGCAGGAGGCACGCACGAGGCAAGAATCGCTCTTTGACCTAGATACTGAAGCGATCGAGGACTTCAGAATTTCCGGTCCCTACACGAGCAAGAATCTGTCCGTTTTTCTCATTCATGGAAAGGATGTACCTGCGCTGAGCGATTTCTTGACCCTCGAGGAAGCGCTGGATCAGGGCAAAGTAATCGTGGAGGAAACGGGCAATGTCAGCGAGTTGCGCATCAAGAACTTGAGTGACAAGGATGTTTTTGTTCAATCCGGCGATGTGGTCAAAGGCGGACGGCAAGATAGAGCATTGCAGTTCGACATGATTCTGACGCCCGAATCAGGCTTTGTGCCAATCAAAGCCTTTTGCGTCGAACGTGGCAGATGGAGCCGCCGCGGCTTGCAAGATGTCGACAGATTTACAGAAGCGCACGGTCATGTGGCGTATCGTTCGATGAAGATGGCAATGAAGTACCGAGGCGATCAGCATGAGGTATGGCGCGAAGTGCACAACACTCAGTTGCGAAGCGCTTCCAATGCCAATATTCCACTATCCAAAGTGCAAAACGCCGCGTCACCGACGAGCTATCAATTGACCTTGGAAACGCCGGAGGTCCAAAATGCGATTCAGGGTTACGTCGATGAACTGTCGAATGCACCGAATGCCACGCATGACGTAATAGGCTATGCGATTGCTATAAACGGCAGGGTCACCAACATCGATGTGTATGCTTCGAACGTGTTATTTGTAAAGATGTGGATGAAACTTTTGAAGGCTTCGGCTCTTGAGGCATTGGGCGAGCTGAACTCAGCGCTGGGATTTGAGGCGCCGACAACCGACCAGGTGATCGCCATCATGACGGACGCCAATCAAGAAAAAGCTCAAGTTAAGGCAATGGCTGGGCAAAGCACTACAATTATGAAGGAGTCGAAGAGTAATTTGCTGTTCGAGACGCGTGACACCAAATCTGGTGGTAGCTGGGTGCACCGCAATTACGCCATCAAAGAAGATGAGGCGAAATAGGGTGCCACCATATCAGGTGCAACCATTCGCCTTAGAAAATGAACATTTGGAAGAGGCTATCACTAACACATAAAGCTCATTTGTTCAGCGCTCTTTGCCGGAGTTTGTTTACGAACATCTGTTGGATTTTTTCCACAAGCATGTTTGTAAAGGTTGTGGGTAGTAAGGGTTATGCGCAGCTGTTCTTCTTCGCAAGCATAGCTGCGCTGCTCTACTATCTGTATTTTGCAATGCGCGGGCACAAGAAATTCGAGCCCTACAATGTGTATCGCTGCGTTCTGCTTTTGACACTGCTCGTGTCAGTCGGCTGTTTCATGGAGCCATCCACGGCCGTCAATGAGCCAGTAAGGGAACTACTGCTGTATGCCTTTGTCGTTTCAGTCATGACCCTCGATCTGATCGGAACGACGCTCGGGCCGATCGTTTTGCAAAACTCAGTTAATCCCGCCGTTTTCAAGCAAGTTTATCAGGGTATTGTCGGTGCGGAACTCGCCGCAAGAATCACAGGTGCAATGTTGGTTTGGCTATTCAGCCAGGGCAATCAGTTCGTTTTACTCTATCCGCTTTCCTGGTGTCTTCTTGTTGCTCACTTTGTTTTGTTCGGTATCACTGTGCTGCGAATGCACAGGGCGCAATCCAAGGCGAGCACGAAAATCAGCGAGTCATCACCATCCATTGCAGTTGCGAATGTTTTCGAATCGTTGCGGTTCATCTTCACCAACCCACTTGTTCGAGTGGCTATGACCGCAATGGTCTGGGCTACGGTAACGAAGTTTGTAATCGAAAATGTTTTCTACCAGTCGGCAGATGCGACCTTCTCGTCCGCCAGAGAACTTGCCTCCTTTGTGAGCGTGTTGAGCACGGTAATGTACGGGCTCTCCTTCGGGCTGCATCATCTAATAAATACAAATCTGAATTCACGAATGCAGTTAAGCCGACTGCTTAGCATTCAGCCAATCAATGTCCTGTTTTTTGGAAGCGCGGCCCTGTTACTTCCTCCGTTCTGGCCTCTGGTCTTACTGATGGTGACTTACAATGTAATTCATCGCAGCATAGAGCTTCCCATCTCACGACAATGCCTCGTACCGGTGCCCGGTAGGCAAAGGTCCACGATTGTCTCCCTGATCTCTATGATTGTTGCAGTGGTCACGATCGTAACCAGCGGGCTCATGGCGGTTCTCAAAACCGGACTGATTCTGCAAGACTTTATTGTTTTCTTGCTTCTCCTTGGTTCGTCGGTTCTATTTATCGTGCCGAGTTTGGACTCGTATTATATTCGAAATCTTTGGAGCCTTCTTCATGAGGAACGCTCCGGTAATTGGCTTGAGGAGCCGCAAAGCACTTCATTAGAGAGCGCACCACTGGAAGATCTAACTCTCCTCAATGATACCATCCGCGGTGAGCGCTTGGGAACATCCGATCAGCTCGCATCGGATCGCATAGTCTCGGACTACGCCTTTTCTTTTAATAAGACGAGACTGAAGGAAACTGTGATTGCTCATCGCAATCTGCTCAGTTCGGATAAGGCGGATGAAGTGCTTCGGGGTTTAAGGATCTGTTTTCTGTCGGGCTTTCCCTGGTTGCGAGCGCAACTACAGTCTGCCACCGCTTCCGGTGATCCCGGCATTCGCTCATATGCGCAGAAGGCACTGTACATCGAGAAGATCTTTAGTGATGGGCATCGTCTTTCTGCAATCTCGCGTAGGCGTATTAGAATGCTTGCCATCGATATGTTGCCGGACGGTTCCGCTAAACCGCATGATACTACATGCAGTGCCTCGTACATTTCGAAATTGCAGATACTTTCTGCGATGAGTGATAGCCATACAGTCGAAGCGCTGACAAGCGCTCTTGTAGATCAAAGATTTTCAGAACACAAATCCCTGCTGTTCGAGTGCGTTTCGGCGGATGAGCCGCCGGTGAGCTTGAAGCCAATAATCGATCGAATGTTTCGTACTGACTACAAGAGCGCGGGCATTTATCGCGAACTGCTGCATGCGCTGCCTTTTGGAAAAAACGCACCGGAGATCCGCTCAATCCTCTCATCAATGTTGGATAAACTGAATGAGGACGCGGCGAAGGCAGATGCGAACGCGGACCGCATGACCGTTTTGATGCATACATTATTCATTGACGAGTACAGACTGGGCTCATCCGAGCGCGAGGAAACGCTCATAGGCACCATCGCCGAGTTTCCTGATTTTTCGAGAGACGAACGCGCAATCGTCTTCGACATGCATCTCTCATTTTTGAAGCGGAGCGAATTTTTTCGTCACTGGGAGTGTCTTTTGCATGCCGACTGAGCAAAGGGCGGCCGAGCGCACCCTCACTGCCTGATGCCAGAATCTGCCCAGGCAGGATCGCTAGACCGGGATGCTAACCTCGTTTGAGGTTCAGTTCCTGCACGTTTGAGGTTGAGTTCCTGAAAAGATTACCAGCGGCGCCCGAGTTTGCGACGGGCTAGACTGCGGACCGGCTGAAGCGGCGCATCGCCTAATTGATGACCGACAGCCTTTTCAATGTCGCGGACCAGGTGCCTTTGCTCTTGCGAAATGAAGGACAGGGCTGTTCCAGAACGACCGGCGCGGCCTGTGCGACCGATGCGGTGAATGTAATCGTGCGGACTCTCCGGTAGATCGTAATTGATCACGTGCGATATAACCGGAATGTCGAGTCCTCGCGCAGCCACATCAGTGGCTACCAATACCGAGAATTTTCCTTCTCTGTATTTCTTCAAGGTCCTTTCGCGCTGCGACTGGGCGATATCACTATGGATCTCTTCGGCGGGTACATTCGCATCACGCAAGCGTTCCTTTACCCAGCTGGCCTTTCGTTTTGTGCTCGTGAAAACAAGAGTCGATGTGCAGTTAATGTCACGCAGAACCTTGAGCAAAAGATCGTCTTTGTCGAACTCATCAACATACAAAAACTTTTGCTCGATGGTATCAGCTTCAATCGTTTTCCCTTGAACTTTTACTGTCACAGGAGCCGTTGTAAACGCTTGTGCCAGATAGGCAACCTGAGCATCAATCGTCGCAGAGAACAAGAGCGTTTGCCGCTCTTTAGGAACGTAGCGATTGATCGTGCGAAGCTGGGGCGCGAATCCCATGTCAAGCAATCGGTCCGCTTCGTCGAGAACCAATATCTCGACATTCTTCAAATCGACGAGGTGTCGCTGCAAGCAATCTATGAGTCTGCCTGGAGTCGCTACTACGATGTCGACTGTTCCTTTGAGCGCTCGAATCTGATCGCCCATTCCGGTGCCACCATATAAGGTGACTACTTTCAGCCCTCGATTGCTGCTGAACAGCTTGAACTGCCCTGCTACTTGAAGGGCAAGCTCCCGCGTTGGACATAGAATCAGAGCACGCGGTTGCTTATCCGGCTCATCCAGACAATCGATGATCGGAAGGGCAAAAGCCGCCGTTTTCCCAGATCCAGTTTGCGCTGAGGCCAACAGGTCCCTACCGGCGAGAACGTGTTCGATCGAACTTAGTTGAATCTCGGTTGGTACTTCGTATCCCGCATCCTTAAGTGCGGCAAGAGTTGGCTTGGACAATCCAAGCTCTGCAAATTTAGTCAATGTAAAATCCTTCTTATAATTATCGTGAATGACCTTCTGCGGTCATTTCCTCATGCCTTGCTGAGTTTCAGGCAACATTCTTTTGAAACTTGACCTGGTGTGGACATTGCCCTATCGCATCGAAATCGCGAATTTTTCTCCCATACAACCAGGAGCTTGATAACAAGCTTAACTGAAGTATGCCATAAATTACTCAGGATGTCAAAGTCGCTGTCGGGCGGAACTTTGCGAACTGATTGTCGTCGACTCATTTGTGGCAAGTGGGCGATTTGCGCCACTTAGCCGTTCCTTTTTCGCGTGGAGGCAGAGTTATGTCGATCAACATCAAAAGACTCGATGCACATTTGCTCGCCAAAATCCTCGCGCGACCCTCTAGTAGAGTGCGGGCGTAAGGCCTGGCTTGTGCCGTCGCGCCCGAGCGTTTAACTGTTGGCGAACACTTCCAGAGTGCTTATTGACCCATTGATTGGAGCATTATGAGACGCACTGGCAAGTGAGCGGCTGGTAATCGCTCGTTCGAATTTCGTCATAAGCTCAGCAATTACGCCTGTTTCCCAGGATCACTCGATTGGCGATGGAGGGTCAGGTCATGACGAAATTTCTACATGGAACGGTAAATGCACGCTCCGGCACTGTAATTGGCGACGAGAGCATTGTTCTCGTCGCGCCTATCGATGAGCTGGATGTAGAGTGCATATGCCAGCTCGAGCTGGTTCCTGTGGAGGACGTGCCCGTCACTGAATCCCAGGAAGGGGTCAGGGATGGTCGCCCAACTCAGAGGGAAGGTCCAGCGACTCATGCAGACGGTCCGGCCGCGCAAGCGGAAGGGAGTGCGCCTGGTTTCTGGGCTCAGCTTGGACCGGGGCTGATTGCGGGCGCATCCGATGACGACCCATCGGGAATCGCCACTTGCGCCATGGCCGGTGCGATCTACGGATACGGCACCTTGTGCACTGCCGTGATTACTTATCCTATGATGGCCGTCATTCAGTACATATGCGCCAAGATCGGCATGGTAACCGGATTAGGGCTTGCTGATGTTTTGAAGAGCCACTACCCGAAAAAATGGCTCTATGCAGCCGTCATGACGTTGTTCATCGCCAACACGATCAATGCCGGCACCGACCTTGGTGCCATGGCCGCTGCTGTAAACCTGCTCGTCCCACAGCTGCCCGTATGGCTCCTGGTCATGCCTATAACCGCCGCTATTCTGCTCATACAGGTTCTCGGCTCCTATCAGTTGATTGCCCGTATATTCAAATGGCTTCTGCTTTCGCTATTTGCCTACATCATCACCGCCTTCTGTGTTCATGCCGATTTCGCAGAAGTGCTGCACAACACATTCATGCCCAGATTACACTTTGACGCCGGGCTGCTATCCATGCTCGTCGCCTTGCTTGGCACGACGATTTCCCCCTACTTGTTCTTCTGGCAGGCAGACCAGGAGGTCGAGGAGCAAATCAAATTTGGAAACAAGAATCCTCGCCGTAACCCCGGCGCTAATCCTCGAAAACTGCGGCAGCGGGCATGGGATGTGGCAATCGGCATGTTGGTTTCGAACGTAGTGATGTTTTTCATCATTCTTACGACTGGTGCGACCCTGTATAAAGCAGGGATAACCAACATCGATTCAGCGGCACAAGCGGCTCTTGCCCTGCGACCCCTCGCCGGGGATCTTTCGTACTGGCTCTTCGCCCTGGGAATTATCGGCACCGGCTTCCTTGCCGTTCCGGTTCTGACCGCATCTGCCAGTTATGCCGTTTGCCAGACCTTTGGCTGGCGGCATGGGCTGCGGCGAAGATTCGTTCGCGCGCGCTGCTTCTACCGCACCATTGCATTATCAATGCTCCTCGGTATGCTGTTGAATTACATCGGCGTCAATCCGATTCATGCCTTGTATTGGACTGCCATTCTCAACGGTGTTCTGGCTCCGCCACTGCTTCTTCTCATCATGTTGATTTCCAATAATAAGAAGATCATGGGAGAGCACACCAACAATCCGGCGCTAAACATGGTTGGATTTGGAACGACATTCGTGATGTTCGCCGCTGCAGTGGCAATGATCTATGCTCAGCTGCATTGATGAACAGCCATTAGCGGTCGAGTTTGCGTATGCGCTTGCGAATGCTGCTTGCCCTTTCTTTCAACTCCATGGCTTTATCAGGCAGGTTCTCGAGTTGAAACAGGTCTGCCGCTATATCCAAGAAATCCGCCAGCTCAGGGTGTTGACCGCCGGTTATAAATTCAAAATTAGTGATCGCCTTTTCAATGTGCTCCTCAGCATCGTTGAATAAGCCTTTCTTGGCCTCTAATAGCCCCATGATCAGAAGAACTTCGGAAAATAGTTTTGTGTCCCGCAACTTGTTGGTGGTATCGCATATGGTGTAAGCGCGCTCGATATGCTGAGTTGCTTCTGGAAGCAGATCACGTTTGTAATAGAGGTGAGCAAGATCCTTTTCCGCCTCGGCGACGAGCTCCTTGTTATTTCCGGTCAATCCAGCCGTTATGGCAAGGCTCTTGTTGAGCAACTCTTCTGCTTGGGCAAACTGATCCGTCTTTAAATAAAGTTTTGCCAGGTCGTTGTAATCTACTGCCAGAGAGAGACACTTCGATTGAAGAGCTGTCTGGTCGATTTTAAGCACATGTTTGTACAATTCCTCTGCCTCAGAAAAACGCCCCAGCTCGCAGAAGCATTTGGCCATGCCCAGATGCGCTTCGACAAGATCTTCGTCCTTCATGCCCAGCGACTCGGCCGCGGTCAAGCCCCGAATATAGTGTCTTGATGCGGCAAGATACAATCCCCGTTCGTACGCCATGCGGGCCAACTCGATATGAGTTGTCCAGGAGTTGGATCTTGTATCTGTGCTGTTTGTCGTGAAGTTGCTCATTAGACTAAAATTGCTCAAAGCTATTATTCTCATTCAATACCTTCTTTCCCTGTTTCTATTACCGTCCTGCGGCCTCACGGGGCAATAGAATTCAGCCGAGGAAGCAACAGCAGAATGACAATCGCTTTCCATCGGACAGACGCACTCCACTTCCATGAGTTCACTTGCCAGCTGCTTGAGACTGACAAGTATCGAGAAGAGCTTTTTGCCGCGATCGGTTATTCTGTGCTCGACCTTTTGCGGCTCCTCAATCGACTCGATCATTCCTGCTGCTTTCAGCGCCTTCAGGCGTTCTTGCAAACACTTCATGCTCAAACCGGGAATCAGGCGGAGGAATCGTCGCGTGCGAACCGGACCAATAGAAAGCTCACGCATGATCTCGGTAGTCCACTTGGCGCTGATCAAATGCAGCACGGCGTTGATCGGGCACGCGCTTTCAGGCTTGTGTTGAGGGTTTTGCTCGGTTTGATTTTGCTGGACTGAAAGCATGTTTTGACTCGACTTTTATGGACCGGTTGGGCTCGACTGCCTCGAGCCGTTTTGTTTCAACTTTAGGCAGTGAAGCCGGGTCGGCGCATCATTCCCAGGGCTGATTATTTGCAGGGATGGGCAATCTCACAGGAGCCGGGAGCTATTCAGCCATTTGGTTGATTCCTCCGCCGCTCCCATAATGTAGACTGTTTGCACTGACGTGATCAGGCATCTCTTGAAAAGAGGCAGGCTCGATGCCGCATAGAAACAATCCAGTGGCTCAACGTAACATTCCGGTTGTACCGCCGTCGGACGATAAGCGCTGGCGAGTTGTGGATGCAACCATGAGGCGGCACGGCTACGCTCAAAGTGCGTTGATCGAGACCTTGCACAAGGTGCAAGATTCCTTCGGCTATCTCGATTCACCTTCTCTAATATATGTGGCGCGCAGTCTGTCCGTTCCCCTTAGTAAAACTTATGGTGTTGCCACTTTCTATAATCTATTCAGGTTGAAACCGCAGGGGGAGCATTTGTGCGTCGTCTGCATGGGAACGGCTTGTTATATAAAGGGCGGTGCCAAGCTGCTTTCCTCAGCCGAGCAGCTTTTGAATATCGTGGCGCCCGACACTACTCCCGATAATGCCATCTCGCTTGTGACGGCTCGTTGCGTTGGTGCCTGCGGTATTGCGCCTGTGATCATTTATGACAATCAAGTCGCTGGAAGCGTAAGTAAGGACCAGATGACTGCGCAGCTAAAGGAATGGTTGAAAAGTTCTTCTTCGGTTTGATGTGAGTAAGTGATTTAGGAGTGACATGTGGCATGGTCAATCACAACAGCGGCGCAAGTGAGATCGTAACAACGCTGGAAGATCTGCGAGAAATCGCCAATCAAGCAGAGGAGCGCCAGAGCAAGTTCAAAACGCGCATCTATGTCTGTATGGGAACAGCATGTCAATCATGCGGAGCGGCAGATCTGTTGGCCGACCTCACGGCCCAGGTCAAAATGTCAGGCAAAGAAAATGAATGCCTGGTCTCGCCCGGCGGCTGCCAGGGAAATTGCGCAGAAGCTCCGCTGGTGTCAGTGCAGCCCGAGAATCTCCTTTATAGTGGTATCGCTACTGGTGACGCCTCGGCGCTAATCGAAGGGCAGAGCCGATCGGATTTGGTGGTCGATCTGGACCAACCATTTTTCTCACGGCAAAAAAAGATAGTCACGGAGTATCGTGGACTGCTCAATCCCGAACATATCGAGGATTATATTCGCGTCGGTGGTTATGAGGCTTTGCTCACGGTATTGAGTGAATACACACCGGAGCAGGTCGTGCAAGCGATCAGGAAGAGTGGATTGCGCGGCCGGGGCGGCGCCGGATACCCCACCGGTCTGAAGTGGGCAACGGTAGCGAAGGCTCAGGCGCAGCACAAATATGTCGTCTGTAATGCTGATGAAGGCGATCCGGGAGCCTTTATGAACCGCAGTGTTCTGGAGGATTATCCGTTTCGAGTCATTGAAGGCATGACGATTGCCGCTTATGCAGTCGGCGCCGACAGAGGTTTTGTTTATTGTCGAGCGGAATATCCTCTGGCCGTCAAACGCATGGAAGCCGCCATTCGAGCGGCGCTCAAGCATGGACTGCTCGGATTGAATATCGGCAGCACTTCCTTCAGCTTCAATGTCGAAATGCGTCTGGGAGCAGGCGCATTCGTTTGCGGCGAAGAAACGGCGCTCATCTCGTCGATTGAAGGGGGTCGCGGTTTGCCATGTCCTCGCCCGCCCTATCCGGCCGAGTCAGGGTTGTGGGGTTATCCGACGCTGATAAATAATGTCGAGACCTTCGCCACGGTTGCGCCAATCATAATGAAGGGTGCTGACTGGTACGCCGCCATCGGCACAGAGAAGAGCCGCGGTACAAAGACTTTTGCATTATCGGGAAAGGTCGAGCGCACCGGAATGATAGAGGTTCCTTTTGGCACGACCCTGAAAGAGATGGTGTTTGATATCGGCGGCGGTGTCCCGGAGAATCGCAAATTCAAGGCGGTTCAAACCGGTGGTCCCGCCGGCGGTTGCATTCCGGAGGCGCATCTGGATGCGCCGATCGATTATGAATCGCTCCAGGAACTTGGCTCCTTCATGGGCTCGGGTGGCATGATCGTCATGGACGACAGCTCCTGCATGGTTGATGTGGCCAAATTCTTTATGCAATTCTGCGCCACTGAGTCGTGCGGAAAGTGCATCCCCTGCCGAGTTGGGACGGTACACATGTACGACATCCTGAAGAAAATTACCGAGGGCGATGCCACTCTGGCCGATTTGGCTCAGCTCGAGGAGTTGTGTGATGTCGTTAAGTTCACGAGCTTATGCGGCTTAGGTCAGGGGGCACCGAATCCGGTGCTGAGCACGCTACGCTATTTTCGCAACGAATACCTGGAGCACATTCTCAACCACACCTGCCCGGCAGGAGTTTGTGGTCCGGTTGGGCAAGACCTGAGGAGGCCGACATGCGCGTTGTAACTTTCAAGATCAACGATCACGAGGTCAGCGGCCGCGATGACGAGACCATACTAAAGGTGGCGCGCGACCACGACACAAACATTCCCACTCTCTGCCAGCTCGACGGTATATCCGTATGGGGCGGATGCCGGCTCTGCCTGGTTGAAATCGAAGGTAATCCAAAGCTCATGACCGCCTGCACGACTACCGTCACCGAGGGCATGGCGGTGCGCACCCAGTCGGAGCGTTTGGACCGCTATCGCCGCATGATTGTCGAGATGCTCTTCACGGAAGGAAATCATGTTTGCTCCGTGTGCGTTTCGAACGGGAATTGCGAGCTGCAAACCACAGCACAAGTTCTGAGGATCGATCATATATCGCTGCCTTATCGCAATCCACAACGGCATGTGGATGCATCCCACGAGCGCTTCGTCTTCGACGAGAATCGTTGTATTCTTTGCACGCGCTGCATACGGGTTTGCGATGAAGTGGAGGGCGCTCACACCTGGGACATGTCCGGTCGCGGCATTCAGTCTAAACTGGTCACCGACCTGCACCAGGCCTGGGGTGATTCGACCAGCTGTACGAGTTGCGGCAAATGCGTGCAGGTGTGCCCGACCGGTGCGTTGTTCGAAAAAGGCAAGGCGGCCGGCGAAATGCACAAGTATCCGGAATTCCTCGTCTACCTGTCGCAAATGCGCGAGGAGAGGCATGAATAAAACGATGACATTAGCGACGGTCTGGCTTGATGGCTGCTCTGGCTGTCATATGTCGATCCTCGATATGGATGAGCGGCTCCTCGAGATTCTGCAGCAACTCGACCTGGTCTACAGTCCGCTGGTCGATCACAAGCATTTTCCTGATCAAGTCGACATTACCCTTGTAGAGGGAGCGGTAAGCAATGAAGACGACCTGGCCAAAATCAAAAAAGTGCGCGAGCATACGAAGACTCTTGTTTCACTGGGCGATTGTGCGGTGACTGCCAATGTTCCATCCATGAGGAATCCGATTGGTGTTCGATCCATTCTCGATCGCGTCAGCGATGGAGGCTTCCCCCGGCAGCCGAGCGACGTGCCTTTGCTCTGCGCCACTGCTCGCCCGGTGCATAACGTCGTGCATGTAGACATCTACGTCCCAGGCTGCCCGCCATCGGCTGATACGATTTATTTTGTCCTGACGGAGCTTATTGCCGGTCGCGTGCCGGATGTGAGCGATCGCACCAGATTTGGTGCATGAGTGTGGATGCGCAGAGGCGGCAGAGAGTTATGAGCGAAACAATCGTCATCGATCCGGTTACAAGAATTGAAGGGCACGCAAAAATCACCATTCATCTTGGCGATTCGGGCGAGGTGGAGGAAGCGCTCTTTCATGTCACACAACTGCGAGGCTTCGAGAAATTCGCAGAAGGAAGGCCGTTCCACGAGCTGCCCTCCTTGATGGCACGCATCTGCGGCATTTGTCCGGTCAGCCATCTGGTTGCCTCGGCAAAAGCGTGCGACATGATCATGTCCGTGCGCATTCCACCGACGGCAGTGAAGCTGCGCCGCATCATCAATCTGGCGCAGATTGCTCAGTCGCATGCCTTGAGCTTTTTTTACTTGTCGTCTCCCGATCTTCTGCTGGGCATGGATGCACCGCCGGCGGAGCGCAATCTCGTCGGCGTCGCGCGCGCCAATCCGACACTGGCAAAAAATGGCATTCGTCTTCGCCAGGTCGGTCAGCAAATCATCGAGCTGCTTGGAGGCAAGCGCATCCATCCTGGCTGGGTCGTCCCAGGCGGCGTCAACAATCCGCTTTCAAGCGAGCACAGAGAGACAATCCTTCGCATGCTTCCCGAAGCGATCAAAATCAGCAAAGACACGATCGGCTGGTTCGTGGCTCAACTGGATGAATTTACCGATGAGATAGCCACATTCGCTAAGGTGCCAAGCTTGTATATGAGTCTGGTTGGTCCGGATCTGGAGCTTGAGACTTATGATGGCTCTCTGCGCGTTGTCGATGAGTTGGGCAGACCGATCGTCGATCGCCTGAGCGCAGAAGACTATGGCAGCATCATCGGCGAAGCGATCACACTGCACAGCTACATGAAGTCACCGTACTATAAACCGCTCGGTTATCCAGGCGGCATTTATCGTGTTGGACCGCTCGCCAGGCTGCATATTGCTTCGCGTTGCGGAACTGATCTTGCCGACAAGGCCCTGAGCGTTTTCAAACAGTTCGACCACAGAAGCTCTTTCTACTACCATCACGCCCGACTGATCGAGATCCTCTATGCCTTCGAGAAAATTGAGCAGATATTGGCCGATCCTGAAATACTCTCCGATCACGTGCGTGCCTATGCCGAGCCTAATTCTTTTGAAGGGTTTGGCGTTGCAGAAGCGCCGCGTGGAACGTTAATGCACCACTATAAGATCGACGATAACGGCTTAATCACCTACGCCGACCTGATCATCGCTACGGGTCACAATAATCTGGCTATGAATCAGGGCATCACCGAGACAGCCAAACATTACGTGCGCAAAGGCAAAATAACCGACGGTGCCTTGAATAGAGTGGAGGCGATGATTCGCACGTACGATCCATGCCTGAGCTGTTCCACTCATGCATTTGGAATGATGCCGCTGCATTTGCAGGTAATAAACCGTGACGGTGAAGTAGTCGATGAGGTAATGCGCTAGGGATGCTCTTGAAGGTTTATGCACGAGCTTAAGTGGATTGTAATCGGGTACGGCAGCCCTCTGCGCAGTGACGACCGTTTTGGCCTTTGTGTAGCGGATGCTTTGCGCGATCGGCTTCAGGACGAGTCTGTTCAAGTCCTGGCAGTGCATCAACTACTTCCGGAGCTGGCTGAAAATTTGAGCCGCTCAGCCGGCGCCGTATTCATAGATGCGACAATAGATCTGCCTCCAGGAGTAATCAAATGCGTGACTGTGAGCTCATCTGATAGCACCGCCGGTCAGTCCTTAACGCACCAGGTTACACCGGAGTCTCTTTTGCAAAAGGCCAGTTCGCTGTACGGACGCTCACCGGCGGCATGGCTGTTCAGCATCGGCGGTGAGACATTCGAAATTGGAGAATCGCTATCTCCGATGATATCAAATATGGTGCAAAAGGCCAGCGAACTGATTGAAGAACACTTGCGATTAAATCCAGAGCTCATGGGGGACCGAAAATAATGTTGGAACATGCGGAGGCAAAGACTAAACAAAGCTGGCAGGATGATTACAAGTCAAAACTGACGACAGCGGAAGCAGCGGTCGCGGCAATAAAATCCGGCGACACGGTTTACATTCAGTCCCATGCGGCGGCGCCGGAATCGCTGATTGATGCCATGGTGGCCCGCGCCCCTGAGCTGAAAGACGTCACGATCATCCACATAATGACTTTCAGCAAAGCAAAGTATGCCGAAAAACAGTACAGTGACTCCTTCAAAGTGCATGCCATGTTCATAGGCCCTAATGTGCGTGCCGCTGTCAATGATGGTCGGGCAGAGTACATGCCTGTTTTTTTGAGTGAAATACCGAATCTCTTCAACACTCGAGTGGTTCCGATTGATGTTTGCTTGTTGCAAGTATCGCCGCCCGATCGGCATGGTTACTGCAGCTATGGCGTCTCCGTTGATTGCACATTGGCGGCCCGAAAAAATGCGCGCTTGACGATAGCGGAGGTGAATAAGCAAATGCCGCGCACGCTCGGGCGGGCGTTCGTTCACGTCAGCCGGCTGGATGCTATCGTCGAGGTCGACAGACCGCTGGAGGAGATGCCGCCATCCCAATCAACTGAAGTAGAGGACGCGATTGGGCGAAACGTAGCGGAGCTTGTTGAGGACGAGGCCACCTTGCAGTTGGGCATCGGTGCCATACCCGATGCCATTCTTCGCTACCTCGGCGGTAAGCGCAATCTGGGAGTCCACAGTGAGATGCTCTCCGACGGCATAGTCGATCTGATCGAGAAAGGTGTGGTAACCAACGATGCAAAAACAATTCTGCCGGGGCAGGTGGCCGTCAGCTTCGTCATAGGCACAAGGCGGCTTTATGACTTCGTTGACAATAATCCTTCAGTCGAATTCAAACCGAGCGACTTCATCAATGATCCATTCATCGTTTCACAAAACTATAAAATGACTGCCATCAACTCGGCCTTGCAAGTCGATGTCACCGGGCAGGTTGCAGCCGGCTCTATTGGAACTTACTTATACAGCGGCTTCGGCGGACAGGTAGATTTCATTCGCGGAGCCTGCCGCTCGAAAAACGGCAAGGCGATCATCGCCATTCCATCTACCGCCAAGGGCGAGTCAGTCTCCAGAATCACAGCCACCCTTGCCGCCGGCAGCGGAGTGGTAACCTCACGTGCGGACGTTCATTACATTGTCACCGAATATGGTGTCGCACAACTCTACGGCAAAACCGTGAGAGAAAGAAAACGAGCTCTGATTGCCATTTCTCATCCGAAGTTCCGCGAGAGCTTGGAGTTAGAGTGCCGATCGATTCCCTGGTTGGCGTAATTCTCTTTTTTCCCTGGCCTTGCTTCTCAGCCACTCCAGCCATTCGTCGACCCCTTCGTCATTGACCACTGAAATCGAAAAGATATCCGCATCTGCATTTAGTGTTCTGATGTGCTCGCTGGCTGCTGTTCGATCAAAGTTGACATAGGGCAGTAAGTCACATTTTGTGAAAAGAACGGCATCACAATTGCGGAAGATAATAGGGTATTTGAGTGGTTTGTCGTCGCCCTCGCTCACCGAGAGCAACACGACGCGCTTGTGCTCTCCCAGTGGAAATTCCGCTGGACAAACGAGATTTCCGACGTTTTCTATGAATAAGAAGTCGGCATCCAGAAAGTGCCCGTTATGCAGCTCTCGAGCCAGCATGGAAGCGTCCAGATGGCAGCTTCGCCCGGTGCAAATTTGTTTTACTCTGGTTCCGAGATGCCGCAGTCGAGCGGCATCGAGCTCGCCCACCATGTCGCCTTCGATCACGGATGACTTCCACTTTGGTACCAGGGACGATATCGTTTTTTCAAGCAAGCTGGTTTTGCCGGCCCCAGGCGCACTCATCAGGTTGATAGCAAAGATGCCGCTTTCGTCGAAGTGCTCGCGATTGTGATTGGCCAGGTCTTGATTGCCCTGTAGTATGCGCTCCAGCATGTGCTCGTCAAGTGACTCGTGCATAGGTGTCGACCTCGTTGTCGTTTGGCTCCCCTTTATGCTCGCCTGCAGTCGGTTCGTCCTCGGCCTGAAGTGTCAGTTGAATGACATCCAATTCTTCGCCGCACAGCAATTTGCCGATGCCATTATCGCACCTCGGACAGCGGAACGAGTTATCGAAGGTGGGATGATATAGATGACCCGCGCCTCTGCATGCCGCTTTTGCATTGACAATTTCGGCCACTAGACGGCATTGCCTGGTTGTATCGCTGACCAGCTTGATGTTATCAAAGGCAAACATCAGTGAGTCCAGCTCGACATTGCGAAATTCACCGATTATGACATGGATGGCCAGAATGGCGGCAGCGTGCGGCGTTGCCTTCAGCTTGTCGTTTGCTATTTCGAGAATGGCTTGGGCGATGGTTGCTTCATGCATAGGTTTTCCGGGCCTCGAAGCTTATCAACAGGCAGTATGACACAGCAAAATGATGACTGGCATCGACCGAATGGCTTATGTTCGGATCTAAGTCATTCTCAGGGATAATTGCCAAGCGAGGCCAAAGCGTTAGAATGTTTTCCAGATGCAATTGACTAAACTCAGCCGCGTAGCAATTTCTGTGACCGGGATCGTTCAGGGGGTCGGTTTTCGACCGTTTGTCCATGGTCTGGCTTCGCGTCACCAGTTGACCGGATTCGTGCGCAATAATGACGGCGTTGTTGAAATCGAGGTGCAAGGCGAGAAAGCGGCGCTCGAAGAATTCATCCGCGATCTGGTGGATACTGCCCCGCCACTGGCGGAGATCAATGCGGTGCAGAGCTTTACAATCGAGGCGCGACTCGAGCAGTCATTTGCCATCGAGCAGAGCTCATCCACTGCTAAGGGGAGCAAGCTGGTGCCGCCGGATGCTGCGACTTGCGCTCAATGTCTTGAGGAGCTGTTTTGTGCTGAGAACAGACGCTTCCGTTATCCATTCATAAACTGCACGAACTGCGGGCCGCGATTCACGATAATGAGGTCGCTGCCCTACGATCGTGCCGCTACGACCATGGACTGTTTTGCCATGTGCCAGGCATGCCGGGCGGAGTATACCGACCCGCGCGATCGCCGCTTTCACGCCGAACCGAATGCCTGTGCTCGATGCGGACCGAGAATCTTCTGGCTTGATGCAACGCCGAGCGATGGTCATGAAAATCACTGCAGGCATGAAAAAAATGATCGACAACTTAGCCGGCTGTCTGCCATCGCCGATGGTGCGGCGCTGGAGAGGACGGTTGCGGCTCTGGCTGAAGGCAAGATCGTTGCCATAAAAGGACTGGGTGGCTTTCATTTAGTTTGTGATGCCGGCAACGCTTCTGCTATCGCCGCACTGCGGAAACGTAAGCATCGCCAGGCGAAACCATTGGCCTTGATGATGGCAGACCCTGCCATGGTTCGCAATTTCTGTAACCTGTCGCCGAGCGAGGAAGAATGCCTCACTCAGCCAAGCCGTCCTATAGTGCTGCTTGAAAAACTGGAAAGCTGTAATCTGCCCGATTCAATTGCACCAGGTGCCGATCGGCTTGGCATCATGCTCCCATACACGCCGCTTCACCATTTGCTCTTGCACGATTTTGGCGGACCAATAATTGCCACGAGCGGCAACTTCAGCGAGGAGCCAATCGCTACAGGAAATCGAGAGGCGCTCAAGCGCCTCTATTCACTGGCAGACGGTTTTTTGCTGAACGACCGCGACATATATGCCCGCTACGATGACTCCATCATTCAGCTGATCGATGAAACGCCGCATGTATTGCGGCGTGCCAGAGGAATAGCACCGCGGACGGTGAGCTTAGGCCGGCTAAAAGCCGAGCGCATCGGTTTAGGCGTCGGAGCCCATTTGAAGAATACATTTTGTTTGATTCGAGATGATCTGGCTTACCTGAGCCAGCACATAGGCAATCTCGAAAACCTGGAAGCCGAGGAGCACTTCCGTCATACCTTCAGACTCTACAATGAATTGTTTGATCTCGCCCCGGAGCTGATCGCGCATGATCTGCATCCTGATTATCTCTCAACCACAATCGCGAAGGAGCTGGCTGTTCAGTGCGGTGTGCCATCATATGCGGTGCAACACCACCATGCCCACATAGTTTCTTGCATGGCTGAGCATGCTCTGGTCGACCCGGTCATTGGTATCGTATTTGATGGCATGGGTTACGGCACCGACGGCTCTCTCTGGGGCGGTGAATTTCTCATCTGCGACCTTAAGACATTCGAGCGGGCGGCGCACTTAAAGCCGGTCCCCATGCCTGGTGGCACCCTGGCAATTCAGCAACCGTGGCGCATGAGCCTGGCATATCTTATGAGCGACTCGGGTCAAACAGACATCGGCTTGTTCGCTCCTTATCTGGAGCGCATTCCCCAGTTTGAAATGATTAAAAAGCAGATCGCCTCGAAAATCAATACGCCCATGACGTCCAGTTGCGGGCGTTTGTTCGATGCGCTGTCAGCCCTGCTTGGCGTCTGCCAGGAAGCAACCTACGAGGCGCAAGCAGCAATCGAACTGGAAGCCCTGGCCTGGAGCGCTTATCGCCGGCAAGATTGCGCCGGGAAGCTGGGTGCTTTGCCGAGATTCGACTATAGCGTCTGTGAGGAAGCGCCCTACCAGATTGACGCGCTTCCGATTCTGCAGCAAGCGTACGCCGAGCATTTGCGGGGTGTGTCTACAGGAGACCTGGCATTAAGGTTTCATGTAACAATGGCGCACATCATTCGTGATCTGTGCGAGCGCTTGCGTTTATCAAAAAACATCAATCAAGTTTGCCTGGGCGGTGGGGTCTTTCAAAACAGGCTCATGTTGTCCTTTGGCAGCCGCATTTTAGCCGAAGCTGGTTTTGATGTATTCTATCCCCAGCGGATTCCGGCCAACGACGGAGGCTTGTCGCTCGGCCAGGCAATCTCTGCTTTGGCAAGCATCGATGCCGTTTCTATCGGAGGGGACAAGTGATGTGCCTGGCAATTCCCGGCTTAGTAGAAGAGCTGTTTGATCAAGATGGGTTGAGTCACGCGCGCGTCAATTTCGGCGGCATTCGCAAAACGGTCTGCTTAGAGTACACGCCCGGGGTGAAGCCAGGCGATTACGTTCTGGTGCACGTCGGTTTTGCAATCAGTGTTATAGATGAGCTGGAGGCGCAGCGCACTCTGGAGATACTCAGAGCGAATAATGAACTGGCTGAGCTGGAAGCAGGCACTCCCAGGGATGTACTGAGCCGAGATGATCGGGCGAGCCAAGCAGGAGCGGCGGACAAACTATGAAATTTCTGGATGAGTTTCGTGAAAAAGAGTTGGCTCAGCGAATATCAGCTGAAATTCACCGCACGGTGAGGCAGCCCTGGAAAATCATGGAGGTCTGCGGTGGGCAGACACACTCGATTTTACAGTACGGTCTTCAGGACTTGCTGCCCGAGGAAATTGAACTTCTTCATGGACCGGGGTGCCCGGTCTGCGTCACGCCGGTTGAATTGATCGACAAGGCGGTTGCCATAGCTGCTTTTGATGATGTCATTTTTTGCTCCTTCGGGGACATGCTGCGCGTGCCGGGCAGCAAGAAGGACTTATTGGAAGCCAGAGCGGAAGGGGCGGATGTGCGCATCGTTTACTCGCCACTGGATGCGGTGGCGATAGCCAGGAAGAACCCGGAGCGGCGGGTGGTGTTTTTTGCCGTCGGCTTCGAGACCACTGCGCCTGCCAATGCCATGGCTGCCTATCAAGCTAAGAGGCTGGGGCTGCGCAATTTCTTCCTTCTTTGCTCACATGTGCTGGTACCACCAGTGATGGCAAGCATTTTGCAGTCCGCTGACAATCGGGTGCAAGCCTTCCTTGGTCCAGGCCATGTATGTTCGATCATGGGAGCCCGCGAATACGAAAGTCTGTCAGAGCAATACAAGGTGCCGATTGTGATTACCGGCTTCGAGCCAAGCGATATCCTGGAAGGCATCTGGCGCTGCATCGCGCAGTTGGAAAAAGGAGAGGCTAAGTTGGAAATTCAGTATTCACGAGCGGTCAGATCAGAGGGTAATCTGTCGGCCATGGCGGTATTGGATGCGGTGTTCGATCGTTCCGAGCGACTCTGGCGAGGACTTGGCACCATTGCCGAGAGTGGTTACGCCCTTAACGAGCAGTACAAACAATTTGATGCCGAGAAGCAATTCGCCGTGCACGGCTTGCAGGCTGATGAATCGCCCCTCTGTATCAGCGGCGAGATTTTGCGCGGCTTGAAAAAGCCGATTCATTGTTCTGCCTTCGCTCGCGAATGCACCCCGGAGCATCCGCTCGGCGCCACCATGGTTTCACCCGAGGGCACATGCGCAAACTATTACAAGTTCCGCCCCAGACCTGGAGAAGATGATGCCAGCTGAAGGTTCGATGCCCGTCTGCTCGACTCCCCATTCTCAATCGGACCGCATTCGGCTTGGGCACGGAAGCGGCGGGAAGATGACGTCTCAGTTAATCGAGAGTCTTTTCTTGCCCAGACTCGGCAATCAGGTTTTGAATCAACTCGATGATGCCGCTGATGTAGACCTGGGCGGAAAGCGGGTTGCTATCACGACCGACGCCTATGTCGTTTCGCCCATATTTTTTCCGGGGGGCGACATCGGTTCGCTGGCAGTGCATGGCACGCTAAACGATCTTGCCGTCAAGGGAGCAACGCCAATCTGCATTGCTGCGAGCTTTATTCTCGAGGAGGGCTTGGCCACCGAGGATCTCTCGAGAATCGTCGAATCGATGTCGAGCGCCTGTCTGTCCGCGAACATTCCATTAGTGGCGGCCGATACAAAAGTTGTCGGAAAAGGAGCCGCCGATAAGTTGTTTATCACCACTACCGGTATCGGCTTAATCGAGCACGCTTGCCCGCCGGCAGCCAACCAGGCGCGTCCTGGCGACTGTATCATTGTCAGCGGCGACATCGGCAGGCACGGCATGGCAATTATGTCCAGGCGCGAAGGACTGGATCTGGAAATGGACATTCTGAGCGATAGCGCTCCATTGCATCGATTTATCGCGGCTATGCTCGATTGGCAGGAGAGATTTGCCGATGGCAAAAATGCCGCCGCGGAGAATGCGGGTGCAAATCGCCCCGGCGGCACAGGGGCGATTATTCATTGCATGAGGGATGTAACTCGCGGCGGTCTGGCCGGCGTCCTGAACGAGCTGGCAGGAGCCTCGAGAGTGGGGATGGTTGTGGATGAAAGTTTGATTCCTGTGCATCCGCAGGTTAAAGCGGCATGCGAGCTGCTCGGTCTGGACCCTTTTTATGTCGCTTGTGAAGGGCGTTTCGTCACAATCGCAAAAGGTGAGCACGTCGATGAGTTGTTGGCAGTTATGCGCCGGCAGGTTTCCGGCGAGCAGAGCTGCCTGATCGGTCAGGTCGTCGAGGAGCATCCCGGCCGCGTCGTTTTGCAATCGAGAATCGGCGGGCATCGCATTCTCGACAAACTCTCCGGCGAGCAGCTGCCGCGCATTTGCTAGATATCGCGCTGCACCAGGAGCGGTGGCACATAACGGGCCGGGCAGATCGTCAGTCGAGTGTCGCCGACTCTTGATTATGAGCTTGCTTGAGCGGCTGCGCTTTCAGTTGCTTGCAATATTTGTAGAGCGAGTCGAGCATCTCTTTGTTATTCACGACATCCTGGTAGTACGGCATATGACCGGGTGGTTTGCTGAGGTAGCTCTTGAAGACGGCCAGAGTGGAGAGCTGCTTCGATCCGGCTAGCGGGTGCTCGGGTTTGACATTGTTGCCTCCGGCTGTATGACAACTGGCGCAATGCGTTTTGAAAGTTTGCGCACCATCGGCTTTGGTTTTGCTTTTGCCTTTTCCTTTTGCAACAACGGGATTGCTCTGCGCGGCAAAGATCATTAGACCTGCGCAAGCGATGCTTATAGCTGCAAACAAATATTTTTCTCTCATTGCCCGTCCTTAATAAACACTCTTTGCTAGTTTACTCCTCTAAGTCGAGAAAAGTGCAGCCTCGTCTGCTTAGAAGGTGTGAATCATCCCTGCGGTCGATGCGGTCGGGCTCATAACAGGACAGGATAGACTCTGGGCCACCATCCGACCTTGCTATGCCAACAATTGTGTCTTTACGCTTTCCACACATTCGCCTGGAGATCTACAACCTGTTGCTCTCAACAGGCGACTGCGTCTCTGCCTTGGAGCAATTCGCCGAAAAGTATGGGCTGGGCTGTCCCGCCGATCTCAGCGAGATACGGCGTCAGGTGCAAAACGGCGCCTGTGGATCGATGAGCATGGCCAAAGCCATATTGCGCGAAACAGCACCGCTGCTTGCCGATGAATTGATCGAGCAGCTCATAGCAAAAGTCGAGCAGTACAAGAAAGATCACAACAAGCCCCATTGCCGTGGTGTCAAGCTGGCGCCGCATGCACTTGATTGCGGCGGCATGGCTCCTGTGGTGATGGATTATTTGTTACAGTTACTGGACGTTCATTTAGACCTGGAAGCTGAGACGAACGATTAAGGCGCCTCGATCGATCGTCCGACGGCGCGCTCAAGCGCTCTTCTTTTCGGGATTAAACGGATAGCGCCGCACTATTTCTTCCAGCTCTTCTCTTGTCAGAGTCTCTTTCTCGAGCAATTTTTCAGCCGCCGTCTCCAGACCCGATCGGTTCAGTCTCAAAATTGTCTTGGCGCGAGCCAGTGCGCCCGCAATCAATTCCTTCACTGAAAGGTCAATCTCGCGTGCCGTCTCTTCAGAAAATCTTCTGGCGTTCGTCGGCATGCCGACCGGCTTGAGGAAGTAGCCCGGATCGGTTTCATAAGCCACGAGCCCAAGCTTATCATTCATCCCGTAGCGCGTGATCATGTTGCGCGCCAGTTCGGTAGCTTTGCTCAAATCATCAGCGGCGCCGGTAGAAATTTCATTGAAGACCAGCTCCTCGGCAGCCCTGCCGCCAAGCAGCACGGTGAGCTTGTCGAGCAGATCGCGTCGCGACAGCAAGTAACGATCCTCCTCGGGATGTTGCATCGTGTAGCCGAGCGCTCCGATGCCGCGTGGCACGATCGTCACCTTTTGAACCGGATCGGCGCCTGGCACCGAGAGCGCCACCAGAGCATGACCGCTTTCATGGTAGGCCACCACTTTGCGTTCGCGCGGATTGAGCAATCTGTTCTTGCGCTCCAGACCGGCAATGACTCGCTCGATCGCCTCGAAGAAATCGAACATCGAAACCTTGTCGGCACCACGGCGGGTGGCAAGCAAAGCCGCCTCATTGACGAGGTTGGCCAGATCGGCGCCGGAGAAGCCGGCTGTCATGCCGGCGATGCGCTCATATGAAATGTTTTCGTCGGCGATCACTCGCCTCATGTGCAAACGCAAAATTGCCTCACGCCCTTTCTTATCAGGACGGTCAACGAGCACCTGGCGGTCGAATCTGCCGGCCCGCAAAAGCGCCGGATCGAGAATCTCAGGGCGGTTCGTCGCGGCAAGCAGAATGACGCCCTGTCTCGGATCGAATCCGTCCATCTCGACAAGCAATTGATTCAAGGTCTGCTCTTTCTCGTCGTGCCCGCCTCCAAATGGACTGAGTCCGCGAGCTCTGCCGAGGGCGTCGAGCTCGTCGATGAAAATTATGCACGGCGCCTTCTGCTGGGCCTGGGCGAACAAGTCGCGCACTCGTGCCGCTCCGACGCCGACAAACATTTCAACAAACTCGGAGCCGCTTATCGAGAAAAACGGCACGCCCGCTTCGCCGGCCACAGCCCTTGCCAGAAGCGTTTTGCCCGTTCCTGAAGGACCGATCAAAAGAATGCCTTTGGGCATTCGGCCACCCAGGCGGCCATACCGCTCAGGCTCCATGAGAAAGGCGACTACTTCTTTCAATTCATCTTTTGCTTCATCGACACCGGCGACGTCTGCGAAAGTGACCGTCGGTCTGTCTTCCATATATACTCTTGCCTTGCTCTTGCCGATCGACATGAGCCCGCCTTGAGTCTGCTTCTCGGCGCGGTTAAGCATGAACACCCAGAAACCGAAGAAAGCCAGCATCGGCACCAGCCATGATATCACGCTTCCCCAGAAATTATCTTCGACCGCGCCGGTGAATTCCGCATTGTGACCGGCAAGCAGCCTGGCCATTTGCGGCTCTACAGGCACGGTCACGAATTGATCGGCATTACCCGGCAAGTCGTGCGCGTAGGTGCCTGTGATTCTCTTCTGACCGACGCTGATATTCTTGATTTTCCCTTCATTAAGATCTTTGAGAAAGCGGCTGAATGGGATCGGCTCGACTTGTTGAGCCTGAGTCCAGAACATCTGGAAGGCAATGGCGGTGCCGATGACCGCATAAAGCAGCCAGCTTCTAAAACCCTCGAAGAATTTAGACTGCTTCTCCGGGCTGTCCTTTGACCGATCAGTTTCCGCCGGCGGCTGCTGAGCGGTCGCATGTCTCTTGCGATCATTTATTGATGCATCAGAAAGCTTCGGCGGGATAACTTCGTCATGATCTTCAGTTCGTTGATTTCCGTCACTGTTCATTGCTGGTACCTTGCAACAATTTTTCATCGATGCCGTCGATTTACTAAAACACGACAGCCACTAAGACTGGTAGCATATTCGATCGCCGCCGTGCGGCTGGAAGCCTGGCCACAATCTTTTTGAAATGGGCTATAAAGATCCAAGGTATTTTTGACCTGAATACGAAGACCACCCAACAGCGGATTTGTTTCTATGAGGGAACTGGAGCCCATCCCCAACGACGCCACTCAACAGGCCGATAAAGTCGAATATCTTCTCGACGCTCGGCCGCTTTGTCAGGGCGAGCCGTTCATTCTTACTGATGCCGCCCACCCCAGGCAAATACTCAAACACGGGAGCCATTTTCTTGTCCTGGATCAGTCGGCCTATATTCCCATGTGCAATACGCTGGGCTACGGCTACTATCGCTTCGATACCCGGCATTTGAGCCAGTGGGAGCTGTATTTGAATGATGCGGCCATGTCGTTATTGTCCAGTGATGTCGAGCAAGGCTACGCCGGCAGCTTTTTGTACACCAATCCGCAAGTCGATGCCCTGCCGCAGCAGAAGATTACGGCAAGGCGCAGCGTAGTTTTAGACGATGTCTTGCAAGAACGCCTCAGTCTCGAAAATTATGGCCCTGATCTTGATATCGAGCTGAAGATCAAGTTTTACTCCGATTTTGCCGATATGTTCGAAGTGCGCGGATTGAATTTGCCCAGACGAGGCGAGCGCATGCTTCCGGTTGCCGGTGCCGACGGGCGCAAGATATTCCTTGCCTATCGAGGCCTTGATGGCATGCTGCTCGAGACCATCATTGAAATCTCGGGAATGAAACCCTATAGTATCACCGACGGTACCGCTGTCTTTCGCCTCCGGCTGCCGCGGCGCGAACCGCAGAGCATCGACTTTACGATTTGCACGAGGTGGGACCACAGAGCCGTTAAGGAACCCAGCTACAATGGTACCGTAAATGGTGCGACCAAGATAAGCCTGGCGCAAAAATCCGCTGATGCAAAATACCATGATTGGATATCAAAAGGGGCGGTGGTCGAGTCCAATGATGAATTCTTGAACATGGCTATTAACCGCGGTTTTCGCGATTTATACATATTGCGGCAGCCGACGCCGCTGGGTTGGGGGCTGGGTGCCGGCGTGCCCTGGTATTGCGCTGTGTTCGGTCGCGATAGTCTCATAACGGCCTGGCAAATGCTCTCCGTTTATCCGGAAATAGCCCGGGAGGTGCTCGAGGTTTTAGCCGCCTATCAAGGCACTCGCGAAGATGAGTACAAGGAGGAAAGCGCCGGCAAGATTATGCACGAGATTCGCTTTGGCGAATTGTCCAGAACCGGCACTATTCCTCATTGTCCATATTACGGAACCGTCGATGCAACGCCGCTCTGGCTCGTTTTGCTGGGCGATTATATAAAGTGGACGGGCGATCTTGATTTTGCCCAAAACTTGTGGCCGGCGGCAAAAGCGGCATTGGATTGGATGGATCGAGCCTGCCTCGAGGGCGGCGGCTATCTGTGTTACCAGAGACTGACCGACAAAGGCCTCGACAACCAGGGCTGGAAAGACTCCGGCGATTCGATCATGCATGCCGATGGCCGGCTCGCCTCGCCGCCGATCGCCGTTTGCGAAGCACAGGGCTACCTCTATGCGGCGCGCTTGCGGACCGCCGAGCTGGCCGAGACTCTCGGAAACATCAGTCTGGCCGAGCGGCTTCGCCAGGAAGCACATGATTTGAAAATCAATTTCGAGAAAGATTTCTGGATGGAAAACGAACACTTCGTGGCTCTGGCACTGGATGGCGAGCGGCGCCGCACCGAGGTGATAAGCTCAAATCCGGGTCATCTCTTGTGGACGGGGATTCTGGACAATGAGAAAGCGAACGCTGTCGCCTCTCGATTGATGAGTCACGAGATGCACTCGGGTTGGGGAATCCGAACGCTGTCATCGAATATGGTGTCATTCAATCCGCTCAGCTATCACAACGGCACGGTCTGGCCGCACGATAATGCCGTGATTGGCATGGGCATGCGCGCTATCGGCAGGCTCGAGTATTTGAAGAGGCTTTTGAATGACCTGATCGAAGTTTCGAAAAATTCGCCTGACTTTCGCTTGCCTGAGGTATTCTGCGGCTTTGAGCGGCTCGAGTCGGAGAAACCAATCGATTATCCGGTCTCCTGTTCGCCGCAGGCATGGGCAGCCGGCAGCGTTTTTCAACTCCTGCAAGCTTGCATCAATTTGCAAGCCGATGCCCGCAACCAGATTCTTAGAATCATCGATCCGGCTTTGCCTGATTGGTTGAACTTGCTGATCGTGCGCAATATGAGAGTTGGCAAAGCCACCCTCGATCTGGCAGTGCACAATCAAAACGGCTCGACTTACTGTCAGGTCTTGAGAAAATCCGGTCCCATCAGAGTCATCATCGAGTGTCATTGAAATCGGACAAGCTACGAAGGTTTATACAACATGCGTATCGCTCAGTTAGCGCCACTTGTCGAGCCCATTCCTCCAGTCGGATACGGCGGCACCGAGCTTGTCGTTTCGCACCTCACCGAAAGCCTTTTGGAGCTGGGGCACGATGTCACTTTGTTTGCCTCAGGAGATTCGCAAACCAATGCAAAGTTGGTGTCCGTGACTCCGCATGGCCTGCGGTTGTGGACCGATATACCGATCAGGCGCTGGCTGGCGTATGACATTCAACTTTTGATCGAGCTGCAGCGACGCCAGGACGATTTCGATCTGATTCACAACCACATGGGCTTTCAAGCCCTGTCGTGGCTTGAGCATTTGCAATGTCCATCCGTGACGACATTGCATAATCCGATTCGCGACTACTGTGCACCGATTTTTCTTGCTTATAAGGATTTGAATTACATCTCAATCAGCAATGCTTACAAGAGACTGAATTATCCCGATGAATTGAATTACATAGCCAATGTCTACAATGGCATAGAAATCTCTCAGTTCAAATTTAAACCAAAAGCAGAGAAATCATATCTTTTGTTTATTGGCAGACTCGGCCATGATAAAGGCACCAGAGAGGCAATTGAAATTGCCGGACGAGTGGGCATGCCCATCAAGCTGGCCGGCAAGGTCGATGAAGCCGATGCCGAATATTTCGAGCAGTTTGTCAAACCTTCGCTCGACGACAAAGACGTGCAATATCTCGGGGAAGTGGATTTGAGTCAAAAGGTCGAGCTCTACGGCAATGCGTATGCCGTGATTTATCCATTGAACTTCGATGAGCCGTTTGGCTTGGTGATGGTTGAGTCGCTGGCATGCGGTACGCCGCTTCTCGCTCTGGACAGAGGCTCTGTTCGCGAGATTCTCAGCGATGGAGAAACCGCTGTGATCGGCAATTCCCTGGACGATCTGGTGGAGCGATTCAGCGAACTCGAGAAGATCTCTCGATTGGCCTGTCACAATCGAGTTGCACAGCTATTCAGCAAAGATCAAATGACTGCCAATTACTTATCGGTTTATGAAAAGGTATTGGGTGCAAAAGCCTCTCCTGGACCTGGCAAAGATCTGGCCAGATCTGCCCCGGGCTGAAATGCCGCTTTGCCTCTGGCTTTGGGACTAAGATGAAAAATGGTTCATTCGTGTCACGATGACGTCACGATCGTATTGCATACTCAAGCTACCCCAGACACCCCCATCTATCGCTGGCTCACCAAAACAACTCTAAGAGCGAATCCGAATCGCCCTATACCCACCCTTTGTTTTCATTCGTGTATCACTCAAATCGCGACATACATATTGTATGGAGGTAGTTTCACATGGCCACTCAACCACATCATGACGCTCCCGCTAGAAATCAGAACCCTAGCACGGCAGGCGATAAACCGGATCAGGCCGCAGATAAGATCAGCAAGACTTTCAGAGACAAGGGTGGACACGATGCGCTTGCTCTGATGCAAAAGGAATATCAAGATCACGCCAAAGGCGATCCGAGTCATTTCAAACAATGGTCTTCCGCTCTGAACGAGAAGTTGCAGAAGAACGGTGTTTTGCCTGAGCTCTCATATGAATACGGAGCCGAAAACTTCGACGGACTGAAGGACGGGAATGGCTCCATGTATGCTTCTTCGATCAAAGACAAGGGCATGGATCGAAGCGACCGGCGCCTGAGTGACGGCAGTCAACTGCGAGGCTCAGATCTCGGTGACGAGCAATTCAAGAATACGATGATGCATACGCTTGCCGATAAGATCAGGAATGGCGGCAGCGGTGTTCCATATCACTGGGGCAAAATGGGCTTTGGTGAGAACTACACTAACAAATCGGATCTTGAGGGCCACGTGAAAGGTTTTCAGGACAAGCTCAAAGGTGATAAGACATCTGCAGAGGCTGCCGCAGCGGAAGCCAAAGCACTGGCTCCATTAGCCAAGACCGTCGAAGGTGGTAAGACTCTGCAGGACTTCATCGCCAGCAAGTATGGCAACAAAGACGGCCAAATAACCAAGGATTCTCTGCAGAAATATTTGGACGACGTTTCTGATCCGCAGAAGGCCAAAGACATGCAGAAGGCATATCCAAAGGCTTTTAGCGACCAGAACCAAAAGTTCGTCAAATCCATGGTCGACAACTGGGATTCGGCAAAATCCGATTCCGATCCTGCCAAAGCTCAGCAGAATAAGACCATGCATGATGCCATCGAGCACGCTCAGGGCACCAAATTGTTCTCTGACGAGCGCGACTCATTCAACGTGCCAAGCAATGCCATAGGTGCTCCTGATAAACCTCAAGGAGAGCACGAAGTGGTTGGCAAAGGCGGCTCAGCCTGGCCCATAGCGAAGAAATGGGGCGTCAGCGAGCAAGAGCTGATCCAGTACAACGAAGAGAAGCAGCATCTCTGGTCCGAACGCTTCGGCAACAAATCCGAAGCATTCATGAAGAAGAGCTTCGTTCTGGATGGTTGGACGTTGTATCAACCGCCCAAAGAGTGGATTGATAAACACAGAGCCAGCCAATAACCGCGGCTCTTCTCGAGGAACTCTTAACGCGCGACTTCCATACCTCTTAGTCGCAAACACGACTAAAAACGGCCTCGGCTCCCGAGGCCATTTTTAGTTTCAATCAAGTGTTGCAATGCCCTTCAACTCGCCTGTCAGCGGCATTACCAGATCCGAGTTCAGGCGAACATCGAGCTCCGAGCCGGCAGGCATCATAATCTCGCCACCGTGGTTGGTGCTATCGGTGATCAGGAAACCGCATGGAAGAGCCTTGATCGTACCCAGAACAAATCCTTTTGTGCGATCAACGGCATCGGGATCCTTAACCGGCCTGTCAAAGGCATAAGCCGGATCGATTGCACCGGCTGCTGCCGAGAGTGCCGTATCGGCAATGAAACCGACCGGACCGAATGGAATGGTGGCAAATCCGGCGGCATTACTGGCAATATCATAGAGCCGACCTTTGTACCTGGGCTCGATGGTTCCATGTTTGGAGACGGTCAGCTTCTCAGACTCGCCATTACCGTACATCGTGGCTTTTGGCGCCGGTCCGGCCGAGATCTGGAATTGCCGTCCGTCGGGTAGAAAGAGTTTTCCGAAGTGTATGTTAATCAAGGCGTGGGCGTTGCACCAGTGCTTTAGCGAAAGCTTGGCGCTGATGACGCGCCGCGCTCTCTGCAAGTCACAGACCCAGCCTTCGACAATGCTTCCCTCGGGAATCATCTCATGCTCGGCGGCCACTATCGACTTGAGCAGCATACACCGGACCGGCTGACCGACTGCAAGCTCGTTGGCATCGAGAGGACCAAGGAGCATGACCGGCAATGTCGAGCCTGCCTTGAGGACAAAGGCACCGCGAATGAAGCAATGATTGACCTTGAAATTGTCAGGGTCATTAATGATGGCCCCGCGCAGCTTCACCTCATCGACTGCCGTATCGGCCTGGGCTTTCTGCTGCCCAGCGGCCAATACGCAGGCGCACAAAGCGACAAGCAGGCACCAGGTACGGTGCAGCTTCTGAAGTTGTCCGCAGTCGACCGATTTTAAGAGCATATATGCATGATATATGAGGACCTGTCTAAATTCAACCTGGCAGATCTATTGCGGACGCGAGCTTTCCTGGCACCACAGGTGGTTCGGCGGTCAAGTTGGCAGACTTATCGGACGCTGGTATCTGCCACTGCTTGTGGTATCGATTGCGTGATACCGCTTGCGGTATCATTCCTCGGGGGAACTTTCAGGAATCTGCTTCGATATGCCAAGTTCGCTCAGGGCATCATCAAAGCTCGTTTTGTGCTCGCGAGCAAATTGCAGGGCGTGCACACCTTCCTCGACTGTGATCACACCGGCTTTCATCAGAAATTGGCAGCGCAATGAAGCAATCAATGTGGCTTCATCGATTGCTCCGGAAATTACTAACATCTTGCCAATCAATGAAGGATACTTGTTGCTCAGCTCGATTGCCTCTGAGATGTCGGAATCGGTTATAAAGCCGGTCATCTTCAAAAGCTCGCCGAGCACCGGCGGTGCGGTTTGAGCGCGCTCCCTGTCGCCGAAGACGAGATTGTGAATTTCATCGGTTGCCTGGCGAAGCGCCAGTTCACCGCATGCCACTCGCCGGTATAGCTCCGAGGCTCTGTCGTATATTTTCTTTGATACCAGACCCAGTTCGATAATCGCTTGCTCCAAACTGAGCTGGCGGCTCAAGCTCGTTTCCATGGCATTGAGAATTTCCGCTTCTGTCGCCAGACCGGACAAAACCAGAAACTCACCGAACTTGACACTCTTTGTGGCAGGCGCCGGACTGGCGGAGTTCGCCTCCAGAGCCAGCGAGCGCGATTTCTCCTTGGGAGCTTGAGCCATCAACATGTCGACGGCTTGCTGCTGGGAGATTCTCTTGTCGCGCACCATGGTTTGCAAATGTAGAGCTCTGGCAAGCAATGTATGCGATATGCCACCATTGAGAACCAGAACGCGCCCCAGCCTCAATCCGGTTTCGTAGCTGGTGCGCTTCGCTCGCTCAATCTGCTCGTGCGTGACCAGACCAGCCTCGAGAAGAAGAGTGCCAAGGGTAGCCCGATCCTGCCTGCCCCGCACACTGATTTTTTCCAGGGCATCGTCAGGCTGCAACTTATCGTTGCGCACCAGTAAAGCTGCCTTTTTTGCCTCTTGCATATCACAAGTCTTGGCATTGATCAGCGGCTGCAACTCGACGGCGAGCTGCAGTTCTTCTTCAGTGAGAAAACCGGAGAGCACCAGCGTGCGTCCTAAAGGCAAGCCGAATTGTGGTGCTACCTGTAGTGCATCACTCAAATCGGTGGCGCTGATCAAATCCAACTCTACAAGCAAGCTTCCGAATTTCAATCCATTTCTCCTGATCCTGTTAGGGTAGTGCCCTGGCGACTGTATAGGCCAGGGCCGCAATTGCAGTGATACCAAAGAGGATCAAGAATACACCTCGCTTGGAGGCTTTCATCGAGAAACCCACGACGAGGAATATGACTGCCAGGGTGCTGAACAAAATTATGCCGCCGTTTTTCAACATAAAGATCAGGCCTGCATCAGGCTTGCTGTCAAACAACCAGAGCACGATCGGCTTGATGCCTGTCTGTCCTTTGAACGGTAACTGCGGTTTTTCCGACGGTGGAACTTTGTATGGACGACCGTTTTCCAAAGCGTAGAAGAATCTGTTGCCCCCTATGCTGCCGCGCAACGGTTTTTTGTCGGCGCCAATTATTTGCACTATAAACGCCTGAGTGTTGCCGCGCACGTTATGGAAATCGACAGCCAGACAGCGAATTTGTCCAGGATGTGGTTCTGGTGCATCTTTCCATGAGCCACCTGAAAACAGATCGATAAACAAATCGTTGCGCGCCTGATCGTCGGCTGCCTCAGATTTTCCTTCCCCGACCGTCAATGTTTGGAAGCTGGGCAGCTCTTTCTCTGTAGTGAAGGGATTCTCGTACTCGAGATTGAACGAGGCCTTCATGCGCGTGGGAAGATCGGGATAGCGATTCTTCTTGGCGTAGCACATGGCTGCGTATTGACCGATGATTTCCAGCTTGTCGACCAGCTTCGCCTCTGCTCCGTTGGAGGGATAAATGGTGCGCCCTTCATCATCGCTCATGCTCTCGCCGCTTTGATAGAGCCAATATTGTTTTTGAAAGAGCGAGCTGAGAGCCATATCCAGAGCGTCGCGCCAATCGCTCAGGTAAAAATGATAACTGGTATTGATTCGATCTTTGCCGACCGTGAATTCGCAATCACTGGAATTTTTGAGCCAGAGCAACGTGCTGCTGTCCGCCGAGCGCCACTGGTGATGAATAGTGCCGTAAGCCTGCTCGGGAGTCAGTGCGCGAGGAAGAAACTTGTAGGCCAGAAAGCCGATGCAAAAGATCGCGAATGCCACCGCTGCCAGTATCAAGACCGAACGCTGCGAGCCTTGAGTCTCATCCACCACCTCCTGGACGTCCGCTCCGCTCTGAGGCCTGATCAATCCCTGCAGCACGTCTTTCATTTTGTCCAGAGGCGAGACGCCGGGCGGTTTCTGATTATCGCCGGCCGCTTTGGAGCGCAGCGTATTCGTGCTTGCCTGGGCGCCGCGACTTGATGGCGATTGATTGCTTTCCTTGGGCGGGGGAGGGGGCGGCGGGGCACTAGGTCTGGCAAATGCTTGTTGCTCCATTTGCTCTTGCAGAGTCGGTCCCTTCGGAGCGGATGGCTGCGGCGGGGGCTCAATGTTAATGCCGGCGGCTTGCCCTGGGGCGGCTTTGGCGCCTGGTTTGGCTTGGGCCGGGCCGGATTGAGCGCGCGGGCTGTAGCTCCCGGGCGCCTGAGGTTGAGCGGGTGAAACCTGGCCCGGAGACGCCGGATTAAACTGGTTCGCAAGTTGCCCTTGCTGTCCTGGAAATGGCGGCGTCTGCTCGCCCAATTGTCCGGACTGGGAAGGAATGGGCGGAGGCTGATCGTCTATCTGCCCTGGCTGAGAGGGAAACGGCGGCGGTTGATCCTGCCCGGGAATGGGCGGAGGCAGATCGCCTGAGGATGCTGGAGCGCCCGGACCGGCTGGCTGTTCCACCCATTTCCACTCGCCTTGCCCTCCTGGCTCCGTCTCGTCGAAATAGTCATCGGTGGGATGAAGTTGCGAGTCCTCGTAGTAATCCTCTTCGCTGAACTGCTGGCCGGCAGGATGATGAGGAAATGGCGGCGGTGCCTCGCCAAAGCCCGGTGCTGGAGGCAAGGGCGGAGGCGAGTAGGCAGCGGCGATATCTTGAAGTTGTGGCTTGTAAGGCGACGGGGCTTCTCTAACTGGTTGTGCCGGCGGTGCTGCGGGCTCGATTTGCGGAGTCGGCCAGGGAGCCGGAGGCTCCGGTTTGGGCGGCAGATTTTGAGGCGGCCGATTTTGGGCTGGCTTCTTCTGCTGCGGCGGCGCTTGTGGAGGCGGCGCCGAGTACTCCTCCGGCTCGTAGTATTGTTGCGAAGCCGGTCCGCGATTGGGTTGACCTCCACCACGGCCGAAGTTGACTAGAGCTTTGGCTGAGAAAGATTGTGAGGGGCCTTGCCCACTTTGTGACTTTTCATAGGAAGCTGGTTGACTCGGGCTTGCTGCGCCGGGTGCGGAAGGTCCGCCGGAATATTGTTGCGGCTGGCGCGGCGGCGGCGCTGATGGCGTTATCATGCGCTGCACGACGGCAATCGGGTTAAGGCGACCAGTTCTAATTTCCATTGCCTGCCGCATCAAACCCTGAGCTTGATCGTTTTGCCCCATGCGATCGCTGATGAAGGCGATGCGCTCGAGCGAGGCGCCGACTCGCTCCGCTTGATTGCCGCCCAGCGGTGCGATGTGCCTGATCAATTGCTCGTTGAGTTGAATTGCTTCGTTGTATTTGCCCCAGGAATTGTAGATTTCGGTCAGGCATTCAATGCAGTCGGACAGCGCTTCTGGTTGCTCGCTCAATCCATCGAGCAAATAGCGCATCTCCGCCTCAGCCGATGAATAATCACCCTGGGCAAATTTATCTTTCGCTTGCTGTAGTCGCTGCCAAGCGGCATGCTGATCGGAATCTGACATCCTCTAAAAACAATCCTCGAATATGACCGGCAAGCCCAGTTAGTTATACCACTTTGCCCGTTCTGGTTGGCTTTTATTTAAGTTTGAAGGGCTGAGATCCAGTCGATGCAGAGTTTAATCGCCTGATCTTCCGATTTTGGTTTAAACGAGTGATCGCCCGGGACAATTTCAGATTGAAATGAGGCTGTGATATTTTTTTGCACCTCGGCTAGATGCGACAAAGAGCAGAGCTTGTCTTTATCGCCCGTGATGAAAAGCATGGGAGCGTGGATTTTTGCCAGATGAGACCAGTCTCTCGGTTTGGCGTTTTTCGCCATGCCGTGCAGCGGCAGGCCATAAAAAACCAGCGCCTTGATATCATCGCGGGTGGCTGCTACATACGAGCCGACCCGGGCACCAAATGATTTGCCCACCAGGATCGGATTGCCATATTTTTTGCTCCATTCGATCGCCGCGATCAGCTCCTGCATCTCTTTCTTACCGCCTGCAGAAGGAGCGGGGCGATTGCCTATATAGCCGAAGTTGTAGCGCAGTGCTATAAAGCCCAGCTCGGCGAGGGCGGCGGATGTTTTCTCGAGAAGAGGCGTATCCATGCCGCGCCCTGCGCCGTGGCTGATTATGACCGGACCTCGGGTTCCCGCACCAGCGGTGATACCATGTAAGCCGTTTCCAAATTCCACCTTTGTTTCTTTCATCGGTACCCTCCTTAGCCTCGCATGGCTACAAGATTACCGGACTCATATCGTTTCAATCCATGGTGGAAAACTAAGAATGCGATTGATACCACGAGCAGTGAACCGCCGAAGCTTATGGCCGCGTGCATGAGCGACAAGCTTCGCAAAGCCTCTATCGGGTAGCCGCTTATGAAGGCAGCCGGTATGAGCGTAAGCAGGAGAAGTTTGACTTTACCATCAAACAGATCGCTTGGATATGTACTGAAGGCAATCAGGGCATTCCGCCAGTTTTCGCTCAAGGTTTCGGCATTGCCAACATAAAAGCTCAAGCTGCCTGCGATTACGCTGAAGCCGATGAACAACAGGGCAATGCTCAATGTCAGCAAGGTGAACATCAAGAAATGCGGCCAGTCCGGGCGCACGACGACGATGTAGACGAAATAGCCGAAGACTGCATCGCCGAAGGCGCTTGCGTTAAACCGTCCCAGCATCAGATGGCTGAGCAGCGCTCGCGGATAGAGAAGCCAGACATCGAGTTCGCCGGTTGCGATGATGCGCGCCAGTGACAATGTGTTGCCGAACAAGCTGTGAGCGATGCCGAAGCCTGCGGCTGTCACCGCCCATAGTGTCGTGACTTCCGGCGCGTGCCAGCCTTTCATGACCGGAAATCGCTCGAAGACCATCGTGAAATAGATGAGCCAAACGCAGTCGTTGACGAACATTGCGGCAGCCTGGCAAAAGAATGCCGCGCGATACTCGAGTTGGGCTTTCAAGTTGAAGCGGACATAACTTGCCGCTAAAGCGAGATAGTTCAGTAACTTTTTGAACATATCATCCTCCATTCAAAGCGATGCGCCGCACGCCTTTGCTATACACTGCCGCTACTGCCAGGGATAGGATTACGATCCAGATGATCTGGTTGAGAAGCAGATGAGCCAATGCCGCGCTGTCCGGATGAACAAATAGTCTGCTGGGTCCATAGACGATGCAGGAAAACGGCAAAGCTTTCAACAATGCTCCTATGCTTTCCGGAAACAACTCGAGGGGCAAAAGCATGCCGCCGGCGATCATGGTGAGCCGCGAATATATGAGGGCAACGCCGGTCGTGTCCTCGAGCCAGAAGGCAAGCAAGCCAACCAGCATGTAGCCGAGAAAGTCGAGCGCGAAGGCAAGCGGCAATGAGAGCGCTGCCAACAGCAGGCCTTCCAGCAAATGGCGCGGCGGCCCGACCAGAAGCGTGGCTATGGAAGCGGCAGCCAGAGCCGTGATCACGAAGCGCACCGCTTGCTCACCGAGATTCGAGGCGAGGCGGAAGAGCGGATAGGACATCGGTCGAACCAGTTGCACCGCTATCGCTCCTGTGCGCACGTCCTCGTCAACTAAAGGCGTGATCCGCGGCGATGACATCATGATCGATTCAGTGATCGCCATATACCAGATCATCTCAGCCAAAGTATAGCCACTAAATGCAGTGGCACCAGCATTGGCAAAGGTGACTTCCCACAAACGCATGAATATGTAGAGTATGACGCTGAGGAAAAACAGCCGGCTGCCGACTTCGCCTACATAAGCGAGATTCGACTTTGCCGATATCCAGGCGATTGCTATGTACTTATTCAGGCTGCTCATGAGCCGTTCACCTCCTTCACGAGCGTTGAGTGAATATCTGATTGGCCGTCATCATCATCACCTTGCGACAGGCCATATATGTGCGCGAGAGTAGTCTCTAGCGTTTTGCCGTTGAAGCGCCGGCGCAGGTCGTCCATTCTTTCATCGACAACCAGCCGTCCGTGATTGATGATCATGACGCGCTCGGCAACTGTTTCGATGTCGCCGGTATCGTGGCTGGTGAGGAAGACCGTCAACCCTTCATGGCGATTCCAATCGCGGATCAGCTCGCGCAAGTGCTGCCTGGCGCTTATGTCCAGCCCGATTGTCGGCTCATCGAGAAGCAGGAGACTGGGCTTGTGCAAAAGACTGGCCGCCACCTCCGCCCTCATTCTTTGTCCGAGCGAGAGTTTCCGCACCGGTATGTCGAGGAACGAGCCAAGATGAAAACGCTTGACCAGCTCGGCGCGACGCCGCTTGTACTCAGTATTATCGAGGTTGTAGATCTTGGCCAGCAAATCGAAGGTGTCGCCTGCAGGCAAGTGATACCACAATTGCGATCTCTGACCGAACACGGCTCCGATGTGAAACGCCATGCGCGATCGATCTCTCCATGGAACAAAGTCGAGCACTCTTGCCTTTCCGCTCGTGGGAGTCAAGATGCCGGTCAACATGCGAATTGTGGTAGACTTCCCGGCTCCATTGGGACCGGCGAAAGCGACGGCTTCGCCGCGATCGATGCTGAAGCTGACCGAGTCGACAGAGACTACTTGCGATTTGATCGCGAAGAGCCCGCGGCGTCGAGTCAATTCGTACACCTTGCGTAAGTTTTCCACTTCAATTGCTTTGTTCATATAGATCACCATCAAAAAAAATCGAGCCCCCATCGTTTGGAGGCTCGCATAAATTCGCTGAAACTGACTGCAGGACTCTATGTCCTCATCATGCGAATACACGCGCCTCCATCTCTCGCGGGTTGAACGCCGAGAATGAAGTGTGCCAGTTCCATGTATTTGCATGTGGTCATAGTTATTCCATTATGCCCGTTCCAGAAATGCGGTCAACCGTTCGTTAAGCACTCGTTGCAATGCGGTGGCAATGAAGATCACATTGCCTTTCTCTCATCTAATTGAGTTCTTTTATTTGTTTTCTTACTACGCCGATAACGTTGGGAAAGTTCTTTTCAAAAAAACGTCTATCGGATTCGTTTTCCGGTCCGGTTGTGAGCAGTCCAAAGATGGAAGCGAAGGTTTCTTGCCTGCCGACGCCGTTCTTTTGAGAAAAATATTGAACGATAGGATGCTTCTTATCGGTGATCGCAGCCATGTCTTTTTCATATGCATCGACAAATTCCTTTTTGGAGGAGAGAAATCCATGAGCAAAATCAAGCGCGTGACCGATCTGGTGCGTGACGACATTCTCGCGTGTAACCGGCTCCCATCCTTGCTCTGTAAGCACACGCATTGGTGCGATTATGCGTTTGCTAACATCGTCGTGCGTGCCGTCGGAATTGTCGAATGTGGTATCACTCGGCCAGCCGCGAGGGGTCAGTTTCTTCAAACCCGGCATGGCATCAGCAATCGTGGGAGCGGCGACAATCTTGTACCCATGCCGGCTAAGGCTTTTTAAAACATTTGGCGGCAGTTCGTTGACCTTTTTTTCGAGGCTCTTCAGAAAGGAATCCGGCACGCCGGGGGTAGACTCGATCAGCGAGCCATGGTCTTTCTTCGATTGAACATCCATTCTGTATTGACGAGATAGCGTATATTTACCATCACCATCCCGGCTCTCAATGCTCCAGCCGCCGTCGACTTCTCCGGTCGTCGGATGCCTGAGAAAAAGCTTCTGATCCTTTTGGTCTGGATCGAACTTACCTTTCAGCTGCGGATTGGCTTTCAGTATATCTTCTTCTGAAACTCTATATTTTGACTGCAAGCGCATGCGATCGCTGCCGGCTTCTCCGGAAGAATCGAAGTACCATTGATTGGCCTTTTCTCGTTCGGCAGGACGACTGGATTTCCACAGCTCGACAGCATCGAATTTTGGCCGCTCGATCTTCTCTGCGGGTTTTGATTCACCCTGCGCCTGCCTGATCGCTTGTGACTCTGTTGGGGTCTGCATGCTCAAATCCAGCGACAACTTCGGTCGCATACATCAATATCAAAAGTTCGAGACGCGCTTCGAGACTCGAATACGAACATTACTGATCAAAGGGGGGACTCCAATATTAGGCTTGCGTACGCCGGTTGTCAATGGGTCTTGTCTGGCGATACAGTCGTTCTCGGGATTTTGATTAGTTCGATCTATGACTTGATATGACTGTACTTTCTGTCGCCGGCGACCAGATTGATGCACGACGCTGCTTTAGCGACGCGATTGATAAGCTTTCTGCCTGTCTTGCACTCGCCGTCGCGAGCAATGGAGGAGAGCAGCGGATCGTAATTGAGCAGATCTTCAAGTGATGGATTGCTTGTTGTCATCCACGTCGTCTCGTTTACCCTGACGGCTGCCACGCCGTTCATTCCAATGTTGGCATCACGGAAAACCTTGCGGTAACTCGGGCGTGTCTCACTCACGAGCACCTGCATTCCTAATGGCAGATTGATGAATTGTTGTCCGCGAACAACCGCGATATGTTTTTTGTCTACGGTTGCCAGGTTGATTACCAGCAGCTCTTTGTCTTGAGCGCTCACTAATGCGGTGGCGTCCTTTTGCAAAATGACGCTTCCCGACTCGGTGGAAACCGTCAGCGGTGTCTTGGTCGATACGACAATCGATCCTTTGTTGAGGCGCAACTCAGCGGACGACACTTTGTCGCAGACCGCATCAGGGGAGGCACCGATGAACTGGTCCGAATCTTCAATCAGCGCTTCGTATCTGAGAGAAGCATTCAGTTTGATATTGCTTGGGGTTGCCTCAGGCACGCTGGTTATTGAAGCCTTGGTCGATGGAAGGTCTGCTTGCATTAATGACCCGGCAACATCAGCTTGCGCCGGCAGAACGGTGATCAGGGCGATTAATGCAGCCGGAGCGCCTGACTTGAGGTGAGATGCCCAATTTCTGCTTGCTGACGTTTTGTTCTTCCTGTAACTCTCTAACATGATTGCATTCCTCTGAACTACAACCCCATTCAACCGTTTTGTTGTTCCAGCGATGTCTCAGAGATGTTTCAAACTTGTTTCAGTGATCTTTGTCAGTGAAATGAATCGAAGCAGAGTGATCTTCTATTTATATGAGATCCGGATCTAAGATAGTAATGTAGTATCACATATGGTTCCACGTTTATGGAAACGCCAGGCGACAATCACCGCAGAGGCAGCCAGAAAGCAAAGCCTGACGGTTGAGAAAAATGACTCTTGACAAAACGCATTTACGTGTGGATGATTAAGTCACTCACCACTCCATGCCCTTACCAAAAGAAGCGAACACCCCGTCTTGCAGTCTCTCTGGCGTGAGCTTGTGCAAACGACCTAGAGAGGCTTTTTGCTGTCGCGGTGCCGGACAAATGCTTATAGCATTTGGCGGTATCATTGGTGGTATCAAGCTTGACGGAGTTGTGAGAGGAACGAGCGGCTCCTTCTTACCTCTTCTTTTGTTTCCAGCGCTACTAGTCGTTCTCTCAACCTTAGAGGTCACCCTGAATTCTTGTTTATTGCGTCTGTTCTAAAAATAGAGCAGGCATCGCCATAATTGCAGATCGAACATATGACGGAGATCGGCGTACCGTATCGGTTGCTGAGTAAGTACTCTGTCGTATTCCGCACACGGCATGGTTGAATGCCGGAGCTGTGAGCGGTTACCAACTTATCGTTTGCCCATGCGCCGGATCGCCGGCAAAGGACTGACTGATGCAGAACACACAAATCGAATCGTTTGCACCACATGAAAATCGCATCGATCAGCATTCGCTGTCTCAGCAGGTGGTTTCCGATCACCAATACCTGAATTTCCGTGGAACGAAAACCTCAGATCCAAGCCTTCGCATCAATGGTGAGGGCACCATGTCATTTGCCTCGGCATTTCCAACTTATTCAAGAAGTGACTCTGGCAGCGCCTTCAGGTCGGAGGCAGAGAAGACCGGGACCGCGGCAAATAGCAGCGATGTGAAACAGCCCGGAGGCAAGCGGCAGTTTTGCGAAACACCTGGAGCGGGCTCGGGAAATTCCGGCGACACTACCAGTCCGACCGATCCAAGACAGCAAGAGCTGGGCCGTGTCCTGCAAAATGCCGGGCTCGACCCGAACGCATTCACTGACGGCACCATCAAGGACGGCGCCTCACTGCAGGCCAATCTCGGCAATTTGAGCGATCAGCAACTGGCCAATCTCTCCACCCAACTTCAAGGCGACCCGAATTTGCAAAATGCTATTGCCCAGGGTCTTCCGGCTAATTTGCAAGGCGACTTCAACACGGCTGTTCAAAGCGGAAACGCCAGTGATTGGCGAAATCTCTTCAATAACATGGGTTCATCTGATTGGAGCAATATGGACAATTCAATCAACAACTGGTTGACCACCGGCACGGCGGATAACGTCAACGGCGGAAACACTAACGGAGGCGGTGATAACACTAACAACACCTGCCCGCCCGGCTCCGATAACGGATCGGGCTGCAACAATAATGGTGGCTCATGCGGTGGCAACTCAGGCGGAGACACCGGGGGCAGCACCGGCGGAGATACCGGGGGCAGCACCGGCGGAGATACCGGCGGCAGCACCGGCGGAGACACGGGCGGCAGCACCGGCGGAGACACCGGGGGCAGCACCGGCGGAGACACCGGGGGCAGCACCGGCGGAGACACGGGCGGCAGCACCGGCGGAGCCGGGGATTTCTCAAATCTTTCCGGGCTTGAGACGCAACTTCAGAACGATATCGCCAATGGTGCGCCTATGGATCAGATCATCAAAGATCTAGAATCTCTTATTAAAGGTCTCTTGCAAGATATAACAAAAGTGGCAGGACAAAATCCCGGCGATAATCCCAAGAACCCTGCAGGCACCGGCAGCCCATCAGGCACTACATTGCCCACGGATAATCCAACCGGCAGCACCACAACTGGAGCGGGCGGAACAGCACAATTTCATCCTGCGGCGCCGAGCATCAGCTCGCTGAAGAAGGCGACTTAGATGCCATCGCACACTGACAAGCAGAGAAAATTGCATAAACCTCTTGACATGATGGTCGGGTTTGTGGATGATAGATGCACTCACCACTCTGTGCCCAACAATTACCAAAAGCAACATACGTATTGCAGTCTCTCTGGCGTGAGCTTAAGCAAACGAAAGAGAGGCTTTTTGCTGCGTACGTGTCAACCTGAAGGTTGTAATCAACAGCCTTTCATGGTGGCGCGCGCGGTGAAGCTGCGATCTGTTGCCGGCCCGGACGTGCCAGGAAAGAACGTTAGTCCGCACCATATTCGGTGCGGCTCACAGCTGCTTCTCCCAATTGCTCTCAGTCCCTACATATGTTGAGGTCTTTATTTTGAAATAATCAAAACAGTCGTTCGAAAGACGACTCTATGTTCATATTGTCTCAATTCGTCATTGTCAGAAAGGCTGTTTCATAGCCGTTCTCACTGTCTCCCTTATGCGATAGGAGGTCCGCCATCGATGGGCCAAACCGATCGTTTAGTACTTGAAAGTCGCCTTTCTCATCTCTTCATGCTTGTCGCGAGCGGAGGAATTAATTCATGAATGCGCAGATCGAGTCATTTAATGGTGCTGAAGCTCGAATGGATCAGCACGCTCATCTCTCGAACCAAATAGTTTCTGACGGACAATACTTGAATTATCGCGGCACTCACACTGCCGATCCCAGCCTCAAGGTGGGTGCCGACGGCACCATGTCATTTGGATCAGCTTTCGACAACAACTCGACACTCGGCAAAACCGGCGCTTCAGGTGAAGTCGAAACCTTGAGCTACTTGTCTCCCTCCCAGGGCTATTGGGGAGGCGATCGGGGCGCTGGGCACGGTGGCGGGCGCGAAGGCTTTGCCGATAATGACGGTGCTTCCAAAGTCAGGGATCTCCGTAATCATGCCGGTTCGATTGAGAAATGCGAAACCGGCCAGCCACCGGGAGGATCGACCGGCGACACGAGCGGGCAAGCCAACCTTCAGGGAATGGTGCAGGAGATTAACGCGATCATCGGTGCTTTCGAGCAGGCTTTGCAGCAAAGCGGCGGAGATCCGACTCAGTTCTGGCAGGACTTCATGAACGATCTCAATCAGCTTACTAATGGTGGCGGATGCGGTGGCGGGCAGAACGGCGGTTTGCCCGGTGACGGCGGATCGGGAAATTACAATCCTAATCCTAATCCCAACCCGTTACCAGGCGGCGATGGCAATGGCCTGACCAATCCCCCTCCCGGCAATGACGGAGGCGGAACAAATCCCCCGCCCGGCAGCGATGGGGGAAACAATGGCGGTGGTGTCAACAACACAGGCGATAATGCCAAGCTCAACGCCATGGTGCAATTCGATCCCAGTATCAGTCAAGCACACCAGCAGCAGTACCTGCAGGTTTTAGACAATCAACCAGATGCCGTCAAACAGGCTCTATTGCAAAGCAATCCGACCATTCAGATCCTTCCGGACCAGGGAGGCGGTCTGGGTGGCTACTATGATTCGGGAAGCAATACAATCGTTGCCTACGATGGTCAAATGGGTCCGGAGTCGTTTGGCCATGAATTGTTCCATGCTGCCGATGCCGTGACTGGCTGGTCAAGCGATCCGGCTTTGCAGCAAGCATTGGCTAAAGACATCAACAACAACCCGGGAGCGCTGCAACTCGATGGCACCGGTGGTGGCGTCGTGGGTAATATCTCCCTCGCCGATGGACCGACGATTCAAACCGGTCAAGGCCCCGTCAACGTCGGCGATATCTTCGCAGAGGCAAGCGATGGAATTACCGATGCCAATACCGGCACCTCAATGGCCGATCAGACTGGAACGCCATCCTATATACAGCAAAATTTCCCGAACTTCTTCAAGGCATTGCAACAGGTTGAAAACGCATAGACCTGTTGCGTTCAAAAATGTGTGAGCGCACAAGTTAATTGAGGAGTAACGATATGACAGACTACGAAGCCTTCCCCAGACCCGATCCAGTTGTGCGAAGACTGGCTGTAGAAGCCGAGCGCGGTCATCCTTTGAGCGACGAGCTTAACTCGTATCCTTTCGACCAGCGACTCATGCTGGCCAGGCAGATCGCATCGATTGTCAGAGAAGACGCCGCCTCACAACCCAACTTGGTCAAGTGTGAGCTGCATTTGAGTACCGCCTATGACAAATACAACCGCGAGCATCTCGTCGGCATGGAGTACTTGAGCCCGGAAGGACCACCGAGGCAGCTCTATCATCTACCAGGCAAGATCGAAAGCCTTCAAAATCAATCGATGCGTTTGAATTTCGATACCTTTTACAGCAATCAAATAGGAAATCGCGGCAGAGAATACTTCCCGCTGCCCGATGCAAACAGTCGTTTGCCTCACACACCGCCGCCATACTTTCGCGATCAATCAAGCAATCCTTATGCCGTTCCCCCCAGGCAGATGCCGAAGAATTTTAACCCGCGCTCGGAGCAGCGATGAGGCGATTGCGGCAAGCGCATCAAGACTGACCTTTGCCCAGCATTTTGATGTCTTGCTCAACCTGGTCCTTGTCGAGCTTGAATTTGGCTTTGTCAAAAGTGGCCGGGCCCATCATGCCTTTAGCATTGTTTGAGAACGCGTACTGCACTTTGGGAATGCCCATCATGCCTGTGTAGAACGTGCCGCTATTGTCCTCATCATGATAGATCTTGATCGCATATTCTCCGAACGGAACATCTGAGAAAGTGTAACTCGCACCTTTATCTTTTATGGAGGCGATATCTTTTTTGAAGGCACCGGCGGCAGTGCCCTTATCTTTGGCGTATTTTTCCTTATCGTTGAACAGAGCGATGCGGACTACACCCTTGTCGTTGTTCAAACCGCTGACCTTTATCACGATCGAGCCGCTATCTGCGGCAACAGCCGCCAGGGGCATTAGACCGATCAAAAATGCGCTCAGCGTCGTCAATTTAATTTTCCTTTTCAATTGCATGCTTTATCCTCCAAAAAACTGACCGTGAAAATGAAAGGGAACATGGTGCGGCAGATATGCTCTGGCTAACTCGGAAAGTGTAGCAGCATCAAGTACAAGCAGAAAAGAATTCCGCTTTTTGCTGTCTAAAACGATGCTCAGCAAAACGCCCTCATCTTCGCGACCGGAGTCGCCTGAAGCACTGCGCGCAACAAAAACCGGCTCAGAGGCGAAGCAATCGTCATCATGCCATCTGCCTTGGCGGCCCGATTCGATATCGACCTTGATGATATCCTGGAGAAACTCGACGTTGCCCGAGGTCAGTCCATAGACGAAGCGGTATTTGCCTGCGTTGCAATCGCTGTAGTTTATACGCGGCAGCTCGAAAAAGGTTTTGTAATTCTCGCATCTGAGCGTTCCTGCCCGCGCATTCAGGATATACCGCCTCAACTCGGCGAGTGGGGTGAATTCGTTGTTGCGCAGCGAATCCAGGTAGAGCGCCTTTATCACCCCACTGTCTTCATAAGCGAGCAGATCGACTACGATCTCATCATCTCGCTCGTAGGCATTGACATGGTGAAAAACAAAAAAGGGATCGGTCTCGATAATCATCGGTTTCGATCTTTCAATCGTGGATATGATTATAAAACGAGCCGGCTGCGACTTATGCCAGTTGAAATTTTCGATAAACGGCTTACCGCTCAGCAAGAGGTCGAGCGGGTTTACGCACAGAGGTGACTCGGCAAGAATCATATACTTGTCGGTGAGCGCGAATGAATGGATGTAGCCGGGGCGGGAAACGGGCAGGCTGCCGAGCAATTCTCTGGTTGAGCCCGAGGTTGCCATTCGATAAAAGTAGTAGGCACTTTGCGCGGAGATTCCAGTGCAAATGTTATAGATATAAGTCCGCGATTTATCTACGTGCGGATGAGCAGTACTGGTCTGGCATCTCAATTGATCGCTGAAACGGAAATGACCGATGGTATCGAGTGTGGTCGCATCGAACTGCACGGGCGTGGGCGTTTCCGTAAGAGCCACGAAGCAGTTGCCGGCAAGGCGCGTGACATTTACATTGGCATTGTCCGTCAGATTCGGAGCGAAGATATTGCGGATGCGATCTAAAATTGTTTCCTTCGGGTTGGTGCCGAATTCCTGCTTGCTGATCCTGCCGTTCAGCTTCGCCTGCTGATAGGCATCGCTTTTCAGAAATCGACAGGCATACTCGACCGAGCCGTCTTTGAAAGCGAACCGGTGCAGTTTGGCAAGACCGTCGAACCAATGCGCGTATTTCTGCGGCCCGACTTCAAAGAGAGCCGGGCCGGTTCGCAAAAGCGTGCCCGCCAACCAGGATGGAATCGTGCCAACGATTGGCAAAGAAGCGGTAGCAGACTCATCCGGGGAAGATGATAATCCAAGCGATAATGCCGAGCTATTCATCAGGGCTTGTGCTTTCCATGCGCAGAGTGCGCGTGAGCCTTTTTCTTGCCTGCACTGATTGTGGTGTGAGATGACCTGGTCCGGCTTGCACCGGATGTGGTGCGGGTGGAACTGAAAGCGATTTCAGGTTGTGATTTAGCAGCATATTCGTTTTTAACCACAAGGTAGAGCATGCCTATGAAGATTACCGCAATCAGCACGATGTTTTCCCATTTATCCGTGACGTTTTGAAAATAGTTGTCACCAAAGCCGTCCCACCAGCTCCCCCATCGAGACATGCGACCGGATTCCTGATCGTCGATGTTGGTCTGATCGACAATAAGACCACCTAAGAGCGCCAAAATCAAAAGCGATCCGACAATTAGAATGCCCAGGCTGGAGTGCAAGTTCATATTCCCATTCAGGCAGACAAGAGCGATGAGCGCGACGGCGCTCAAACAAATGCCCATTGCGAAGTTGGGGCGGTGCTCTCCGCGCATTGCTCCGTCGAAAAGAATAGTGAGGACCGCACCAACTGCAATGACAATTGGGACGATAAGTGAGTGATTCATTCTGAATTACTAATGAGGGAACCATACTATTATAAGGCTGCCTCTTGTCAACCCCGTCCTGTTCATTATTGCTTAATCTCGGCGGGGTCCTCTGTGCTACGATCGCGTCTTCGGCACTGGCATAGGGCTTCTCAAAATCTCTCTGAGTTCATTGTCCAAAACATCCAAGCCAGAAGAGGCAGGCGCAAGCGGCGCTAGCGGAAAGAAGGGCACAGGTCTTCTGAAGGTCCTCGGTCTGTGGTTTGGCATCGCCGTAGCGATCGGCAACACGATCGCAGCCGGAATTGTGAGAACGCCGGGAAATATCGCTCAGTGGCTGCCCGATCCCATTTTGTTCGTCGGTGTCTGGGTGATTGGAGGTATCTACGCGCTCTGCGGCGCCTCCTCGCTGGCGGAATTGGGCGCCGCCATCCCGCGCAGCGGCGGACAATACAACTTCTCCCGCCGGGCGTTGGGTGATTATGCCGGATTTGTCGTCGGCTGGAGTGATTGGCTGTCGAGCTGCGGAACAATGGCCGCTGTTGCGATGGTAATCGGCGAATACATGTCGAAACTGATGCCCGTTCTCACCGGCTTTGAAAAGCCTGTGGCACTCACAACTATAGTTGGCTTCGCCCTCCTGCAATGGCGCGGCATTCGCTGGGGAAGCAGCGCTCAGCTTCTCACCGCCGCGTTGAAAACCGGTGCCTTCGTTCTTCTCATAGCCGCTTGCTTCATAAGCGGGCATCATCCCGGTCCGCAAGTAAGCCAATCAGCATTGCATTTGGAATCCGGATGGCCGCTCGTCGTTGCCATCATGCTCTCACTGCAGGCGGTGCTCTATTCAATTGACGGGTGGAACGGCATAATCTATTTCGGCGAAGAAGTGCAAGACATCGGACGCAGCATACCAAGAGCCATCTTCGGCAGCGTCATTTCGATCATGCTCATCTACTTATTGCTGAACATCGCTGTTCTCGTGGTTCTGCCGATCAATGAAATTGCCGGCAATGGTTTCGCTTTAGGGGCGGCTGCCGAACGTGTCTTCGGCGCCTACGGAGACACCGTGATCAGATCGATCATGGTGATATCGTTGCTCAGTTGCATCAATGCCGTTCAACTCTTCTCATCGCGGGTGCTCTATGCAATGAGCGCCGATCGGCTCTTCCTGCGGAGTGCCAGCCGGGTGAATGCCGGCGGCACGCCTGTGGTAGCTCTTGCTCTCAGCACCATGGTCGGTATCACATTCGTGATGGGATCCTTCGAGCGCGTAATTGCCATGCTGTCATTTTTCTTTGTCGCCAACTACACGCTCTCTTATCTGTCGCTCTTCATTCTGCGCTCGAGAGATCCCGACATGCCCAGACCCTATCGGGCCTGGGGATACCCATGGACGACCGGTGTGGCTCTGGCAGGCTCGGCATTGTTTCTTATCGGATCGATCCTCACCGATCACGACAATTCACCATATGCAGTGCTAATGCTCATGCTTAGCTATCCCGTCTTCCGCTTTCTCAAAAAAACGGCTAACCGAGAAGCTGATCAAGCCTAGTGCTTGTTTTTATGTCCCGCTTCGTTTCGTCCGGTATTGAATATTTTGCCATGCCCGCTCTTGTGGGATGGATTGCGGCTTGCCTGGTGAGCGGAGTCGGACTTGCCGGGCAATGGCTGCGTTTGCGCCGACTGGCTGCCGGTCGGTGATGGTTGAAGCTTGGTATCATCAGCGGTGCCGGGGTGGTCGGCGCTCGCATCCGGCGTGCTTGCCTCAGTCGATCCGTTGCTGCCGGTCTTGCTCGTCGTTTCCTCAACAGCGCCCGGTCCCCAGATACGACTCTGCAGTTTCTTGGCATCAAAAGTAGCGAATATCCCCAGGGCGATCAAGATCACAGCACCGACTACGCTAAGCATGAGAACATTCTTTTTTACTTCTTCTATGGACAGCTGGAGATCGGCTTGCTGAGCCCTCAGGCTTTGCGTTTCGAAAAATTCGGCTTTCGGTCGGCCGCCTTCGGCTTTATGCACGCCGCTGTCGACCGAGGTCCCGGAGCTGAATGTGATTTGAATCGAAGTTGAGCGGCCGCGATTCATTTCGCGCAGCTGGTCGCGCTCGGAGGTCGATAACAAATAAACTTCCTGCGATGTTTCTCCGGCGGACTCTTGCTCGAGCATCTCATCAGGAAGGCTGGCGTCACTTCTTCCTTCTTGCACGGCATTGACCCAGAACTCGAAGGCTTCCTTTAGTTGAGTGGCGTTTTGCCAGCGTTTGGCCGGATCGGTCTGCAGTCCTTTTTGAATAATCTGATCGAGCATTTTGGCCCCGGGCAGCTCCGGAACAAGCTCGTCAATCGGCGTCGGACGTTTGTTTGGATTGCAATGAGCCGCCATGATGTCTCGAATAGAGCCATCGGAATAAGGCGCCTCGCCTGTGATGATCTCGTATGCCACCACGCAGATTGAATAAATGTCGGAGAGCGCGGTCATGGTTTTGGCACGGCACTGCTCAGGGCTCATATAAACCGGCGAACCGACGGCGCGCCCGGTGAAGGTGATGCGACCCTCGCCTTCGACTCTGGCGATGCCGAAGTCGAGGATTTTCACGATCAGGTCATCGCTGTCATCTTCGCGCACCAGAATGATGTTGCTCGATTTCAAGTCGCGATGGATGACGCCGTTTCGATGCGCGAATGCCAGAGCATCGCAAGCTTGAATCATGATGCTGGCTACGTTGTCGGGCGCCTCGATTCTGCCGACCGAGCACATGATATCCAGCAAGCTCAGACCTTTGACGCGTTCCATCACCAAAAAGAATTCACCGGCACTGGTGGCAATGAATTCCATATACTCGACGATGTTTTTGTGCCTCAATCGCGAGTGGCTGCGAATCTCTCTGGAGAAACGCATGATGTCTTCAGCAGAGTTCACCCTGATTTTTTTCAGAGCGACGACTTGATCGCTTCCTACTTGCTTCGCTTTGTAGACCACGGACATACCGCCATGCCCGAGCACATCGAGGATCTCATAGCGATCGGTGAGCACCGTGCCGATCAGAGCATCGTTTTCATCGGCCTCTTCCTCAGGCATTGAGCCATCCTCAGGCTCGGCGGTTTTACCCGCTTGCTCTGAGGCTATTTGCGTACTTGTGAAGATCTTTGGCCGCACCAGCTCGTTTGGATGAAGCATCTCCCACGAACCAGTCAGTCGCAACGTTAATCTCGAGGATGAGTCATCATTGCCCGCCGGCCTCAGATCAGATTCGGTGGAGGACCGAAACAATTCCTCGATTTTATTTTTCTTCTCTTCAGGCATCGACCCGCGCCCGCGCGCTCTTTCATCCGCGCTTTATGTGCACGAATTTCTTTGATCTGAAACCTCTAAACCGCCAAACTATCGTGAATAGAAGCCATATCCTTGCCATGAGCGCCCGTGTAAAATGGTTTTGTTCGTCGCCCCAGGAGAATGGTCATGAATGTTTTGGTCCGTATACTCTGCCTTCTCGGCGTTGCCGACGGTCTGGCGCTAATGTTTTCGCCCGGCGACTGGTTGCTCTTTTGGGTGCCGAAAATGGACAAAATTGCTGCTTCGCGCAAGTGGGCAGTGGCGTTCGGATTATTTGAGATCGGCTCCAGTGTCTGGCTGCTCAGCTATCTGCTGCGCTGCAAGAAGGACCGATAATCAAAGCGAAAGATTCGTGTTAGTGGCTGGCGACGGTAAATCCTGTTTGTGAGCTGACCAAACGTTTCATCTCCACCTCGAAGCTGACCTTGTCTTTGTCGCTTCCCTGGGGAAACTCCGGTATCTCGAAATTGCTGACTAGTTTGACCGAGCGCACTGCCGATTCGCGAAACTCCGCTTCGGCAGCCGGGTCCCGCTCGACATCGGGGCAAGCGGTAAAGCTGACGACTTCACAATTTACATCACGACTCCTGTTGACGATCACGCGCACGACTGCCGATCCAGGACCGACCTCATAGTTTTTCCAGCGGGCATAAATGGCTTTGGCGACGCGCTTATACCATTGATCCCAATTCAAGCCCGTCGTTTGTGTCTCTTGTGCCTCCGGCAAAAGCAGTGCTTTGGCCAGGAGCGGAGTCGGGTTCTCAGGCACGACTGCTTCGGTAAGCATCGGTGAGGGGACGATGGCGTCGGTCTGAGGGAGCCGATTAGCCCTGGCTTCTAAACCGGCCGGCGGTGATTTGACTGGTATACCGGACCACCAGATTCCGCCCAATGTCTCTTTGTCCCAGCCGGCTTTTGCCACTGGTATTTCATATCCTTGCGAGTAGACAGCCACACCTTTGTCGCTTGATCGCGGCGTCAGAAAGCTGTTGCCCGGGGCGTCCGCGCTCGAGCCCGGCTGCCAGTTCGTGACGCCGCGGTTGCACGTGATAAGCGTCACTTCATGGCCGGGTGTATAGGACGTGATGCCATTATAGGTGGTGGCAGTGCACGAGCTGACCGTGTACGATTCCGAGCCTGGTGCATATGAAACGACGCCTCTGCCCACGATAACACGGTAGTTGTCCTGATAAGCCGCCCGACTCATCGAGCTGACTGATTGTGTCAGTGTAAAGCTTTGCGTTCCCGGAACGTAGCTGGTCACTCCTTTGTACGAGACGATTGTGTCGCTCTGGGTCGCTTGTGTGGCGGAACTGATTCCCGGCGCATTCAAATTGAATGAGTTGCCGCTGCCCGGCACCCCCGCCTCGAAGCCGGGAGCATAAGTCGTGATCCCGTTTCTGGGAGTGAGCGTGTAGCTTGATATGGGCGGGATGACACCGAAGTAGCTTTGTGATGACCAGACGCCGTTGGCAGGCGTGAAAGCGGGTGCATTCTGTCCAGGTCCAGAGAGAGCGGAGCCGCGGTATTGAGTAACGGTAATGTCGCCCGGCAGGAAATTCGATTTAACGCCGCCGTTTAACGGCGAGCTCGGAGTGGCTGATTGAGGGATGACCTTGAGAGAAGACTTGAGACTGTCATCAGATTTGAGCGAGCCCTCGAGCGGCTTTCCTGGGCTCAAGTGAACGGGCGATGTTTGATCGATGCCATCCTTCTTCTCGACCGCTCCGTGGAGATCGGCAGCCCATGCGGAATGGCTCGAGATGGCGATTGTGGCCACTGATGCATTTAGAAACAGATAGAACGGCCGGCGCAAATGAAACAGCATGTGCCCCTGCTAAGCGTGTGTGGTAATGGTGAAAACCTGTTCTGTTTTTTTTTTATCCAGAACCGTTGATAAAACCAATCTACCACTTAACAACCCGGTCGTAACCGGGCGACAAGGCACAGAACCGCCCCGGCCGGATGCATTCCGGTTTGCGGCGCTGCCGGGATGGCTTAATAAAATCATTAGCCGGCGATGGCAGCCCTCAGGCTACTTGGGCAGGGCGTTGGGTTTGTATTCGCGGTTGGCGGCATCCTTGCGTGCCACTTCGGCGAATTCCTGATCGACTTGGTCCTTGGCTATGTCGCGTTTTGTTCGGGCCAGGTAGTCGCGGTAGCGATCGAACATGGCGATTTGCAAGTCCTTGGCCGAGATTTCCTTGTCCCTGGTCTTGCCGCACTTGTCGATCGATGATTTGTAAGCATCATCGGCGCTCTGCGTATCATCTTCGGCTTCGAAGGTTCGACAGTACGAGTCGTAGCAGGCAACAATCAGATTCATCTTCTTGAGCACGTTTGCATGCGTGGCATCAATTGACCATCGGTAGCCTTTGGCGGTCGATTTGTTGGCTACCTCGATTGCTTGAGCGTAGCTCTTTCTCGCCTCGTCGTATTTCTTCGCCTGACTCTCTAAGTCGCCGAGTGTGCGAAGACTTTCTGCGACAAAGACGTGTTCTTCGCCATAAATGCTTTTGTCGATCTCGACTACTTTCTTGGCGTAATCAATGGCTTGATCGAGCTTGTGCTTTTTTCTGTAGACGTTTTCCAACAGAGCGTAGATGTCGGCCATCTGATCCTGGTTGTTGCCTTTGAGCGCTTTGCACGTGGCTTCCGCCAGCTTGTAATACTTCTCCGCCAGGGCAATATTGTCGCGCTGCTCGCAGTATGCGCCTTTGCTCATCAGGTTTTCGACTGCCTGATTGTGAGGCTCTCTGGTTTCGGCATAAAATGCGCAGGCCGGTTGAAGGCAGGAGGCAAGAAACGACAGAGCAATCGAGGCTCTCATTGATTTGTGCATAAGTCTCATGACAAACTTCCCGTCGGTAGTACAAGCAAATTTATTGTACCCATATATCGAGCCCGTCTGCCTTCAAGGCTGCTGAATTTGAAGTTCAAGAACGGCGGTCCAAACGGCAAAGCGCTTCTGCCGCAGTCGAGATCACATGATCATTGCAACTCGACACTATAATTGTGATGGAAGCTCCAGTGGATTATCTGCCTCTATGAGGATTACGGCTATGTCAAAAGCACAAAGAGCGCGGTCGAGACGCTGGCCGTACACGATCATATTCATCCTGGCCCTGGCCTCAAATCTACCCTGCACACCTGACAAGGCCTGCAGGGCTGAATCAGAAGCCGGCTCGTCGGCCGGCTCGGAAGCGGGCTCGGAGGCGCCTATGGGTTTCGGCAGACGGCGCGGGCGGCGCGGAGGCTGGCGGCGAGCCTATATGCAGCAGCTCAGGCAAGAACAAAAAATGGAGCAGCAAAAGCAGAAGCAACAACAAAAGGAACTGCAGCAGCACGACCAGAGACAAATTCAACACGAACGGCAATTAGGTCGATCCAGCGATCGATCTTTCGTGAGAGAATACGGCGGAGGTCGCGGCAAAGGCCGGAAGAGATGGGCGCAAAATTACACTGGCGCTCCTCAAGGCAATCAAGCCGGTGCCGGCGGGCAGAAGTCCAGCGGCTCGACGACGCAAAGCCAGGCCGGCAGCTCTGCAGGCGGCTCTCAGACGGGCGGGTCGAATCAAGCTGCGCAAGGGAAGTAGCGCAAGGAAAACAAGTTTGTCCGAGCAGATAGGCGCTGGCAGCAAGAATTCAATTATCGGCGAGGACTATACAACAGAGCCGGTCCCGCTTTCAGAGCGGCGCGGGCCACTCTCGCTCGGTTTGCTCTGGCTGACGATGATCACCGGATTCCCGGCGGTGCTGGCTGGTTTTGAATGGTACAAGAGCGGCATCACATTGAGCCAGGCGATCTCCTGCGCTTTCGTCAGCTGCATGATTCTGCTTGCCTACACGATTCCTGCTTGTTGGCTGGGGGCGATCAGCGGCCAGACATATTCGCTTCTCAGCCGGACATTATTTGGCCGGATCGGCTCGTACATAGTATCGATGAGCATCTCCATCATCTCAGTCGCCTGGTACGGCCTGACGGCATACATATGCGCGGCCAGTCTTATCGGTCTCTATCACTGGACCATTCCCTTGCCGTGGTTGGCTGCCATTCTGGCTGTGCTCATGGCCTTCAACAACCTGTTTGGATTCACGGGCATCACCGCCTTTGCCGGGTACATCGCCGCTCCAGTGATGATCTTCGGCGTCGTGGCCGCATTCATCAAGGCTGTGGGCATGCCGGAGGTGCCACCACCGGCCTTGCCGCTCCAGGTGGAGAACTGGCGTGCCTTGACCATGGTGTCCGCCTTTGTAATCGGCTATGGAGCCTGGGGCAATGAAGCGGATTACTGGCGCTATGCCCGTCCGAAACTGGGCGGCATAGTGATACCGCTTGTAGTATCAATTGCCGTGGGCGTTATTTTCTTCCCGCTCACAGGCTGGCTGCTGGCCCGAGCCAGCGGCATAACGGAGGTAACGGCCGCCAGTGCTTTGATTATGAATCTGGGCTATGGCGACCAGCCCATCCTTGCCGGGCTGGTGCTCGCTACAGCATCCTTTGCGCTAAACGACGCCAACTTGTATGCGGCCATTAACGGGGTCGAGAACATCAAGCGATTCTCGCGCCCCAGGCTGACCATATCGCTTACCGTGATAGGCGCTTTAACAGCAGCGCTGCTCAGCGGTTGGCCGAAGTCATTCGAGGCGGTCGCTTCGCTCTCCTCGACGATTTTGCCGTGCGCCACCGTGATCATGCTGTGCGAGTGGTTCATCTTCTCCAGGCTGAGAGGCCGGCGAGTCGATTTCACAATCGTCCCCGACATGTCCTCTCTGCCGGTTCTCAGTTGGACCGCGGTACCGGCAATGGTGGCAGGTTCACTGGTCGGTTTGTTTACCTCCGGAATCATAGAGCCGTTAGAGATGCTGCATTTCGGTGTTTGCTCGCTGCAGGCCTGGCTCACCAGTCTGCTCGTCTATATTTTGTTGCGCACGGTCGAATTGTCCGTTCCGATCAAAGCAAAACAAGACCTGGTCGAAGTGAGCAATGAAGAGTGCATCTGATTCAGAGCGGGAATTGAATCCTGTTCCTTTCATCCATTAGCGATGCAAACGAGCTGTCCAGCTGCTTGAGGAAGCCGGTAGGCGGTTCCTGCGGGCACTGCGCCCCAGGCGGAGGCGGGCTGAAATCAGTGCAGCCGAAGTCAGTCAGAGTCTCAAGAAGCCATTCCACCGGTCTGCGTCCGTTGGCTTTCCAGTACCAGGTCGTACCCCAGTTGTGCGCATAGATCACCGCTTCCTCTACGCTTCCCGGCTGCGCATCGCTCAGATTGAAGAAATCGCCGATCTCGAAATTCAAGCACATCGGCACCCAGGGATTGAACGCGAATGCTGCTTGTAAAGCCGTTATCAATTCATTCGGGTCACCGTTCTCCAGATACAGGAGCAGCGTCCATGAGTACTTAGCGACCGTCGAGGGCTCATCGCCCATCAAAGCAAGAAAATGTCTGGCGTCGTGACATCGCCCGCCATCGAGCAGCGCCGGAACCAGAAAATGCCTGGCCTGGAGATGATCTCTCGGGTCAAGGCGCAGAATCTCGCTGAAGCATTCAAAAGACTCGTCTTCGTGTCCTTCGTACCAGAGCGTTTCACCCAGCCCATATAAAGCGCGAAGAAATGAGCGGCCCTCGAGCGTATACCAGAAGAGCCCGGCGTTTTTCTTGAAAAAGTCGATGCCCAGCAGGCGGCGCCCGCTTTGCACAGCTTGCCTGTACAGGGAGAGAACGCCCTTCTCCGTTTTCTTCTCAGTCTCCTGGGCCAGAACGATGAATGCATCAATGCAATTGCCGCTCAGCTCCAGAGCATCCTGCAAGAGTTCGATTCGTTTCTGGCTAGAGGCGACGCTGAGCGCTTCGTACACTTTTGCTTGCGCCTCATCGCGATCGGTTTTGAGATCGAGGACGAAACTATCCTCGTCGTGCCGGACCACATGTTTATAAAAGAATTCATCAGCATCCTCTTGCCAGTTCCACTTGTGCGGATTCAAGAGTTTGCCGCCGTAGGCGCTGATCTTCTCGAGCTCGCCGGGCCGAACAAGCGGCCTGTATGATTGAGTCGATCGGCCTGGAAAGGGAACACTTGAGCTCTTGGTCTTCCCAGTATTCTTCTTCGTCTTCATATTCCTTCCTCCCCGTTTAAGCGCATAGCAGTGGCATGGCAAGCCAGGGTGCGGTCAGCGCCCGACTTCCATTTGTGCTGATCCGCCAAATCAGCCTCTAAAATGTAAGACGAGCAGAATTTGCCAAGAGTTCAATGAGAAGCGGGCGAAAATCGAAACGCGCTTGACACTTTTTGGGTCCAGCGGCAATTCATTCATATAATGGAAGCAGGCAGACAAAATGTTCCTATTTAGCTTCAGGCGCATGAAACTAAGATTTACTACAATGGTATTAATTGCGGTGGCATTGCCCCTGAGCAGTCCGGCCCGGGCAGAGAATAAGGTTGCCGCCGATAACCTCTGGAGGCTCGAGTACAACCGTAACACCTACAGTACAGGCTCTCTGGTTGTGCTTCTCGCGGACGATGCAATCAAACTGGAGACACCAGGCTCATTTGCCGTAGCTGCCGGCGGCCCTAAATGGATCGCCACGGTAGCGAACCTTAAGGAAAAGAAGATGTGCGAACTGACACCGGCACAATGGAAGCACGGTTTCTTTCTGGAGCGCAGCGACTCCGAGGACGAGTTCAATCCAAAGAAAGCAATTGCAAAAATTGAGACCAATTACAAAGGTATGCCTGCAACCCTCTTCCGTTGGAAAAAATTGGAGTCCGACGATCTGTATAGAGAAAGAAGTGCTCCCTCGAAAATCACTTACGAACTGATCGTCGCCCGGGATATACCCTGCTCGAAGATGCAGCTGGAGCTGATTTCATCCTGGTTGAGCATTCCATATCTCGCCGGGATACCTCTCTTTCAACAAGAGATAACATCCAGAGGCCCGGATTGGCGACTGAAGCTGGTCAGATTGACGACTCTACCGCGGCGCAGTGCCAACCTGACAATCAATACGAAGGGGCTCACGCACGTCGCCAAAATGCATGACATGCTTGAAAAGGGCTTGAAAAACACGGTTATTGACTTCATTGAATTCGACAAAGGATTCGATCGCAAATGAAGGTTTGGGCATGGACGCCTGAGGCTTGCGAGCCAATTCGCCTTTGCGTAATTACGCAAATACGACTGCAGGAACGCTCATTGTTCCTCCCCGCCTGAAGTCGCATTCTATAGGCGTGGACGGTGGTGCTGCAGTGTGTGAAATCTAATGGGAGGAGTAAAACCATGACGCAACCGCAAGCTTTACGCTCAAGTGATGCAACCATCAATCCCGCCATCGGCGGTGATGGAAAAGCCCAAGCAAGACAAGTGCTGTCAACCTATGCAGTTGATACAGCAATCAAGGATAGTGTCTCCGGAGGAAAAACCGCTAAGTCCAACGACGTAACGGTAACCGGATCGGATAAGAACTCAGTCAAATCAGGAATGGAACATTCCAAGTTTGGAATTGATAAGTCTAATGGCAAAGCCGAGGCCGATGCCGTTATGGCTAAGAAATGGCAGCCGATTACCGATAAGGATCGCGAAGCTGCCAAAGAACGAGTCGGCAAAGGCTTAAGCGATCTGATTCCGGAAAAAGACAGAAAGGATCTGAAAGCCGTAACCGACTCGCTCATCGATGGCAAACTCGACAAGCTCACAGAAACGCTCAAAGGACTCTCTGATGATCCGGCGCGCATGGAGAAGATTCTCAAGGCCGCCCAGGAGCAGCTGGCCAAAAATGGATCCGATCTCAAGTTGCAAGTCGGTCGAGACGGTAATGTGCTCGTCTACCACGAATCCGGAGATACTGCCTTGTCGGTCAATGCCAAGACCGGTGAAGCATCGCTTCATCCGATCGAAAGACAGAGCGACGGCTCGGTTGTCCTGAAGCCCGGTGAGATTATCAATCGCACCCCGGGCGAGCAGATGCAAACAATGGGAGACAAGACCGTCCGCGATATCATCGATCCCTGGGGTTTTGGAAACGGACCATTCATGCCTAAATTCGGCAATATCGATAAGTCCAAAGATGTCTTCTCGATGCCGCCCGGAGGGGTTAACAAACTAGCTCCGGCTCAGGGAGTCAAGCCACTAGATTCGATACCATAAAGAAGATCGTGTTCGCGACTGGCAGACCCTCGGCATTGCAGACGAGGGTCTGCTTCATTTTGTCTTTGTATATACCGGCGGCTTGTGTGAGCTAGGTATCACGTCTCCGCTCTTGTGGATTTCTCGGCGGTTTGGGACAATGCTGAGCGAATCGATGCGCTTGCGGTCGGCGAAGCGGATCAGTGTGGTCTTGAGGCGATACAGATCCATGCATACGGAATCTGAGGCATGAATTTCAGCTGGGTTATCGATCAGCGCAAATGCATAGGTTGTCATGCTTGCACGACTGCTTGCAAGTCGGAAAATGAAGTGCCTCTTTCTGTCGATCGCACCTGGGTCAAGTATGTCGAGAAAGGCAGTTATCCCGAGGTGCAGCGCCACTTCGGCGTGCTGCGTTGCAATCATTGCGCCAAACCTCCTTGCGTTGAAATCTGTCCGGTCACAGCTATGTTTCAACGCTCAGACGGAATCGTCGAATTCGACAAGGACGCTTGCATTGGCTGCAAGGCTTGTATCGCTGCTTGCCCGTATGACGCCATATACATCGATCCCGATAACGGCACCGCTGCCAAATGCAATTTTTGCGCCCATCGTCTGGATGTAGGACTGGAGCCGGCTTGCGTTGTCGTCTGCCCTGAGGAGGCGCTGATTTTCGGTGACCTCGACGACCCTTTATCAAAGGTTTCTCAACTGATAGGCAGAGAAAAAACGCAAGTGCGCAAGCCGGAGAAAGACACCGATCCGAAGTGCTTTTACATCGGCGCTGATGAGGCCGTGCTCAATCCCGACGTGCAGACCCATGATGACTCCGGGCTCTACATGTGGTCCATGCAAAGAAAGGAGAAGCACGGCGCCGCCCTCGACAACAACAAGCCCCATGGTCTTTCGCTCTCATCGGCACTAAATGCGGTGACAGGCGCGCGAGTCGCCTATGACGTTCACCACGATATTCCATGGGGGCACTACGTCTCGCTGTACTTATTCACCAAGTCGATTGCCGCAGGGACATTTCTGATCGGCTGGACGGCGGAGACTGTGTTCTTGATCTACAGTAGCGCCTGGCCGGGTTGGCTGGCCGATTTGGTCTCTCTGGCGGCGCTCGCTTTGACCGGGGCGCTTCTGGTTGCCGATCTCGATCGTCCTGAGCGCTTCTTCTACATTTTGATCCGGCCGCAGTGGAAGTCCTGGCTGACGATCGGTGCATTCATCATTCTGGGATATTCGCTTCTTCTCGTCTTGCACTGCGGATTGTCTTTCCTCAACAGCAACTCATCGAGTCAATTAGTCGGTTTCCTGAGGGAAGTTTCCCCCTGGATCTACAATTGCGCCATGCCCTTTGCCGCTATGACGGCAATATACACGGCATTTTTATTCGCCCAGGCGAAAGGGCGTGATTTATGGCAAAGCTCCAGTCTGCCTTTGCACTTGTTGGTGCAAGCCATTATTGCCGGGTCCGCCTTCACGCTTCTGGCGATTTTGGTGCTGAACGATCCGGGTCCACTGAGAACATTTTGCACTCAAGCCCTGGGCATCGGTTTGCTCTTGCATCTCTTCTTGATCATCACCGGTGAGGTGCTTACGGCGCATTCCTCCAGGGCTAAACAGCGAGCCGTCAACTTGATGCTTCACGGACCTTATAAGAATACTTTCTGGATAGGTGCCATCGTATGTGGTGCGGCATTGCCGCTCCTGTTTTTGGGGCTGGAGGCCTATGCCTTAATTCCATATCCACTGCCTCTGGATGCTGCAGCATCTTGCCTTGCTCTTGCCGGCTTGCTTGCATACGAGCACTGTTTCGTCATGGCCGGACAATCAGTGCGGCTCAGTTAGGAGGGGTCATGAATACACCAGCCTATCTCAAGAAAGGTCAGGGGCAGAGGTCGTGGTTTTCAAAACTCCTGAGCCGATGCGTTTTTTCCCGGGACATTTCTGATTCTAGCCGCCGGGGCACGGCAGGGCAGCCGCACCATGGGCGGTGCGAAGATGCTTTCGCTGTTGATGGCAACGAGTCTGCGCCCCTGGAAAGATCTGCCGGTCAGCGTCGAGTTGGCGAGCTGAACCTGTTTCCGCCCAAGGAAAAGTGGGATCACTGGCAAGAATGGGATCCTAAAGCCTGGCCAAAAAAGGTGGCGCGCACTTACCGTCTGGTTCCCACTGTCTGTTTCAACTGCGAGGCGGCATGCGGTTTGCTCGCTTATATTGATAAGGAAACCGACGAGATCAGAAAATTCGAGGGTAACCCGGAGCACCCTGGATCGCGGGGGCGAAACTGCGCCAAGGGACCGGCAACCATCAATCAAGTGCATGATCCCGAGCGCATTCTTTATCCCATGAAGAGGGACGGCGAGCGCGGCAGCGGCAAATGGAAGCAGACGAGCTGGGATGAGATTCTCGATGTTTTATCGGGCAGGATTCGCAAAGCTATTTTGGAAAACCGTCGCGATCAAGTCATGTATCACGTCGGCAGACCCGGCGAGGATATGTTCACCGAACGAGTCCTGGCCGCCTGGGGTATAGATGGGCACAACAGTCACACGAACATATGCTCTTCGGCTGCCCGAGCCGGATATGCCTTTTGGATGGGCATCGATCGCCCCAGCCCCGATCATGCCAATGCAAAATTCATTCTCTTAATCAGCGCGCACCTCGAGTCGGGGCATTACTTCAACCCTCATGCTCAGAGAATCATCGAGGCCAAAATGAAGGGTGCGAAGATTGCGGTTATGGATCCGCGCCTTTCCAATACCGCATCACATGCCGATTACTGGCTGGCATCCTATCCAGGAAGCGAACCCGCCTTCCTGCTTGCCGTTGCCTACGAGCTCATACGCACACGCAGGATCAACGCCGAATTCATCCGGCGCTGGGTAAACTGGCAGGATTACATGCAGGCTTGTTGCCCTTCTATTGAAGGTACTTTCGATAACTTCATCGCCGAGCTGGAGAAACTGTACAGCAAGTATACGCCTGAATTTGCCGAGCAGGCATCAGGCATACACCGTGATATGGTCGGCCGTATTGCCGATGAGATTGCCAGGGCAGGAACCGCGTTTTCAACCCACACGTGGAGAGCCTCATGTGCGGGAAATCTTGGCGGGTGGCAAACGGCCCGCTGCCTCTTCTTTTTGAACGTGCTCAGCGGGTCCATTGCCACTCCAGGTGGTACCGCCCCGAATGCCTGGAATAAGTTCGTCGCCAGACCGATGACTATGCCTCCGCACCCGGAACACTGGAATGAGCTGACCTGGCCCTCCGAGTTTCCCTTGACCTTCTTCGAGATGAGCTTCCTTCTTCCGCATCTTCTCAGGGAAGGAAGAAACGTTCTTGATGTCTACTTCACACGCGTCTACAACCCCGTCTGGACAAATCCGGACGGCATGAGCTGGATGGAGGTTCTGAAAGACGAATCGAAAATCGGTATTCACTGCGCTCTCACACCTGTTTGGAACGAGACGGCCTGGTTTGCCGATTATGTCTTGCCCATGGGACTGGGTCCGGAACGCCACGATCTGCACAGTTATGAGACTCAGGCGGCCGCCTGGATCGGATTCCGTCAGCCGGTCAAGAAGTCGAGGCCCGGCCAGGTTTGGGAAGAGAATGAGTTTTGGATCGAGCTTTCCTGGCGCATCGATCCGGACGGCTCGCTTGGCATTCGCAAACATTTTGAATCACCATACCGTCCGGGCGAGAAGGTGTCGATTGATGAATACTACGGCTGGATCTTCGAGAACAGCGTACCCGGTCTGAAAGAAGCTGCCGAGCGGGAAGGCATGCAACCTCTCGAGTACATGCGGCGCTACGGCTGCTTCGAGATTGATGCGCAGGTTTATAACGTGCATGAGCAAACCTTGTCCGAGGCCGAGCTTGATGCTACTGAAATCGACGAGGCCACCGGCTGTGTATATAAGGAACGAAGCCTGATTTCATCAATCAATATGGTGCCCTTGCCGCAGCCTGAAGACAGCGCCGGTCGAAAGCTTGTCGGTGTGCGAGTCGATGATACGGTGCGTCGTGGTTTCCCGACCCCATCGGGCAAACTGGAATTCTACTCTGCCACTCTGGCGGAGTGGGGATGGCCGGAATACTCGCTTCCCGTTCCCATTGATAGTCATGTGTGCAGCCGGGCTGCGGAGAGCCAAATGTGTCTTGTGCCGACATTTCGATTGCCGGTCTTAATCCACACGCGCAGCAGTAATGCAAAATGGCTGAATGAAATCGCTCATTCAAACCCGTTATGGATAAATCCCAAAGATGCCGCGCCTTTGAGTATAACCACAGGCGATCTGGTCAGGGTGGAAACGCAGATCGGCTATTTCGTGACCCGTGCCTGGGTGACTGAATCGATAGCACCACGGGTAGTGGCGTGCTCGCATCACATGGGACGCTGGCGTTTGTCGGAAGACGCCGGCGTCGATCGCTGGTGCTCCAGTCTGGTTGAGCTGATCGAGCGAGCGCCCGGTCAATATCTTCTCCGCCAGAAAAAAGGCGTTGCCCCTTTCGAGTCTTCCGATCCGGACAGCAAAAGAGTATGGTGGAATGATGCCGGAGTGCACCAGAATCTCACATTTCCGGTGCAGCCCGATCCTGTGTCGGGCATGCATTGCTGGCATCAGAACGTGAC
>JAJPJO010000523.1 GCA_021324135.1 Pseudomonadota bacterium
GCAGGCGGAGGCTGTCCGAAGTCGCGATTAATGCCATCGCCGGTGGTGCGGGCCGTGGCCCCCCGGAATGGGTTCGAGCTCGGGTCTGAGCTCGGCTGCCGCCTGGCGAGGAGGTTGTACGCCTCGTCGAATGGGTTGGCTGACAGTGAAGGTGTCGATGATTTAGCAGGGCGTTGTTCGAGTGACATGAAAAATTCACCAAAGAGACGCTGGCGTGCCCGTTCCGGATGTCCGGATCGAGCAGCATCACGATTTTATTTTGCCGCAAGCCTTCCACTTCAAAGGAGTCTATACACGAGTCTCTCGAATTTAGACAGCCGAAACGCCTGATTCTTCGTGCGAACCTTTGATATTGATTTTTTTTATTTCAGGCCCAGCTGCTTTTCGCGATCGCGCTCCACGGAATTCACTGTAGCAAGATACTTTGCCAGCTCTTTAATCTCTTCCTCATTAGCGGCGAGCGTCGGCATAATGCCTGAATAATTGTTTTTCTGCGGATCCTCTTCCTTTAAGATCTGGAGAAAATTATTGATGGCGTCCTCGTCTCGCGTTCCCAGTAGTTTTTTCATGCTTCGATAACCATCTACGGTGTGGCAGGACATGCATTGATAGCGAAAAATGAGCTCGCCTTTTTCAGCGTCGGATTTGGCCGACTGCGCCAGTGCTCCCGCCCACTTAGATTTACGCAGGAATCCATCCTTTGTAAGATCATGCACATCATCCTTGTGAATGCCGTTTGAATATAAATAACCATAGACAACATAGGGTTTGCGTAACATCTCTCGCATCCATTCGGTCGTGCCCGTGACACATAAGCCGCAGATCATAAACATCACGGCGATACCAAATGTGAAACCACGCGGATTGAGATACGGACCGAAGAAAGCGAAGAGCAGTATGGTTCCGGAGAGAACCAAACTCAAGTACAGGGTGCGCGCCAGGATCGAAAAATTACCTAGCCCCGAGGCGTGTATTCCCGTGAAAATTGTCGAGATGGACGCTTGCGGAATTTGAGTGAAGAACCAGATCGTCGCGATCGGTCCAAGCACGAATACAGGCAGAAGCCATTTTGCGCAGTAGCGCACCATAAAGGCTCTGAACTTCGGCTCCTTGATGCGCGAGGAAGTGATCAGCGCATACATTCCGGCAATCGCCAGCATGATCAAGATCCTGATGGTCAGCGAGGGGAAGTAGGTGGGGTTGAACACACCATCAAGCCAGTAATGACTGGTCATCCACTTCCCGGGCGTCAGCATGAAGGTCAGGATGCCGTTTATAATCACAAGAGTAAAGATGGAGAACGCCATGTACAAACGCGCCAGCTTCAGATGCTGGGCGCGATCGATGCGGTCCCAGGTGTAATAATAAGCAAAAGCCGTGGCAAGCTCGGCGACGAAAAAGAGATATTCCTCAGCCCAGGCCAGGGTAAAACTCTGGATCAATGAGGCGATGCCATCCGGGCTCACCAGGCTGATCGAGAACCAGATTCCGACTCCGGTGATTGCACCAGCCACGGTGGTGACAAGAACAAAGAAACGCGAGTGCTGTTTGAGGAAATCATAAATGCGCTCATCCTGTCTCCGGTAAGCCAGTTCCTCTGCCAGCGCCAGGAATATGCCGCCACCGACGGCGAAGTGAGAGATGAAGACGTGAATAATTGATATTATCCCAATTATCCAGGTTCCACCGATGCCAGGCACGACCCATAGCGGATAATTCATGACAGCGCTCCCCAGATTGTGAATGCGATAAGCGCCAGCAGAACCACCACACCAAATGCGGTGGCAATGCGAGCCGAACTCTTAGACAAACCTCGGTCGTAAAACGGCACCACAACAAAACCAATTCCAACCAGGGCCATCAACAAAATACCGACCAGCTCGCCTTCAATTGGACCAACCATCGGCGGCATTAACTTGAGAAATTGAAACGGAGCAAGGAAATACCATTCGGGTTTTATGCCGATTGGCGCCGGAGCGAAAGGATCCGCCTCCGGTCCAAGACTCCAGGGCATCAACATTGTTAGAGCAAATAAGGCATTTAACGCCAGAATCCAGACCAGAACATCTTTCATGAAAAAGTTGGGAAAGAATTTTTCGTACGATTTCCGCGCCTCCGGCTGAGCCTTGAAAGACTCGGGTTCGGACATGCCATGGACCTGGACGAGCATCAGGTGTCCGCCCATTAATCCAAGAAGCAGGACCGGCAGAGCCGCTACATGGATCATGAAGAAACGAGATATGGTTGCCTGCGAAACCGTGTCGCCTCCGCGGAGCATGTATGCCAGAAAACTGCCGACGAAGGGCATTTTCGATGCCACATCCAGGCCGATCTTTGTAGCGAAAAACGAGACGTCATCCCAGGGCAAGAGATAGCCTGTGAAGCCAAAACCCAGGCATATGACCATGAGGAGAAGTCCGGTCCACCACGTGAGTTCGCGCGGTTTTCGATAAGCCCTCATAAAATATGTGCTGAACAAGTGAACAAAGAGTGCCAGAATCATGAGATTGGCGCCCCAGCTGTGCAACGAGCGCACGAACCAGCCAAAGTTTATCTGGGTGTTTAACTTCAATATGCTGGCATGCGCTGAGTTGATCTCGGGAACGTAGTAAACCATGAGGAGCATGCCGGTAACGACCTGCACAGCCAGGAGCATGCCGGCGATCCCGCCCAGGTAGTACCACATGCTGTGCCTGTGCAACGGCACCTTTTTCTTCTCAGCCAGATGCCGCATCGCCTCGAGCGGCAAACGGTCGCAAACGAATTCGCTGATGGCTCTGTAAGGATCTTTAGGTGGAACTGGATGTGATACCATATTCGGACTCTCTTATGCTCGCGAGACAATGACCTTTCCGTCCACCACCTCAGCCTTCAGCGAAGCTAAAGGTTTCGGCGGCGGTCCGGCTACGTTCTTGCCGGTTTCAGCATCGTATTCGCCGCCGTGACAAGCGCAATAGATGCATTTCTTGTCCGCGCGAAATTGCACTGTGCAACCAAGATGGGTGCAAATGGCCTTAAAGGCATGAAATTGATCGTCCTCGGTGTGAATGACCAGGGCGGGAACTGATCCGAAGCGAAAGTTTTTTCCGGTCCCTTTCGGCAACTCAGATACTTTGCATACTTCAATGCTTGTCACTTTGGTCTTCTCGTCCTCCACCGGGGGCGGCGACAGATACATCAAAATCGGTGCGGCTGCTACTCCACTCCAGCAGAGTACGGTAAGGCCGAATGCGCCGCGAATGAACTGAGCTCTGCTCAGCTCTTTATCATCATCGTTATCATCTTCTGCAGCGTCGTTTTCAACCGCTGCATCATTGCCGCCAGAACAAGATCCGCATGAAGCGCAGCTCTTCGTGCCGTCGCATTCCTCTTGCTCTTGCTTATCCTTTTGATCTTTCTTTTCGGTGTTCTCTTCCACGATCGACGTTCCTAATTAAGTGGTGCTTTCCAATTGCTTCGCTGTGTATGCCTTCCAGACGAGCCTGCACAGCCAGACCAGGTAAAGGATCAGGGCAACCGCCGAGATGAGGAAGATTGCCAGCAGATCCCATTGAGTTGACACATTGATCGCCTCAGGTTTGACATGGGAATTCAAATAGAGCAACCGCAGCTGGTGACGGTTGATGATCATTGCCAAAATAAGCAGGGCATTACAGGCTAATCCGGCGATGAAAGCCTGGCGGTTGCCGCTTGTCGATGATATGGAGGTAGCGACGATCGTTAACAACACCAGGCTCATGGAGACCATAAATACCGCAGTCATTTGCACATCAGACCCCAGAAATGCTGCTGCGTAAGTGTCCGGTATAGATTTGAGAAACCACAAACCAATGGGTATTTGAACGATAGTCGATACAAGAAAAATTTTCGAGCCGAGCTTGATCATCCAGTCGGCAAACTGGCGTTCGCGCTTGAGCAAATAAAGACCAAAACAGCCAATCGTCATACCGGCAACAGCCACTGATGCCACGAAGAAATGCAAATATCTTGGTATCAGCTGCGGTTCTTCTGCATTAAGATGAAACCCCCTGGCGCTCTCTGCATATATAGCCAGCCATTTTTGAGGAGTGAGCATCAGCGTCATGTTATTTGAAAACAAATATCCGATCGCCGCGAAGCCAATGCTCATCGCGAGCAGCCAGCATGAAGCATGCATCGCTTGCTGCTGTGAATATTCTTTCTTCAATATTCGATAAATCACCAGATAGGAAATGTAGTACGAGATCAACAGCACACCGAGCACGCCGAGCCACGGTACAGCCATTAAAATTGACGATGTGTAAAACGCCGGTCCGTAAAGGAGCTGAAGAAAGAGCAGCGGAACAATACCCTGAGTGACTGCAAACGATATGAAGAGTGGCAATGAGACTGCCAATGCCTTCGCGGTTCTATAACAATATGAGGCCTGATTGGAGCGACCAATCAAGAAAAGAATCGAAGCCAGAAACCCGCCGCCGAGAACCACATTCATTGGCAGGGCGTGCAGGAAGAACCCCACTATCAGCAGCACTTGCATCAACCAGACTGGAAGAGGGAATGGTAGCGGTTGATAGCCGGGGATGAGATGATTGAGTTCCATAAACAGAATACCGCGATACTGTCCGCTGCTCTTGCTGGACAAAGGCGCCCAAAGCGTAACAAGGATCCCTCGGAGCAGACATCATCCTCCGGGATATTGGGAAACATTCGTTGATGAGCTCAGAAATGGCTCTGCTTATTCTTTTCGGCGCCTTTGCCGCAATGCAACGGACTCATCCTAAAGGATGATCGATCGCTCTACCCGACTGAATCGCTCTGCTTCGCCTGCCGCTTCAACTGGATACAGTATTGCCAATCGCCAGATCATCTGCTTATGCTAAACCTACGATCAAGGGCCTAAAAAACAGCGGTTAAAACAAATGCTAAAAAACGGCTCAAAGACCGAGGGAACGGCAGATAGGGCTCATATTCGTTAAAGCGGAATGGCAATGGCAGCGAAGGCAGTTAAAACCATCAACAAACGCGCTCTTGCAAAACACAAGAAGCGGTTTATGCGTTTTTTCCCCGACGGTTTCGACGACCAAAGATATATTGACTGGGAGCATTCCTATAAATGGACGTCGCATAAACTCTGGAGGGAACTGCTGAATGAGGCTCAGTACAGGAGCCTGCTGAGGGCGCATGAGTTCGAGGAGATCGCTGCCAGGGCGTTGCGAGTTGAGCAAAAGACTGTTCCGCCATTTCTGTTTTCCTTTGAAAAGATGGCATTGAGAGATGCGTTGCGCACCGAGCGTGGTGCAAGAACATTTGCCGAGGCATTGTTCATTCTCCTTCATGGCAAAGGCAGCTTGAGCAGCCGTTTCGTCCAGTGGATTTTTACTTTCGCCGAGCTGCCGCGCAAGCAATCGCGCGTTTTATCCTGGCCGAATCTTACCTTCTTTCCCTTCATAGCTCAGCCGAAGAAGCACATCATTCTCAAACCGTCTGCCATGAATGTCGCAGCTGCGGAACTGGGTTTTGATTTTGAGTACCATTCGAAGCCGAGTTTTAAAACCTATGAAGATCTGCTGCTTCTAGCAGAGTTGGTCCGAGAGGGCATCGCCGATTTGCAGCCGAGAAATAACTTCGATGTGCAAACGTTTTTGTATGTTATCGGCTCGGCGGAGTACGAAAGACTTGAAGAAGAAGCCCTGGACTAACGCATCAATGACTAATGAACGGCATCCTTAATGGTCGTTGCGACGCGCGAGTCGGCAAAAAGGCGCTCCGATAACACCTCAAAGAATCTCATGCCGCCGGCTGAGTTTAAATGAACCGAGTCAGCAAAGTATTTCTTGGGGAAGTCCTCCTCTGAGTTAAGATCGAGAAATTGCCCTTGATACTCACGACAGAGATGTTGCATGGTTTGTGAGTAACGCGCGTAGAAGCCGGCTGGCATCACATTGATGTTGTCCCGGGTAAGCGGCATGTTCACCAAAATGATTTTGATACCGCGATCTTTGCACAACGCCAGCAGTCGCTCCAGGTATGAGACCTGCTCTTTGAACTGCTTTTCCTGAAACGAGGAATACCGGTAGCGATACTCGGGCAAATTATCCGTGTATGCCTCTCCGCTCGGCGATGGAGGATGCACTAAAACTTCGTTCTCGCCGGCATCTTCGGGAAGCTCCAGCAACGACTGTTTTCTGATTGGAAAAGTGGTGTGAATTTCGTTCATATCACGGGCACCGCATACGGTGCAGAGCAAATTGCGCGCTATGCTGTGCTGAATATAAACGAAATCAGCGCGATGCCCATATATGAAGCTGATTTTCGAGAGGGCGTACTCGACGAGATCCCATACCGATTTACGAGCGGACACAGCGATGTCGGGCATGTCCTGAAGTTTTTCCATGTATTTGAATATCTCGGTGCTGGCGGGATTCTTCAGGGCGTTATCCATGAAATCCCGGGGCGCAATACCGTATATGATCACCTTGGGCTGTTTGTTGCCGGTGAATAAATTACGCGCCAGGACATAGGCATCCGAGGCCATTTCACCCCCCAGAGCAAACGAGAAGGTTCGGCAAGACTTGTTGAATTTCTTGTTCAAACGGTCTTCCAACAAGATGCTGCGATGGTGCAAAGCCACCTTTTGAGGGCTTTTCAGGTAAGCAGCATCACCGCCATGCACCGCGGCCATCATTAAGGAAGAGCCGAGCAGCGCCACATCCGGAGCACCCTTTTGTTGCCGGTAATCGGCTGCAACCCACCATACCCAACTATGATGCGCAGTTTGATATGGTGTGACGGGCCAATAACCGAGCCGATCGATCAGACGGCAGCCGCCATCTACACCAACGAGAGCCAAAAGAGACCAGAGCACGTAGCTTGTCACTACATGCTTCAATTTCGATTTGGCTTGTCTAAACTTTCTCTTCAAGTCGCACCTCAAAACTGGAAGTAGATAAATCGAGGTGACTTATCGGGTGAAAATACGACGATCAATAACATCAAACACAGGCACCATGCTGCTTTCAGGATAAACGGCGAGCGTTTGACGAGCCTACTTTCGTCGATGCGAGCCATCAAGGGATGTGATACTGCTAGCAGTGGCAGTATCATGTAGATCGCTGCGTATATCAAGGGATAATTGATAGTCGGCAATACCATAGCCATGACTTGACCGCCGCTCGTGGCGGTCTGGAAGGTCATCATCTTCTCGAGAATCAGAAATGCCGAGCCGATGTTTTCTGCCCGGAAGAGAACCCAGCCGATTACCACAACGTGAAAAGTTAGCAAGATCGACATTGATTGCCGGAGCCAACCCGCCCATCCCCTGCTCGATTGCACAGCATTGTCGTGTGGCACGTGAGCACCGCTCCGTTTCACCCAGAATTCCTTGAGCTGGACGAAAAGCCTGTGCACAATCAGCATGCAGCCGTGATATACGCCCCAGAGCAGATAGTGCATGGCAGCGCCGTGCCAGAGGCCTCCCAGCGTCATCGTCAAAAGCAAATTTCGGCAGGTCAGCAGCTGCGATCCTCGGGAACCGCCAAGCGGTATGAAGAGGTAATCGCGGAGCCAGGTCGACAAAGAGATGTGCCAGCGGTGCCAGAAGTTTGATATGTTGTCCGCCAGATAAGGCAGATTGAAGTTGATCGGTACTTTGTAGCCGAATAATCTTGCAGAGCCTCGAGCAATGTCGGTGTAGCCCGAGAAATCAAAATAGATCTGGAAGGCGAAGGCATAGCTGAAAAGCCAGAGATCCAATCCCGAAAACATCTCAGGGTGCGAATACCCACCTTGAACGAGGAAGGCTAAATTGTCAGCCAGCAAAACCTTCTTAAACAGACCCAACAATATTAAGGGCACGCCTTCATCGATGTACTCCATCTTGAATTTGGAGGTGGCGAGGAACTGCGGAATAAAGTCCTGAAAACGCTTAATAGGCCCGGCAATTTGTGTTGGGAAGAAGCTGGCGAAAAGCGCGAATGAGGGGAATGAGCGTATCGGCTCAGATCCGCGATAGACATCGACCGTATAATGGATGAACTCGAAGACAAAAAATGATATTGCCAGCGGTAGCACGATATCGAATGGAATATGGCCCACTGTTATGCCTATAGGTTTTAAAACCAACTTCAGCAAGTCTTCTAGAAAATAGGCATACTTAAAGAAAGCCAGCGTGCACAGATTCAAGGTTGTCGCCAGGATCAACCATTTCTTCTTATGCTCCTTTGAGCGATGAATCGCAAAGCCAAGAAAGTAATTGGCGACCGTAAGACCGACGATCAGGAAAATGAAAATCGGACGCCAGCTCATATAGAAGATGTAGCTCGCCACCAGAAGTAGTGGCACCCGCCAACGCTGCGGGCTGAGCCAAAACAGCATTACTACAATGGGCAAAAATAGCGCGTATTGCAGTGAGTTGAAAAGCATTTAAGAGGGTGGTCCAGACGTCGGTTCCGTATGTTGTCAATGATAGCGAGGAGGGATCGGACAGACCTTAAGCTGAGCACATGAGCAGAGCCGCCCATCCTCGCCTTGCTCACCACATGCGAATCGCCCTGGGCATTTGAGCCGGTGTGGATTCGTTGGCGAGCGGATTTGGATTCGTTGGCGAGCGGATTTGGATTCGTTAAGGAGCGGATTTGGGACCGCTTTTTTAGCCTTATGTTGTTATGACGATCGCGTCAAACACGCAAATCAGCCGCCTGGCAACCGGGTCTCAAAAGACTTATCCTCACTCGGTTTCGGGAGGCATCTTGTCATCACCCATGTCAAGAGATTTGATCCAATCGTCATAACAACATAAGGAGTTTTTTGATGCCCACCGGCTGGCGGTTTAAACATTCTGGCAATCACGACTGCAAAGAGAAATAAGCTCGTCCCAAAGGGACGGGCCTATTTCTCGCTTCCAAGAGGAGGAACAGCTAGGATGGGGAGGAGGGGTTACAAACGGTCAGGGAGGTGCACTAGA
>JAJPJO010000541.1 GCA_021324135.1 Pseudomonadota bacterium
AATCGGCCGTCAGAGGAATCGGCAAGGCGCTCTTCGAGCTGAACGAGCATCTCATTAGCTTCGTCCAACAAACCAATTGAGATAGCGTTGTCGATTAGCCTGGTTCTTAGAACTATGAAAAGATAACGAAGAAAATGCTCGTATTCTGAACGCGTAGCAAGGATCGGAATAATGCGCTGTAGCTTTTTCTTTATTCTCAGCGCCTCCTTTGAGCCTTTTCGAATCCGCTTATCAGCTTTACCAAACAGGTTTAGCGCCAAGAGCAAAAAATGATAATGGTAATTGATAACAAGAGGATGCAATGCCGGAATTTTCAGAAGGACGCTGTCGATCCAGCAAGCCAGGCTGATAGCCATCAACAAAGATGAAAGTATGATATTGCCCATAGTGGCATTACGTTTACTGATTAGTTTGGATACAGGCGCCAGAATGCACACGAGGACCGTAATGAAATATGGCGCGGTGAGACACGCAGCGATTGCGGACAGAGCGAGAAAGACCGCCAGACTGCGGAGCTCTGCGGGCACACACAGGAAGTAAATGATTGGAGTCAATGCTGTCGCCATCACCACTGCCAACTGGCGAGTCAGGAGTTCGCCGGACTTTTCATCGCGCTCGGCTCGACGTTTCAGCTCGTCATCACTGACACTCGCCAGCTTCTCACGGCAAAGCAGCTCGGCCCGGCTCATCATGGCATTAGCTTCCGGCTCGCGCCGTTGCGACCTTAGTAAATCGGCATACTCACTAGCGATCAGCTCGACCAGCCAAACAGGCGATTGATCGTTGATTTCACAGTAACTCAGGGCTGAAGCAAACTTTCGCTCAGCTTGATAGGGCTCTCCTTTGGCCCGGTAAGACCTGGCATACCAGAATTCATGATCGGCGACGGCTTCACTGACTTGCCTGCGCATTTCCCTGCCGGCATCGAGCAAGCGCCGGCCTTCTTCCTGGTCTCCTCTGGCTAGCTTCACTATGCCAAGATTCGACAAAACGTCTGCGTAGGTATCGTCCTGCGTCAACCCACGCTCGGTTTGTATTTCCTTCGCTGTCAAAGCCGCCTCTTCAGCCCGCTCGAAATCGCGTGCTGCGATGCAGGCGCACGAGAGGCGATAGTATGAATCGGCGGCTGTGTGATCGCGCCTCTCTCCGCATAATTCGATGATCTGTTGAGCAGCCCTTCTCGCCTGCTCTATGTGCCCGCAAAGCATGCACGCCTCGTAAAGAGAGGAAAGTGCTCTGGAAACGAAACTCTTTCTGTCGATCTCCGACGTGGTCGAGTCGGTATCGGCAACCCAGAGGGCTTTTTGAAAGTGGGTGACGGCTTCATCCAGCTGCCCTCGCTTCAGGCAAATGTTACCCTGTGTCAAAAGAGATTCGCACTTGAGCGTAGGTATACCCATGCCCTCGGCGGAATCGCGGCTGCCCATAAGCGAGAGTGTATCCATCATGCGTTTCGATATCTGCTCGCTCGCATCCATTTGTCCGAGTTGCTCGAGGACTTGAGCTAGATGCTGAAGACTGCGATAAAGCACAAATTTGTGGTCGCCCTTTGCCTCGAACCGCTCTATCAGTTTGCGATAGCGTTTTTCCGCCGGTGCGACAGAGCCAAGCGTGCAGCACAGCTGCTGAAAGCATTCGGCCGCAGTGACGTGATGATAATCGGAATCGGTTGCATAAGGATTGTGCGGGACGAGCTCCAGTACTCGGTCTATTGCACACGCTACCTCTGCCAGCGCATATCCCAGTCCTCCGCAGAGCAGATTGATTGCGACAAAGCGCTCACTGAGTAAATCGAGAAGGCAAATGGCAACGAAGTTCAAAAAGAAGGGCGCTACCAGCACAAGTGGAATAATGTTTGCAAGAGCAAGCATAATTGGCTGATCGCTCAAGGCCTGCCTGGGTAAGAATAGCCATCCGATCACTGTGCAGAACACAAGAAGCACGTAATTAATGCGTTTCTTTAGTTCTCTTTCGTCCATAGACTCTGTCAAATTGGTAGCTATTCAACTCTATCACCTTCACTGACGAGCTTATATATTATCGAAGCGTCTGCAGTTTCCCGAATGCCGGTCTTTCTGAAGCGTACCGGAAGCGTATCGGAGCGCGATACCGCCAGTAGTGCCCTCCGTCTTGGAGTCAATAACGGGTTGGCGAAGACGTAATAGATAATTGGATGGAGGGAGTCCGAGCATCTCTTCTCGCCCTTGCGGCTTGCGTACCATCGCCTGTCCAACAGACGCACAAGGCACAAGCAAGATTGAAGAACGCCAGACTGATTTACAACCGCAACAAAATCAAATCACCCAGTTGGCTGCATTTTTACACCTCCTGGGGTCCTCGAAAAAGTCGCCAATTGACCGCTGGGAGAGGTAATCCGGCACTAATGTGCAGCACACTTGCTATATTTTTGTGCCGGAGGTCACGCATGCCGCATCACCGAATGCCCATTCTTTGCAGTCAGCCTTTGCTGGCAGAGAAACACGTGTGCGCGATCTTCAATTCGAAGGAAGAAGCGGACGAAATTATCGGTGAGTTCCTTGCCGAAGGATACAGGCAGGGTCATATGACTCTGGCGATGATCGATCCCGACAATATCGAGTCCACCGCCCAGAATCTGACGAGCCGCGGTGTCGATATCGCTGCGGGACTGTCGTCCGGCCAGCTCGCGATTAAGACATGGAGCGACACCTATTACAGGTCAGGCACCTTCACGGCAGAGAAGATGGTGGCATTTGTCGAGGAGTCAATGAAGTCGGCACGCAAGGCAGGCCACAGCCAAGTTTGGGCAACGGGCGACATGAACTGGGCCAGCCAGGAAGATCTCTCAATTTCGATTGAATTGGTGCGGTATGAAGCGCTTCTGAACGACTTGAAAGATCAATGCGGAGATGATGTCTGGGTTTGCTTTTATGATTCAAACCGCTTTAACGGTCGTGTCATTGCTGATATCATCCGCGCGCATCCAATCGTGCTCTTGGGAAGACAAGTCTTCGAGAACCCTTTCTACACGCGACCGCAAGAGTTTCTGATCGAGCTTGCGGACTGGGAACGCAAATCCAAGAGCCGCAATTTTCTGAGCGCTTGAGTTTAGAGTTCGTTCGGCTTATTGCTCGATAGTCAATTTGCCTTCTTCGAGATCGAGAAGAATACCTTCGAGTGTTCTGATCATCAAATCGATTTGCGGGCGAGTGATGATCAATGGCGGCTCGATGCGGATCGTGCGGTTGGCATTCATTGTTCCGGCGACGAGGACGCCGCGGTGGAACAGCTCATGCTGCACGCCGATTCTCACTTCTTGAGATTTGAACTCAAGACCGATCAGCAGGCCACGACCGCGCACATCGCTTAGATATTTGGGAAAACGTTTCATCAAATCCTTGAGAGCGGCGATGAAGTAGTTGCCCATAACCGCGGCTCTGGCTGGAAGATTTTCTTCGCAGAGAACTTCGATACAAGCGCTGGCGGCGCTGCAGGCCAGTGGGTTGCCACCGAATGTGGAGTTATGAATGCTCGGGTTCGGCTCGAGCACTTTCCAAATTTCCGGTGTCGAGATGAATGCGCCGATCGGCATAACGCCGCCGCCAAGAGCTTTGGCAAGGCACATGATATCCGGCACGACATCTTCGTGCTCGCATGCGAACATGCGACCTGTTCTACCCATGCCGGTTTGCACTTCATCAAGAATCAAGAGCACGCCTTTTTCTTTCGTGATGCGGCGTACCTTCTTGAGAAAACCTTGCGGCGGAACAAAGATGCCGCCTTCGCCTTGGATGGGTTCGAGAATTACTGCTGCGGTATTTTCATTGATCGCTTTCTCGATTGCTTCGGCATCGCCGAATGGCACATGAACGAAACCATTGAGAAGCGGCTCGAACGGTTTTCTGAAACAATCTCTGCCGGTCGCTGAAAGAGCGCCCATGCTGACGCCGTGATAAGCGTTTTTCGTAGAGATGATCTCGGTCTTGCCGGTGTACAGGCGCGCCAGTTTGATGGCGCCTTCGACGGCTTCAGTACCGCTGTTGCAGAAGAATGAATATTGCAGTTTGCCCGGAGTGACGTCGGCGAGCTGTTTGGCGAGATGCGCCGCCCACGGGTTCAGCAGGTCCTGACTGTGCAGGCAGACTTGATCGAGTTGATTCTTGACGGCGTTGATCACTTTCGGGTGTCTGTGACCGACGTTGAAAATGCCGTAGCCACCAAGACAATCGAGATATCGTTTGCCGTGATTGTCGTAGGTATAAACGCCTTCATCGCGAAACTCGACTGCACCTTCCGCTCCGCAGAGCTTACTCTTGTAGCTTGTGTTGAGGTGGTTGATTGAGTTCGTCAACGCTTGCGATGCCAGCGTTTCGTAGTGCTCTGAACTCGTTTGAAACCAACGTTGAAAACTGAGCGTTTCCAGATGCTTTTGCTCGATAACCATAACCGATTCACTTCCTTAGTATCATGCGCTCACGCAAACATAGATCCGAAGATCCGCTTGGCTTACGCCTTCCGCAGCTTATGGACGGGCCGACATCAACTCATCGAGATGATGAGCCATAAGTGCGATAAACCTTTTTCTCTTGATTCCTGGCACACAGTGCGTCTGAGGGCCGCGTGCCGATTGTTGCCTCGATGGCGAGATGGAAATTCGAGCGTCGCTATATAAAGGTCATGCCTTTACAGTGGGAGCAGTCGTTATCCATAAACCAGACTATGCCTCTGGAAACCGTCGAACGAAGGACAGGCAAACCCAAATGGCTGCTTCAACATGCCACCAGTGATAATGTCACTGTATGACCAGGTCACCTATCTCTTATACTTCTAATGTACATGGCGCCTCGTGATCTGGACAATGTCCACTTTGTCTAAAAAACGAATGAATAATTTAGCCACTATGTCTAAGAAGTTCTTATTAAGCGATCCCTGGAACATTTACAGCGCCACAATCAGCCCCGATCGCCGTGTAATGCGCTTATTGAGCCATTTCTCTTCAAATATCTTCCGGGCTCGACCGTCACATATTAAGAGGATCATAGTGGAACATCCTTCTTTCTTGCCTGGTCTTCAGGGATAATACGTTTTCATGTGGTTGTCAGTCCATGTGGCGAGGGTTCTAGGTTGCGGCGAAACTATCTTCTAGCTCTGTCGTTGGCTCTATTGTCAAGCGGAACGTTTGTTTGCTCTGCAAAGGCCGACAATCCGCTTATTTCCTCCGATCTTCTTGGCAAGTACAACGAAGGCGTCGCTTATTTCAAAGCCGGCGATCTGGAGAAGGCTTTGCGAGCCTTCAGCATGGTGGCTCTAAACTCGCCACGTGACCCGCTCGTGCACCTCAGCCTGGCGGCTGTCCTGCAGCAGCACGGTGACATCGAAGACGCGATTGCCGAGTACAGGCGCGCCCTGGCGCTCAGACCGCAAGATGCCTTTGCCCATGAGAGCCTTGGTTTGCTCCTGCAGAGCCACGGCGATGTTGAGAGTGCAATTAATGAATATAGTATGGCGATCAGGTTGCGCCCGGACGTTCCGCTCTTGCGCCTGAACCTGGGCATCGCGCTGCGCGTTGCCGGTCATCAAGATGAGGCGATTACAGAACTCAAGCGCGTTCTCGCCTCTTATCCCGACCATCTGAAAGCCAGGTCTCATCTTGGCGCCGCCTATCAAGACAAGGGCGCGTACAGGGAGGCGGTGGACGAGTACAGAAAGATTCTCGCCTCGGAGCCTGCCAATTTCTCAATTCAGTTCAACCTTGCTAACTGCTTGCTGCAACTCAAGGATTACGACGGCGCCGCGACAGCTTTTCAGCGCGCTTCCGAGCTTGACAAGAGCGTGCCCGAAACGCACGCTCTCCTGGCGACTGCCTATTCAATGAAGGGCAAATACAGCGATGCCGCCAACGAATTGCGCGCGGCGCTGGCGCTCAAGAAGGATAGCAGCACGTGGCACGCTCAGCTTGGCGACGTTTTGACCAAGCAGAAGGATTATAAGACGGCGATCAATGAGTATGAAACGGCTCAGAAACTCGATCCGCAGGATGTAGATAGCGGCTACAGTTTGGGTTATCTATTGCAACTGACCGGCGATATGGAACGCGCGGCCACTCAGTTCGAGCATGTTCTGCGCATCTCGCCAAACAACGCCAATGCGCATTACAACCTTGGAATCATCAGGCAGCGCCAGGGTAATTTGATTGCCTCCGACCGGGAGTTCAAGGAAGTACTGAAGAGCAGTCCGAACGATGGTTCGACCTTGATCAACCTGGGACGCAACTACGCTCTGCGCGGTGAGTTGCGGCAGGCCGTGCAATACTACAGAGCCGGTCTGAGTGTCGAACCGACCGATGCATCAGCCTTCCAGGAGCTCGGCTCGGCTTTGATCAAGTTGAAAGACTACGAAGGTGCGCAATCGGCGCTGGAATCCGCGCTCAATCTCGCGCCTTACGATCGCAATACGCTGATTGCCATGGTCAATCTCTTTCAAGCCACGGGCAATCAAGCCAAAGCCGAGGGGCTGCTCAGGAGGCTTTTGAGGCAGGCTCCCGATGATGTCAAACTGCTGAACATGCTCGCTGCCAACCTGGAATCGCAGGGTAAAAACGAAGATTCCATTCGGGCATACCAGGAGATTATTCGGGTAAACCCGCGTTCGCATGAGGCTTACAATGATCTTGGTTTGGCTTTGCAGCGCAACAATGAACTCTCCAGCGCCATGGCGCAGTTCAGAAAGGCTCTGGAACTGAAGCCCGATTATGGACAAGCCCACATCAATCTCGGAAACGTTTATCTGGGGCTGTCCAACTTTGACAGTGCTACGCAGGAGTACCGAAAGGCCATTCAATCCAATCCCGATGACCCGCTTGCGCACTACAATCTCGGCTTAGCCCTCACGAAGCTGAATGATGTCGCCAATGCCGCTGAGGAATACAAAGCCACGATCAAGGTGGCGCCCGACTATGCAAATGCATACTACGCATTGGCGTTGCTGTATCAAATGCAAAATCAAGCTGATGATGCAGCCACTTCATTTGAGAAGTATCTGCAACTCGATCCTAAGGGGAACTACAGCGACCAGGCGCGCGAAAGTCTGGCTAAAATTCGCAATCCGATGGCGCCGGTTGTCGGCGCTGATGGCGTGACTCAGCAGGCTCAGCAACAAGATGGGCAGGCTGTGAGCAACACGCGCCAGGCACCGCCTTTGGCACCGCAAATAGTGCGGCGTGATGCCGCCGCCGATCAGCAAGCACGGCAGGACGCAGCCATGCCGCAACAGGGATTGCAGGCGCAAGAGAATGTGCCGGTTGCACCACAGGTGGTGCAGCAGGATAACAATAGCGCTCCAGTGCGATCTGGTGTGCAAGCGCCGCCGGCTGGACATAGCCTTGCTGACAATGGATATAACCAGGCGGAAGGCGATGGCGGCGCCAGTGCCCAGTCGATGCAACAGCCGGTCGAGCGGATTCCGCAGCAAACGCCACAGCAGCCGGATACTGTTGATGGTCAGCCGGTGGACAACTTGTTGCGACCGGCGATTGAAAGTCCGACAACACCTGGTACTCTATAGGCTACTGACCCGGTCCGAGCGGTTGTTTCGGATTGGACCGGTTCGGCATGTCTGTAGGTATGAATTTGAAACGTCAGCCTTATTCTCCAACCTTGTGCCGCACCATATTTGGTGCCTTGTTCGTTTTGCTTTTCAGTCACACTCCTGCGAACGCTCAAGAGCATCCTGCTCGAGATTGGCAAAGAAGAGGGTCTGCAAAGGCTGTCAAGCTTGTTCCGTACGGCAAACCCAGGAAATTGCCCGAGCGAATACTTGGCGCTTCGGTAGAGCCGTTTTGGAGTGATGTGACTGAGGACCCTGAAAAGATTGCGCTCTTGAAGCGGATGAACATAGGATTTCTTCGTTTTCCCGGTGGCTCTCAGAGCAACTATTACAAGTGGCGACCGGGTCTTTGCTACATTCAGTCCTATCCGAACGGCTCGGACTTTGCCAAGTTCTGGTATCAATCTCTGCCGTCAATCCGACGTCATTATCCGCAAGGGTACACCATCGATAATTACTTGAAGTTCGCCGATCAAATTTTTGCCGATGTGGTGTTGGTGCCGAATCTGGAGACTGATACTCCCGAAAGCCAGGCCGCCTGGTTCAAGAAGATGCGCGAGGCAGGCAGTTTGCCAAGCCACATTGAGATGGGTAATGAATTCTGGGCAGCGCTCGGAATGGACCCGCATGTCTTGAAAGTCTGGCCCGATGAGGCGACGGCGATGCGCAGGGTCTATGAATTCTACAAGGCGATCAAGCCCTATCTTCAAGCAGATTCCAAAGTTGCAGGAGCACAGGCGGCTGCCGGGCTGTTTCATTTGCCGACTCGCAATCAATCCAATCAACACAAGCTGCAGTGGGACAGGAGCCTCTCGTCGGCTCCCTGGTTTGATGCAGTAACTGTGCATTTGTATCCGAGATTATTCGAGGCTCTGGGCAAGCAGTCTCGAACCGCACCGCCCGCGGTGATATTTAGTGCGATGTTAGGCCGCTGCGATGGCGGCGTCGACCGAATGCTCAAGTTTATCGAGCAAAAGTGCCCGGGCAAGGAAATATGGGTTACGGAGTGGAGCACGCGCGGCGTGGACCACGAAAAGGAGTCGCCTCTGACAGGCAATATGCGCGCCTTGCTGGCGGCTAAGATGACCATGGCGTATCTGCGCCATCCATCAGTGACTATGTCTATTTTCTTTCAAATGAGCTTTGCGGAAAACAAGCGTGTTTTTGTCCGCACCGCCAGTGGTGCCTGGCGCCCCTCAACGCTCGTCACCGTTTTGACCTGGCTGAATCAGGCCGCCAACGGTGGAGTCAGGTACCAGCATTTGACCGAGGAAGGCGGGAAGCGGCTTCCAGGCGGAGGTCCGGTTGCGGAGGACTATGCACCTGTTGAGGCTGGTCTTTTTAATGCAGAGCGGGAGGAAACGCTGATCATTGAAAACGCAAGCAATCAGACTCGCAAACTGAGTTTGGAAGGTTATGGATCAGGGGCGCCGGCTGTGGCGCAAACGCTGCCGCTGGGCATCCTCGATACAGCCGATATTGTTCCGCCTGTGCCTGCGGAAATACACATGGGCGTGCTTGTAATTCCACCTTATTCTCTCAGCCGCGTGCGCTGGGACAAGCAGTCCGCAAAATAGCTCGTCCGTTTTTTCGGCTTAGTGACACCTCGGTGACGCATAGTCTGGAAAATGCCGTTGTTGGCATGTTTTTTTTGCGGGAGGGACCTATATGACAGACGCGCAGCAAGGAACTATAAGACATAAGCCCGAGGCGCTCAGTGACAAGACGAAGGAGCGACAGCCACAGCCTTTAGACTGGTCGCAAATTGAACCACCGGGATCGAAGTCATTTCCGACGCGTTCGCTTGTACCTGTCGGCGAAGAAGCAAAAGTCAGGCATCTGGACGTTCCACCTCTTTCGGGTTATGGGACCGAAGGGCGAGTGACCGGCAGAGCCAACTATAGATACTCAGCGTTCGAGTTAGGGGGCGACTCCTGGGAGAGTCCACTGGTAAAGGTTACTCAGCCTTCAACCGGCGAAGATCGCAAGGCCGCCGCAGAGCGTATCGAGCAAAAAAGTTTTCTTTCACAAGAGGCAGGGCAGGAGAATCGCAAGAAGCTGATTGAGGCTCTTACTGCCGGTGATCCGCAAAAATTCAGCCAGGCTCTTGCCACTATGAGTGGTGACCCTAATTTCAAGCTGTTCCTCAATGAAGTGAGCTCCCGTACGCCGGCGAGAATGGAAGTGGGTGAGAATGGCAAGGTTTACATGGCTTTGCAGGGCTCGTCACGCTTTCTTGAATTCGATCCAAAATCCGGGCAATATGAGGCTCACACCATGTCGCCCTTCGAGCATCTGAAGCCGGGAGAAACAGCAAGCACGCTCATGGGTCAAATCAGCGAAGAAGTAACACGAAATGCATTAGGCAAGCCTTCGTCTCGAATGACAGAGCAGATGCGAGGTTTGGAGTCCGGCGCCTTGGGCGGACTTTCCGAGGCAAGCAAGGAATTTGCGGCGAAATGGAGCCAGGCGGCTAAGCAGTTAGGCAAAGAGAATGCTTTTGATCAAATAAACAAAGATCTAATAGCATACATGCAGCGAGCATACCGCGCAGGTCTTGACCCGGAAACTGTTGTCGAAGGGATCAATCGCCTCTTGCCGGAAGGGCAGGGAATCGAATTAAGAAGGTCATCCCCGGGTATCGAGTCACCGCAGGCACTTACGTCGCCCGGCTCAACTTCGGAAGGCTATGTGCTTCGACATGTGTTACCGGGCTACAATGGTGGACCCTGGAGAAGCGGGGAAGCTCCTTTTTATCTTAGGCGCGAGAAGATCAGGGTGATGGATTAGGCACTAGCTCCAATGCATTGCAGTAGCATGTGACAATGAGCTATACATCAGGCTCGGCAGGCAGTGAAAACCAGAATGTGCTTCCTTTGCCCTCGCTTGTTGAAATGCCTATCTTTCCGCCGTGCGCATCAATGATCAGCTTGCAGATTGCTAAACCCAGGCCAAACCCTTCCACCTGGTCGGAGGGAGAGCTGCGATAGAATTTTTGGAACAGTTTATCTTGCTTGTCGCGCGAAATACCTGGCCCCTGGTCGCTTACCGAGAGTACGACTTCATGAGATTTCGCTTCGGAACTGACGCTCACAATCGTGTTGTTCGGCGAATAAGAAATCGCGTTAGACACGAGATTTGTGATCACCTGCAAGAGCCGGTCTTTGTCGGCTGCCACCACTGTTGCTCCAACATTGTTTACTAACTGAATATTCTTATCTTGCGCACGAGCTGCAATAGCCTCAAAGGCTTCGTCCGTGACCCGTTTTAAACTTACCGCATCAATATCCAGCTCAAGCTTGCCGGACTCCAATTTATCGATCGTCAAAAGATTTTCAATCAACACGAGCAATCGACTTACGTTTCTCTTGATGCTGACGACGCGATTTGCTCGCGCATCCTCGGGCTCTGGTTTGAGAAGCAGCTCCAGAGCCAGTTTCACAGAGATAAGCGGCGAGCGCAGGTCATGTGCCACCATCTCCATCAACGAGCGGCGATACTCGGCTTCTTGCTGTAATTGATTTGATGCAGCATGTAAAACCGAATCGAGAAAGGCAAGTTCATCAGTGCCGCCAACGGTCGTCACGAGCGTTTTTCCGCTAGGAATTAAATAAGCGTTTTGAACCAAAAGTGCCAACCGTCTGGTTATGTCATTGATGAAGAGCAACAACAAGAGCACAGTCATAGCCACTTCCGCTGCAATGCCAAAATATAGTTGCGATCGGATTCTGGCTCGGCTCGCCTGATTCTCGGCGATCTGTTGTCTCAAGATAACCAGCTGCGAATCAGCTTGGTCCCTCAACTTCCCGATCCCGGTTGCAAACCTGTACCAGCGCCCCCGTATTTTACCGGCGGCAGCAAGCCTTTCGAATGGGTTGCTCTCCGCATTGGTTAATTCGAGCCGGTCCAAGTCGTCGAGCATAGCCATTTCTTCTTTGGCGATCTTGTCTGATAACTCCAGCAAATCTGCATCATATGGATCTTTGGACGGCTGGAGGAACTTGCGCGCCTCCTTCAGGCGCTTGTCCATGCGTTGTATAGACGCTGCATCCCTTATGTTTCCGGGCGTATCACCTGTTATTTTGCCGAAGATCCTTATGACTCCGTCACCGAACGAACCCACCAGAGAGCTCATTAGCGCTTGTCGCGCGCTAAGTATGTCTATTTCCGCAGCCAATTTCTCAGCCTTTGATTCGAGGGAAAGCAACTGAAAAAATAGCACCAGCTGCAGTGTCAATGGGATGAGGAGGAGCAGCAAGCCCTTGTGAATGATTCGAAGTTTCGGTCTCGGCATATCCTGGCTCTACCCAAGCTCACCCTTTGACTCGACAATATACCCGGCGCCGAGGACTGTTCTTATGAGATTGGCACAGCCGATTCGAGCAAGTTTGCCACGCAATGTCTTCATGTGCACTCGCACCGCCTCCTCCGACGAGTCTGCTTGAGACGGCCAGATTGCCTCGAACAATTGTGGCGAAGTGAAGTATTGATCGGCGTTTTGCACAAGGTACTCTAGTATGCTGCATTCTTTCAAGGATAACTGTACCTCGCTGTTTTGGTAGCTCACTCTGCGCAGTTGCGGATCAATGGTGACTCCTTTGATTTGCAGTTTGCCCGGCAACGCTCGACCGCGGCGACGTTGCACCGCTCTGATTCTGGCCAACAGCTCGCGCACCTCGAACGGTTTTGTCAAATAATCATCACCGCCTGCATCCAATCCGGACTCTTTATCATCGATGGCAGTTCTACTGGTAAGAAAGATGATTGGCGTTTCTCCACCCGATGCTCTGTACCTTCGGCAAATCTCCAGTCCCGTGAGCTCGGGAAGGTTCCAATCCAACAAAATAAAGTCGTACTTGAAGTTGCTCAGCAAATGCAGACCATCGGCGCCGGTTTTGGCTCTCTCTACGTTCCAGCCGTGCGGCTCCAATAGCTCGGATAAATGATTGCTCAGATCGAGGTCGTCATCGACGAGCAATAACTTCTGCATTGATACTGGGCAACCTCGATCTCGGCTAACGGCTCGCCGCCATAATAGCGGTAAGTCCAGGACAGCGCAATGTCTTGATTCCTAATGAGCATCGCTGCCTCGGATGTCGTGAAAAGATAAAAGAAGCGCAATGTAGTATGCGCTTCTTTTACTGTTCGACTCAAACCCACTTTCAGACCGTCCGACTTAAACCCGAGTTGGACCGGTCGAATTTAAACCCAAGTTAGACTGGTCGAGGTCTCCAGAAGATGGGAGGATTGCCTCCGGGATTCGGCCAGCCAATACTTCCATCAGCGCCGAGATAGTATCCAACGGTATAGCCGTCGCCAGGAACATATGTTCCGAGCGTGCCATCCTCCAGCCGAGACCATTGCGAATCGCCCTTCATCTGAGGCAACAATGAATTGTCGCTCGGCGCAAGCGATTGATCTGCGTTCGTGTTTCCTGTTTCAATCAAAGAGTTGTTGAATTCGCCGGGGCTCATGCCAATCACCGGTGCGCCCTCGCTGAATCCGCCACCCGGACGGGGTTTGACATCAACGAGGTATGGATCGCCACTGGTTGGGATCTTCATTGCTGTATTTGTTTCGGGATTTATTATGAAGTAGTTGCCTTGATGATCCCGGTCGAGCTTGGCGTTTATGTCTGCATTTTTGAACGCTTCATTCACCTTATCCATGATTCTCTGCCTCTCCGCGGGATCGCTGATACCATCGAGAATCTGCTTTACCTTTGCGTGGTCACCATCTATGATGGCATGCCCGATATCCTTCACCTGCTGCGAATCTTTGTCCTTCGGAACTTCTTTATCGAAGTCTTCTTTGGCTTCGGTTTTTTTCTTGTCTGATTCCTTTTGATTGTTATCGCAAGATTTGTTTTCAGCAGCATCGGCGGCGGGTTTGCAAGTGGCGTCGCTGCCAGCGCCACCATGACCGGTGCCGTCGACCACCTTTTGTCCAGCATCTGCTGATTTTCTCGTGATCAAGTCGGTGTAGCGATAAAGCTGCGTCTGAGCGCGATCGGTGGCATGGTCACTTCCTGGCTCTGTAAAAGATAAATCGCCGAAATTCTTGTCGACGGAAAGCTGAGCATTGGCAATGGCGCCCTTTATTCCAAGGTTGAGTCCGCTATTGAAGTCGGGCTTCGTCGGGTGAACGTCAAGTGTTGTTTGCGAGGACTGATGCGATTTTTCTCCGTGTTTCTCGGGTGCTTTCTGAACTGGAGGCAGGTCGGTGGTTGTACTCATTTTCTAAAACCTCTAGGAACTGTGCCGGCGATGGCATGGGAGTGTAACTCGTCAATTCGCATCTGCACGACACCCTGGAAAGAGTGTGGGTGCCGGTGTGCGAATGGATGGTAAAGTCGAACTAACACGGACACAGTAACATCGAACACCGTTAAGGGACCGTGAAGGTCAATGAGTTAGCGATGCTGCCTGGGTTCTTCGACCCTCCAGCCAGCTCGGTTCATAATCGTTGCAGAAACGCATTTAATGCCCTGGCGTATTCCGGAGCTGTCGTGAGCCTGGGATCGCCTGTGTGCCCGACGCCTTCGATGCGCACATATGTCTTCGGCTGACTAGCTTGTCTAAATAGATCATCACCATGAGCGACTGGAATCATCGGGTCCAACGTGCCTGAGATAAGCAGCAGTGGTGCGTGTTTCTCTCTGAATATTCCGACGTTGTCGAATCCCGCTGATGGCCACAAGAAGTCGGGATAGATACATACGGGACCGACGATTTCGCATGCTCGGCGTCGTATGGAAGCGATCGGGCACTGCAAGACAATGCCTGCGCATTCGACTCGGCGCGAGAGATTTCCGGCAACTGAGGTTCCAAGCGATTCGCCGAATAGTATCAGATGTTGTGGATCAACATGCTTTTCCCGAACGAGGAAATTATAGGCGGCTTGAGCGTCATCGACGACACCGCTCAAGGTCGGCTTTCCTTCACTCATTCCATAGCCCTGATAGTCGAACATCAATACACTCGAACCAGTGCCGAGAAGCAATTCCATCTCGGGTGTTCGATAGGCGAGATTGCCGCCGTTGCCGTGCATGCATAAAAAAGTATATTTTGCATCCTTTACTGGAAAGTACCAGCCGTGCAGTTTAGAGCCATTCTTACTCTTGAAGAAAACGTCCTGGTATTCATGACCCGCTACCGATCGGACGGTCCATGGACCATCTTTCTTCTCAGGATGGAAAATGATCTTGTTGCATATCCCCTGGTCTACCAGCGGACAAAAATAAACGTACATGCATGCTACGTAGATGAGCGTACAGAGTGCCGCGGCTTTGAGAAACCAGCGCCAATTGAACGCTTTTTTCGCATCGAGCGATTGCTTCATCTGATCAGTGTGCACCACATGTGCCACCATAAGCCTGGGCGACTCTTGTAAGCGCCAGCGGCAAGCCGGTTCGGACTAAATCCGATTATATCTGAGCGCTTAACGGTTGGTGGTTTTAATAGCGCGCTGCTAAGCCAATCGTTTCAATCAGTTTCACATCCTCGGGTTGCAGCTGCAAATTCTGCGCCTCGAGGTCATCTTTCATGTGTTTGGCATTGGTCGTGCCCGTGAGCGGCAGCATGCCCACTTGCTGCGCGAAACGAAAGATTACCTGGGTGACGGTGGCATTTACCCGCTTCGCAATGGCTTGAACCGCCGGGTCTGACAAGACATTTGGGTTGGCGGTCAGCAGCGAGAATCCCTGATAGATGATGTTGTGCTGGCGGCAGATTTCGCGAACATCCATATCCCAGCCGCGCACGGCATAGCATCTGTTTTGCACCACCATTGGTTTCACTTTCGCTTCATTGCAAAGGTCGGATAGTTGGTCGGCATTAACGTTGCTGATGCCGATCATTTTGACCGTTCCGCCCTGATAGAACTCTTCCATCGCGGACCACACCTCCCAATCGCGCTCGTCGAGACCATAACGTGAATATGGTCCATGCAAAACGTACGAGTCGATCCAGTCGGTATGCAAATGTTTGAGTGAGCTGTCGACGGATTGTTTCACCTGGGTGGTTAAATCCGCCCTGGCGTCATACGGCTGCTGGCCGCCCTGACCATCGACCGAGGTGAATTTGGTCTGGAGGAAGAGATCTTTACGCTGCACGCCTTTCTTCTGCAAGCTCAGGAGAGCGTCTCCAACCAGTGCCTCGTTGTAGTGAATCAGTTGATTGGCTGTGTCGATTGCTTTGAATCCGGCATCGACAGCCAGTTCTACAAGCCGAGCCGTTTCGCCTTTTTTCCAGGCGGTGCCGTACATGAAAGCTGGAATCGTGATGTTGTTATGAGTAGTCAGGTTCATATTTTTCCCTCAGCCAAGCATTCTACAGTTGTTCGCGCTCAAGTTCCTTAGCCTTCAGAAGATCTTTATTTGCCAAATCCGCTTTGCCCATCTTTTGATAAACTTCAGCGCGGAATTTGTAGAGCCTGCTCGGGTTTTCGCCAGGATAATTGGAGATCGCCTTGTTTGCATCGCTTAATGCCTTGTCGAATTTCTTTGCAGCGAGGTAGAGGCGACCGCGTTTCTCATAAGCGCTTTCGTCCTCCGGGTTTACCGAGAGTAGTTTGCTGTAGTCGGCAATCGCCAGGTCGTACTGACCTAACTTCTCATAGGCGCTGGCGCGCTGAAGAATCAACTCGTCTCTCAAGCCACCAATGGTGATGGCTTGCGTCAAGTCCTCAACTGCTTTTTTGTAATCTCCTGAATTGTATAGAACCTGCCCTCGGTACATATACGCTTCGTGCAGCCGATCTTTATCGTTTTCCTTCGTTGCAAGCTCGATCACAGTTTTGAAATCTGCGAGCGACTTATCCGTTTGACCGAGCGCATTATAAGCCTGAGCGCGGGTATAGAACATAAAGGATGTCGGTCTGGGAGCCAGCTTCAGCGCGGTGTTGATGTCGGCAATGGCCTTCTCGTACTCGCGCGCATCAACATATGTGTCGCCGCGAAGAGCATAAGCGCGCCACATAGTGGGGCGCATCTTGATGAGCTTGTCCAGATCTTTCAGGGCCGGCTTTTGAAGATCCA
>JAJPJO010000022.1 GCA_021324135.1 Pseudomonadota bacterium
ACAGCTCATCTGAATTACAAATCTTTGCAACTCTGGATGTTATGCGCTGAGACTTTATAGGCTTGTCAATTACCTGCTCCATTTCTATCTGTAGTAATCCAGCCAATCTAAGTCTTCCAATCCCTGAACCTCATCACCTCCTGCTCTGGACGAGCCTGGTGTTTGAACGTTCGCGCCCGCCGTTCCTTCCGGATTGGCAGGATTGGTTACCGGAGAGCCTGGAGATGGTGCCGGACGGCAAGCCGCCGCAAACCCGCAGCGGATGCTGGTGTGAGTACTAACAAACGGAGACCCGCATGAGAAAGCAAGTCTTGCATTTGATCTGTGACTACGCCATGGGCGACCTCGCCTGGTCGGAGATCCTCGATTCCCTGGCTGAGCTGATCGAACCGGATGTCCGCATGATCCAGACGGCGGTCAAATCCTTCGACACGATCGCCACCGGTTTCGTCGTTGCCCAGCTGGCGATGCGCCCGCGCAAGAATATGCGCGTGCTCGTTTTCGCCAACTGCGCCCCGCGCAAGGACAACAGCCAGGCGCGCGCCGACAATGAAGGGGAGGGCCTGGTCTACGCCAAGCTCACCAACGGCGTCGAGCTGCTCGTCGTCAACAGCGGTTACTCGCTGTCCTTCGTCAAGAAGCACATCGTCTCGCTCTACAGGACCAAGGCTTCCAGCCGCGGCAGCCAGTTCCGCTCGCGCGACAACTTCCCCAGCGTCATCGCCCGCTGTCTGGAAATCACCGCAGGCATGGAAGCCTACGACTTCCTGGATGGCGAGCTCGACGTCAACTCCATTCCCGACATGCCCGAGCGCGTCGTCGCCTACGTCGATTCGTTCGGCAACATCAAGACCTCCGTGCAGGAGGGTGCGCCGATGCTGGAGGGGGTGGAGATGGGCACGCGCGTTCGCGTTCTGACCGGCGACAAGGTTCGCGGCGCCACCGTCACTGATGGCAGCTTCAGCGTGCCTGAGGGCGACATCGCCTTCGCTCCCGGCAGCTCCGGCTGGGGCACGAATTTCTGGGAGCTGTTCAAGCGCGGCGGCGAGGCCGTGAGCGAGTTCGGTCATCCTCCTACCGGAACGAAGATCGAAATCGTCAAATAAAGGCGGTCATGAAGCCGCCTGGTTGTGCGAACCGTGAGCTCCGTTGCCCTGGCGCGGTCCTCACGGCTCGCTGTCTTCATTCACCAATGGCAAAACGAAAGGACATTCATGAGCAGGATACGTCTGGCCGACCGTATTGGTTCTATTCCACCCTCCAACATCAGAGGCGTGATGCGGAAAAACGCCCAGGCTACTCAAGCCGGCACGGTGGTCAATCTCGCCCAGGGTCTCCCGGAATTCACCACAGCCGAGATTCTGAAGCGATCAGCGATGGACGCCATCGCCGGCGACTTCAATCAGTACCTCGACACCTGGGGTCACCCGCCGCTGCGTCAGGCAATCGCGGCCAAGTACGATCGTCACTACGATCTCAGCGTCGATGCGGAGCACGAGATCGTCGTCACTTGCGGCACCAGCGAAGCAATCAGCATCGCCTGCCTCAGTGTCGTCAATCCCGGTGACGAGGTGATCATCTTCGAGCCGTTCTACGAGAACTACCTGCCCAACACCGTCACCGCCGGTGGTGCGGCTCGCTTCGTCAAACTGCGGCCGCCCGAGTGGACGTTCGACCGCCGGGAACTGGCCGGAGCTTTCAACAAGCGCACCAAGGCGATCATCATCAACAATCCGCACAATCCGACGTCGCGCGTCTTCACCTGCGACGAGCTCTGCTTTATCTCGGAGCTTTGCAACAAGTGGAACGTGGTCGCGATCACCGACGAGATCTACGAGCACATGGTCTATGACGGGCGGCGGCACATCTGCCTGGCCACCGTGCCCGGCATGGAGAATCGCACCATCGTCTGCAGCGGCCTGTCCAAGACGTTCAACGTCACCGGCTGGCGCATCGGCTGGGCGGTGGCGCCAAGACAGTTCTGCCAACCGATGCAACGCCTGCACGACTACACTACCCTCGTGGCACCCTCGCCAATGCAGATCGCAGCCATCCAGGCGCTGCAGCTCGAGCAGGACTTCTACGATGGCATGCGCGTCAAGTACGAGGCGTTGCGCGATCGGCTGGCCGGCTATGTGGCGGACGCGGGGCTCTCCTTCCTGAGACCGGAAGGGACCTACTTCCTCTACGCCGATGCGCATGGACTGGGCTTCAAGAACGATCGCCAGACAGCGGCGTTTTTGCTCCAGAGCGGCCTGGCAGTGATCGCCGGTTTTGGCTTCTACCGCAAACGGGCGCGCACAAACTTCATTCGCTTGTGCTTCGCCAAGTACGACACCACGATCGACAAAGCCGGCGAAAGACTGGCGAGCTTGAGGCGCTAACCATCGCAGAAGCAAGCCCTCAACAACGGCATCACGGAAGAGCAATGGCGGGAGCCGGAATGAATTTCCGCTCCCTGCCTTGCTCTTCCGCGACCGATTTTGTTAAAACCCGTCCTATTCATGAATATAGTATCCAAGGGGGCATTTTTTAGAAAACCAAGATTCCTTGAGCTATTTCGACCGTGCAATTTGTGCCAAAAGGATAATGATTTCGA
>JAJPJO010000326.1 GCA_021324135.1 Pseudomonadota bacterium
ATCGAGAATCTTATCCATCTCAATTGCAGCATTTTTTGTTCTATGCACCTGAGACAATGCGTTCATTGAACGAATCTTGTTTTCGAGCTCATCGAGATCTTCTACGGGTGCAAGATCCGTTTTGTTCAGGAGCACAATGTCAGCAAATGCAATCTGCTCTCTGCATTCTCTACTGCTCTCCAGATGCATCAAAACGTGCTTAGCGTCTACTAGAGTGATGATGGAATCAAGTCTGAAAGCTTGCTGCATTTCATCATCGACAAAAAATGTTTGAGCCACAGGTGCTGGGTCGGCAAGCCCGGTTGTCTCCAGTAGCACGTAGTCAAACTTGTCGCGCCGTCTCATCAGATTGCCAAGGATGCGTATTAGATCTCCACGCACAGTGCAGCAGATGCAGCCGTTGTTCATCTCGAATATTTCTTCGTCTGAATTTACGACCAATGCGTTGTCTATGCCGATTTCGCCGAATTCATTTTCGATGACGGCGATGCGCTTGCCGTGATTTTCTGAGAGGATTCGATTAAGCAGAGTCGTCTTGCCCGAGCCCAGAAAGCCCGTTAAGACAGTAACGGGGATGCGCGTATCTTCAGTGTTCATCACAAATTTCCTCGGTCTTTGTAATATCCTCGTCCTCTATGCTGCGCGATTGTGCGCCTGCTCAGTTCCTCGACCTATTCGGAGCATTAGTTGTACCTGCGAATAATTCGGTTGCTCGGAAACATGATAAATGAAAACGATAACCATTTCCATTTTAAAGCCACCTTTGTAACAAATCAAGCGAAAAGCCTGGTTGCGCCAGGATTTTTATCTTGGGACCGCGTACCTATATAGGGTGCCCCCCTATGCTATAATCGCGGGCTCGAACGACGAGGGATGTATGGGGCATACTACGGTAGAAAAGAAAAAGCTCATCGCTCGTATCAGGCGCATACGCGGTCAAATAGACGCTATCGAAAAGGCGCTTGAAGAAGAGCAGGATTGTTCGGCGATCCTGCATCACATCGCTGGGTGTCGAGGGGCAATGAACGGTTTGATGTTTGAGGTGGTAGAGGGTCATATCCGTTCGCACTTGCTGTTAAGCGGAAGCAAACCGGAAGATGCGCAAATCAGAGAGCAAGCAGCCGAAGACTTGATCGATCTGGTTAAGTCATATTTGAAATAATGAGGCTGGCTGACATGATGTCCACAAATGCAAAAGTCGAGCCAGAGACAGTCATTGAGCACTCCGGACACGAATCGCCTGGTTTTGAGGGATCTGAACTAATTCGGATTGCGTTTGTAGGGTTCGGCGTGCTGTTGTGCTGGCTTCATGTGCCTTACTTCAATGTTGTCGCTATCGCAACCACCTTGATTGGCGGCTATCCAATATTCGAAGAAGCATTGTCTAATTTGAGGGAGAGGCGCATGACGATGGAGCTATCCATGTCAATCGCTTTGTTTGCAGCGCTTGTAATTTCTGAGTCGTTTACGGCGCTGCTGATTACATTCTTTGTTTTGATTGCAGAAGCGCTGGAAAAGCTGACCATGAGTCGCGGCCGAAATGCTATTCAGCACTTGGTCTCATTCTTGCCTCAGAAGGCATTTGTTCGAGATGGCAACGTTATAGAAGAGCGAAAACTCTCAGAGGTTCAGACAGGCAATGTTGTCGTAATCAAGCCCGGATGCCGTGTCCCGGTGGATGGCTCTGTTATATCGGGACACTCATATATCGACCAATCGGCAATCACCGGTGAATCTATTCCCTCAGAAAAAGTGAGTGGGTGCTTTGTGTATGCCGGTACTATGAATCAGTCTGGAACGCTTGACGTCAGCGTTACAGGCATAGGCGAAGATACTGCGTTTGGAAAAATCATTCACGCCGTGGAAACTGCGGAACTGTACAAGGCGCCTATACAGAAGGCAGCCGACCGATTGGCTGGCTATCTGGTCTACTTCGCGATTGGTTGTGCTTTGCTGACGTTTCTAATCACGCACGATATCAAATCAACCATTTCAGTTGTGATAGTGGCTGGCGCATGCGGAATTGCTGCTGGCACACCACTGGCCATTCTTGGTGGCGTGGGCCGTGCGGCGCGAGCAGGTTCGATCGTCAAGGGCGGCTTGTTCCTGGAACTGTTGAGCCAGATAGACACGGTCGTATTCGACAAGACCGGAACCCTTACATACGGAACGCCGACAGTGGTTTGCGTTGACACCATCGACGGTGCTTCGACGACGGAAGTGTTGGAGTTAGCAGCTGCAGCCGAATCGGTATCCGAACATCCATTAGGTAAAGCTATCATTGAAGAAGCACATAACAAGGGGATTTCTGTAAGGCATCCCGAACAATTCAAGTACGTGCCAGGCAAGGGTATTTTCTGCACGATTGACGGTGAAGAAGTCTTGGTCGGCAATAGAAGCTTATTTCAAGAGAACGATTTTCACATTGCCTCGCTGCCGAACACCAGGACTGAAACGTCAGAGGTACTCGTAGGCAAATCTCACAAGCTAGTGGGCATCATTCATGTAGCAGATGTGCTGCGGCCTGAAGCTAAGCAAGCCGTAGCGGATTTGAAAGCCATGGGGATTGCGTCTGTTCTGTTAACTGGTGATGCCAAGCCAATCGCACAGAGTATTGCAGACAAACTGGAGATAGCAGAAGTCGAGGCTGACGTGCTTCCTGATGGAAAGCAAGAATTTATCAAACGACTAACCATGTCGGGGCGACGAGTGGCAATGGTTGGAGACGGAATAAACGACGCACCGGCATTGATGGAAGCTGCCGTCGGCGTTGCTATTGGCTCAGGAACAGACGTTGCACGAGAATCAGCAGATGTGGTTCTGATTGGAAATGATCTTGGTCGCTTCGTCGAAACTGTTCGAATAGCTCGTCGTTGCAGGCGAGTTATCATAACGAATTTTGCCGGAACTCTGGTTGTGGACGGGCTAGGTGTTCTCATGGCGGCGTTTGGTTATTTGAGCCCTCTGGTAGCAGCATTCATTCATGTCAGCTCGGAGCTAATCTTCATCATGAATTCGGCCCGGCTATTGCCTGCCATGCGGAACGTCACCAAAACCTAGCTCGGTCCCGCCATTGCAGCGTTTTCCTACTTACGAGGCGCGGTAAGCTACATCCAAGTAGGTCAGTACGTCGGCGGCTTTATCGAGTCGTTCCAAAACCACTCGATGTCCTTGTACTCGATGATGTGACCAGACTTGATGTCCGTTTTCATCTTCTTGCCGAGCGCGTGAGATTTTGACATTGAACAAGGAATTTGCTGCTCGAAACCTCGCTTGAGTGTCTCCTGGCGCACAGACTCAACGTCGATAATTTCGCCTTCGCGAATGTCCCTTGTGGCATACAGGCAGTCATACCTGGCCGCGCCATCATCGCACGAGTCGAACTGGATCCGCGAAAGGGCGCACATTATTCGGTTCAGTGCAAGCTCAGGCAAGAAGGCAAGCAAACCGACACAGAACAAAATGACCATTGCCACCGTTCCCAATTTCCACAGCTTGAGCGAACGTTTATTCATGATGCCATTCTGACATTAATCTCCGAAACAAAAAATCAAGGGTATGCCAAAAACTGACCTACAGCCAGTCATTCCAGGACCCTATGGAGCATGGATTACAATCTCTATTGGTGCCAGACCCTCATGGAAATCTCCGACTCGTTTGCGACCTTTGAAATCAAGGACGACTTTCCCATCTTTGTCAATGAAGAGACTTCTTGCCTCATCGTCTTCCCACAACTCGACATACGCTAGACCATCACTGAAGGAGCGGGGATACTCGTAAATAGCCGGAGGAATCACCAATGTTCCATTAGTGTCTATAAATCCGTATTTTGTTTTGACGCGATAATCTTTGCTGTCCCACCACTTACCCATTGGTTCGAGTGAGACCAGCGCTAGCCCTTCACTGAACGCCTGAGCGCTGTAAAACTGCAGTGGTATCGAAAGACTCCCGGTGCGGTCAACGTATCCAAATTTCTTGCCTACCTCAACGAGCAAAAGACCGTAGCAGGAGTTGTCGCAAAAACCTGTGCCGACTAGATTGATAGCCGACTCTCGGTTAGGTGCTTGTCGATTCTTGTCGAACATAATTTTGATCTGTATCTGATCGGGTGGAATGAGAGTACCGGTGATAGGGAACTGTCCGTTGGCTTCTCCGTCAGCCCAGCCAGTTATACTTGTTCCGTTTTGAACAAGATCCATCGTTCCGTCAATCCACTTCTGTCCACCGTTCAAAGAAAACCGGACGCGACTTTTCCATTTGCCAGAAACATCAGGGATCCGTCTCTGCGGCCAGCCGGCCCCAGGAAGCGATCGTTCATAACTCTCGAAATAGAAAAATCCAGCCGCAGGAGTTATCAGGGCAATAATTGCCGCCAAGTGCCACAACCGGATTTGCCGTCTCTTTTTTGCGGTCACTTCATTGCCCGGGCGAGCTCTACACAATGCAATTTTCCGATCTGTTCCTTTCATGCCTGGCGAGTAACGAACAGTTCATTAAGTGTTTCGAGAAGTAGAGCAACGAAGACGTCCTTACATGTTAATTCAGGGTCCGGTAAAATGTGCATCTGACGGCTGGAGTGATACTTGATGGGCTTTGTTTGCTGTTTGCTAAGATGGTTTTCCGCAGACTAAAGGAGAGGAACCGGCGTGGTTGATGATGCGGACCATTTACTCGAACATGTGAAGATCCTGGCCACAAGCGACGGGCGGGCCATGGGAACGCCTGGACATAAGAGAGCCAGGAAATATCTGTGCGCCGTTCTTCAACATCTAGGAATGCAACCATACGAGGGGGATGCGTTAGAACTGGTCACCACGACTGGTGCGGAAAAATTGGTGAACATAATCGCCGTGGCGCCGGGCAAAAATAGAAATGATCCTTCGATACTGATCGGCGCGCACTACGACACGTTCGGCAGCTTACCCGGTGCCGATGACAATGCAGCCGCCATTGCGATAGTTCTGGAAATTGGAAGGGCTCTTTCGAAATCGCCGGCCGCCTGCGACGTCGTCTTAGCTTTTTTCGACAGCGAAGAGTGGGGTTATCTTAATAGAGCATCGATGGGCTCAACGCGTTTCTACGAGGATCAATATACTCGGCCGGTTCGCTGTGCATTCGTCATGGATCTCGTCGGCCATGATCTACAGATAGAGGAACTAGCGAGTGCTGTGCTTGTGACGGGGATGGAAAGTAGCTCATCGTGGTCGCCGCTTCTGAAAATCGCAGAGCCGGAAAATGACATGCAGTGGGTGACCATTCTGAACTCATACGCTGGAAGCCTGAGCGATCAGTTTGTATTTGATCTCAATAAAGTGCCGTATCTCTTCTTCTCTTGTGGGAGGTGGAAGCACTATCATCAAGCCAGCGATACGTATGAAAAACTCAACTACTCCAAAATGGCATTCTTGAAAGATGCTCTGCTTTCGCTAACCCGCGCGACCGCGGAGAACGAGTTGAAGGCCGATCCACACGACAGCACCATGGACGAATTGTATTTCTTGCGAAAAAATGTTTTGCCCAAATTAGGAATGAGCGCATCCCAGCTAAACTCCCGAAAGGACATCGACGGCATCGTGGCTTCTCTAACAGCTCGGCTTGCCTAGCCTCTTAGCTTGCTCTATATGTAAACCATGGGAGAAACCAATCTCAATGCTCAAAAGTAAGGGATACTAAGGATTCAGCGGCTGCGGATTAACCAGCATGTTTCTCGGCTTAGAAAGACTTCTTGCGATCGCGTAGATGGATTCTGCGTGTTTTGATTCATGTATTTCGCTGAGAAATTGCGCGTAGCTCTCGAGAGTTCGCATGTGTATGTCATAATCAGCGCTTGGGTTTGTTCTGCAGATCTGTAGAGCTCTCAAATAAAGTTGCTTCGCATCGTGCGTTTTGCCTTGTTTTCCCGTTACACGCGCGAGGTCGATCAAGACCGGTATGATTGCGACGTCCGTTTCCCCCAGGTTTTTTTCCTTGATTTCAAGCGCCGACGAATACATTTTCTTGGCAGACTTGAAGTCCTGTCTGCTCTCCAGTGCCCATCCTGTATTGCTTAGCTTTTGCGACAACTCCAGGCATTGAAGCCTTTCAATTCGATGAACGCAGGTGCTTCTCAGCTCCTTGATGCGTTTCATCACGTCGTCGTAAGCGCCAGCGTTGGTACCAGACTTGATATCATTACTGATCATGTCCATTGACGAGATGCAGTTTTTGAGCATGGATTGGTCTCCGGAACTCATTATGTCTACATCGCTTAGGTAACGTGAATAAATATCCTTCGCTTTGTCAGGCCGATCATGTCTTCGATAGAAGCGCGCCAGGAGAGCCTGAGACATAGGCGTTTTCTTTACACCAGAAGAGAGCTCGATATACATGCCCTCTGCCTCAGCTGACCAGCCTTTCTGCTCAAGAGCTTGAGCTGCGTCTTCGCTGGCTCCAGTTGCTTTTGTCAGCTCGACTATTTTGCTTCGTTCTTGGTCAGTGCTTATGGCGATAATTTCGGGCATGCTCGGTTTCAAAACGTAGCCGCACCCCTGGGCGCTCAAATCGTCAATAATTCTCCAGACATCCGAACGCCGGCCGACCTGGCTCAGGGCTTTTACTGCCTGGTTTCGCAAGTCGTCGATCTTAAGCGGGAAAGGAAGCCTGGGCTGTTTTGGTAATTGAATGATTATGCTAACAACCGTGTCCCAATCTTTGTTCTGAATGGCGTTTTCTACCAAGCCAGTCGGGGTAAGTTTGTCCAAAGCCGCGCGCAGCGCACGAATTCGGGCAGATGGATCGAGATTTGCGGCTCCTGCATATTCGCCGTACATGATGAGGTTTCGAGGCGACTGGCTGTAATAGGTGCTTTCGGGCCGGAGTTGCTGGAGCCGGTTCACTCCCTCGTCGAGGATGCTTTTGTAGGCGGGAAAGTCAGGACATTGAATGTGTTCTTCTGACTCGGCTTTCGCCGTGCCAGAAAGCACTAGGAACATAATCAACGTAGCGGTGTAGGATTTCATTCCGCCCGCCCCAGGTCAACTCTTGCGGCGTCGATCTACATCATGGCACAAGATGAGGTTTTTTGATCAGCACAAGTAGAGTGACCGGCGTACAGATGTTTTTAGTTGAACAAGGATTGGGCATGCCTCAAAAATCGCCGCCTTTAGCCCTGATCGACTCGACGTATTTTTCGTCCTCGGAGCGTTCGTTGGCATCTACGTACAGCTCGACGTGAGGATAGTTCACGCAGAGCTTAAGTCTGCGATTGAGAAGATACTTGTGCGGGTTGGGCAAATGATCAGCTTTTGAGATCGTAGAGAGAGCACAAAAGCTCTGCTGTAACTGTCATGACCCAGACAGATGAAAGGGTCCTTAATGGCACCGTGTGAACTAACAAGAAAAGTACAGTCCGTATGCTGGATGATCTGCTTCCATTCTTTTTGCTCGCGAAACAGCTGGGAAAACTGGTCTTCAGCGCTTTGGCACCATGCAGATAGTGCAACGTTTTCTTTTGATGGAAATTCCTTTGACAGCCACTCCGCTTTGAAGAAGGCGGGCCGAATGCCTGGTGTCTCATCTCTCTCGGGAAGATTCAGCTGCTTGCGATACCAACGGATTGTTGCAGGATGATCCTCGTCAAGTTCGATTGGATTCTTGATCCACTGTGGATGCGATATTCCAATACCTCTGATTCTGTATCCCTTAATGAATCCGTCATCGCTG
>JAJPJO010000366.1 GCA_021324135.1 Pseudomonadota bacterium
CTGTTCTACCGAATACTCCGGCAAGCAATGTGCGTTCCAAATTAATAGAAGCACGAGAATTAGGACCTAAACCCTCTCCCAGAGAAGCAGCCACACAATTGGGGAATGGGCAGCGTAGCCTGGCTGAGGAAACTGTGCCCTTCTGCATATGGATGGCATCCAAGAGCCTGACGGATTACGAGCAAGCCTTGTGGAATGCCGCGTCTAGCGGCGGCGATATGGACACAATCTGTGCCATTGTTGGTGGTATCGTAGGGGCTCGCGTTGGTCGCAAGAAAATACCATTTTTATTGAAGCAACATCGTGAGCCGTTGCCTGACTGGGAAGTGTGAAGTGCATTTTAAGGATTGTCTCGGTATTACATACGGTGCCATACCCCCGATCTTGGAGAAACACTGGCGCTTCAAGAGAACGGCTTGGATGTGCCGAAACCGTAAGGCAGTTAGAACTCCGATTTGGGCGGTCATCCAACGAATCGCTTGGTCCGTCAGGAGCTGGAGATAGCAGTTTTGAAGTAGCCGAATAACCAACAGCCCGTAGCCTTGAGGAGTTATTGCGACTGTGCTAGGCTCTCTTAGATTAATTCAGCTGGTGAAGACATTTGACCCGATCTCCAGTGGTCCTACGCATCTGTGTGAGCAAGGCTAAAAATATTGACTGGAATGGTAGCCAGCTTGCTACCGGCATTTTTAAATTGCCTGTCGAAGGAAAAGTCAAAGCCCGCAGATTGAATCTAGAGGGCGACGAACAAGCTGACTTGACAGTGCATGGTGGAACGGACAAAGCTGTCTATGCCTATCCAGACGAACAGTATGAATATTGGAAGACAGAAATGCCCGGTCGTGATCTGGAGTGGGGCAGCTTTGGTGAAAATTTGACGACTTCTGGTTTTGATGAAAACTCGATTTGTATTGGTGACAAGCTAAAGATAGGCACGGCACGCTTCGTTGTTACGCAACCGCGCATGCCCTGTTTTAAGTTGGGAATCAGACTCGGGGATCCAAGCATGGTCAAGCGCTTTTACAAAAGCGGTAAATGGGGGTTTTACCTGGCCGTGCTTGAAGAAGGCGAGATTGAAACTGGGGATCAAATAATTCCGGAGGGCGGCGACGGCAACGGTGTGACGTTGGCCGATGTTGCGCGGTGTTTTATCAGTCCTAAAGTTGATTTTGCTTTGCTATCGAAGGTTTTGAATTCAAACTTGGCCGCGCAAATGAAGGAGCAATTGGAGTACCAAGCAGCTAGGAAAAAATAGCGCCAAGGATCCTTGCAGAATTAAAATCTGCCCATTGATTGCACTCCAGGAGTCAAAAGACTGTGAAAAACACCCTTGAAACAGAAGTAGTAGTCAGATTCGCACAGGCAAGTGATGCTCCAGTGATCGTCAATTTCATCAAAGAACTGGCGCGATACGAGAAAATGCCTGAAGCTGCAACCGCTAGTTCAGAAGAGATCGCGATCCAAATGCAATCAATGAAGCCACCATTCGAATGCCTGCTTGCTGAAATCGATAATGTAGCGATTGGGTTCGCATTGTTCTTCCAAAACTACTCAACCTGGCAAGGACAACCAGGTCTGTTTCTTGAAGATCTCTTCGTGCAGGAAGAATACCGGGGCAGAGGAATTGGTACGAAACTGCTCAAGAAGTTGGCTGATGTATGCATCGAACGAGATTATGGACGGATGGAATGGGAAGTCATGCCCTGGATTCAGCCAGCACTCGAGTTTTATGCTTCGATAGGCAGCGAAATCCTGGACAAAAAGAAATGTCGTCTCGCTGGCGATGCTCTAATGAGACTCTCCCGCAGTAAAGACGGAGACGGGCCAATTCATTGAGGACTATGTGGCGGCGCAAATAAATTGTGCCAGCAGTTTATTGCTTCTTAGCAGCGACAAATCCATCGATTTTGCGAAGGACAGCGTCCATTCTTCGAATGCCGCTCGTATTGGAATCGCCGGCGGATTCTGCTACTTTCAAAGCCTGCTCGACTTTATCCTGATCGCCTGCGCCTCCGTCACAACCGAACGATCTGAGGATGGCAAGCTGTTTTGCTGCCTCCGTGTCACCATAGCTGGCAGCGTATTCGAAAAGTTCGGCCGCTTTCACGAAGTCTTGCTTGACACCATAACCCAGTGAATAGCAGGCACCGAGTACAGTGTGCGCTCGAATATGCCCTTGGGCAACCGCTTTTTCGACAAGTTCGATTGCTTTATGTTGATCCTTCTTGACACCACGGCCGGTACCATAGCAAATGCCCAGATACATCTGTGCTTCCGCGTCGCCAAGCTCGCTTGCCTTTGATAAGAGTTCAGCCCCTTCTCTATACCGCGAGTTGAAGATGTAGTGCGTGCCTAATCGGCGCAGGGCATATTTGTTTTCCCGCCTGACTGCCGCTTCGATAATTTCCATAATCTTTGCATTCGCGTTTTCATCATAGAGCATTTTGATTGCATAGACGTCTCGCATTGATAACTTCCTTTGGTGGCTCCATCCAAAGCACATAATATCGTCACAAAAAATTGAATGGGCAACCAGACCGAGAGCGTGACCGATTTCATGCAGGCATAATTTTGTAAGATTTGCAACATCATCTCTCGACCTCAATGATCGCCTGGGAAGCTGAATTAAAGCACGTTCACGTACAGGTATCAGGTTCGCCCGTCCGCCGACAAGATACGCCTTAAATGGGTTACGATCGATCAGCCCCATTATTACCCGAAAAACTGTCTGAATTTTCGAGCCCGAGCTTGCAGATTGTTTTCGCCTGGGATGATAGGTTCTCGCATCGCAAGTGTCAGAGAACAATTCTCTCTCGACAGGAACAAAACGTATGTGCGCTGATTGCCAGTCGTCGGCTTCGGTAATGTTGAATCGATTGTCCAACGCTGAGTTCCAGGCGTGCACACACTCCCGAATCACCTCGATTTCCGGAGCTGAATAGCCGCCATTACCAGATGGAACGTAAATGGAGAGATCCTTTTCTCTTGTGATAAGGTGCACACCATCCATGGTGGCAAGCGCATCAAAATACTCGGTGCAACCTTCCTTCTCCCTGAAATAAACCCAAGCGGCAATCTGGCTCTGCACATAGGGGCTCATTGATTGGAAGCCGTCAGCTTCCATGCACTTCCGCATATACTTGAGACCATTTTCAAAATCGCCATTTAGATCGCACGATTTGGCAAGATCGATAAAATTGTCCGCATCAAAGCCAGCTTGCCTCCTGCGCGCCCCTTCAAAGTCCAGCTCCTGCGGCTCTCCCTTGACGTGCTCGGACTCGACTTCGGCTAATTCAAAAAGTTTCTTCGTATCAAACGTTCCTGTCCCGTTCGCCGCGATGGCCGCCAGCCTGTAGCGGCCTATCTCCGCCTCGATATTGCCTTCAGCCGCTGCTTGATCATAGTATGTCAGCGCACGAGCGAAATCGGCGGGAACCAGTGTCCCATATTCATAGCATCGTCCCAGCTCCGCCAGCGCCTCGGATTCACCTGCCTTCGCGGCTGCTTCTAACAATGAGATTACCCTGTCGGTATCACCTTCGGTGCCGGAGCACGCCGCTATTAAATTGGCGAGATAAAATTGAGCGACAGGCAGTCCCTTATCGGCTGCATGCCCGAGGTATTGCTCTGCTTGCTTGAGATCTTTCGGTGCACCAAGACCAGCGGCATAGAGCGCGCCGAGATTGATCTCGGCTCCTGCGTGACCTTTAGCTGCGGCCCTTTTGTAGTACTCGAGAGCCAGATTCCAGTTTCGCTCGACGCCTTTGCCAGTAAAAAGACAACGAGCAAGCCATGTCTCTCCATCGGCATCTTCCAGGTCGGCGGCTTTTTGAAACAGCTCTTTTGCTCTGTCGAAATTCTTCTCGACACCATCGCCATAACAAAAACGCTTGCCGAGTTCAACCATGGCGCAAACATCTGCATTGTCGATTGCCCGTTCGAGATCTTCTACGCTAAGTGTTTTCATACGTGGTCTCAGTACATCGCTAAGCGGGACCTTCGAATTGTAACTTACTCTACGAACTCCGCGGTTTGGGCAAATTTAGAGAGAGGTCCTTGTTGCAATTTATCGAGCAAACGAACCAACTCTTCTTGTTCCTCATCAGACAGGACAGAAAACATCTCCTGCAGAAACTGTTTGCGGATGACTGCGATCTTGTTGAAGTCACTCTTAATCTCAGGAGCCAGCTCGATAAGAGTGGCACGCCTGTCTGAGGGATCGGGAATGCGGCGCAAGAAACCATCGCGCTCCAGTCCATCCACTAAATCGGTAATTGTCCTGGGCGCGACCATGAGCTTGGCTGCCAGGTCACCCATCCGTATGGCGCCCGCAGACTGGACCTTAAACAGAACACCCACCCGTGGTCCTGATAGTTTACTGAACTGAGGGTGCTCTGCGAATTTGGAGGTTCCATATCTTTGAACCATTTTTGTCGTTGACATCAAAGCGCGCATGCAATCCTCTGATTTGTTCTTTGCGCTGGGTTTTATTGCTTCTTTTTTCTTTCGGGTTGACATAGCCAATTTTATTGAGTATCCTCATTAATGAGGCGCCTCACGATGAGGTGCCACAGGATAAAAGGATAGCGTAAATCGAAGAAATAGACAAGAAGCGAATGCTGTCTGCATTCGCAGGAGAAATCTATGTTTTTGATTGGCCGGATACGGCAAATCAGTCGGGCAAAAAATGCACGGCAAGAGATTCCTTGGATTCGGCGCGATGCCTTGGACAAAGAGGAGTAAAACGAAATGGTTGATACACAACATGCAGAAAAAACAAAATCAACGGCAACAGCACCGCCTCCGGTGAAACGACTGGACCACTGGACGCTCGTTGCAAAGGACCAAGAAAAAACAGTGCGTTTTTACACTGACATTCTTGGCGCTTCAGAGCATCACTGGGAGCAATACGGTATAGCCGGAGGCTGGATTAGGACCGTAAATTTCGCAGGAACATTGATCGATATCTTCCCTATGGGCGGGCCATTCCAGCCGGCAGAGCAGGTAGAAGCTGGATACCACCATTGCTACATTATCGACCTGGACGATTATGACAAATGGATTGAGCACCTGCGCGCCCATAATGTAGAAATCGTGCGCCAGGATGCGCATGGCGAGATTCGTCTCTCTATGTACTTCCGAGACCCTGATGGCAACGTCATAGAACTGTCAGTGCGATTTGACGACGATCGTGAGACTGGCCGCCGCGAAATAACGAAACGTGGACTGCTCAAAGATCCGAATTATGCTCCACCCTGGAGAAGACAGCAGAAATAGTAAAGCGCTCCAGCTGGTGAGATGCTTATGCAGGGATAAGAAGATGTGCCGGGATTAACGGTATCGGTCCGCCATGCGACGAACTTCTGCCCGCTCCGCACTCACCAGCGAAGAGGGGGAAACAATCCAGGCATGAGATCCGAACGAACGGACCCAGAAGAGAAACTCGCGAGGATTGGAAAGCCAAATCTTGAATTGGGCATCTCCGCTTCCGTCTTTTACGGGTGTGATTTTACCTAATGGATGACGCTCTGCCGCCTCCAGGATAAAGGGAGCGACAACACCATCGAAACGGACTACGATCGGAGGTCGTTTGTTGGCTGCCTCCAACTCTTTTCTGTTTCCTGGAAAACCCATGCCCCAACCGCAATTTATCAGGAACTCGCACTCTGCCACATCTTTGTCGTGATGATCATTGCTCGGCACGCGTGCCAATTGGCATGATTTGATTCTGTCGATGCGGAATGGTCGGTAACAATCACCTGGCAATTCGCGCATGATGCAATACCAACCTCGTTCGTGAAATACAATCAGCAAAGGATAGCCGGTTATGCGTGCGGCTTTACGCGCAAGGGGCACTTCATGCGTTATGGTTACTCCCTTGTGCTCGCGAATAGCATCAAGTAACGAGTGTTCGATTCTTTTGGTTTGTTCGCTGTTCTTGTAAATGTTTCTTTGTCTGATTGAGCGAGTTCTGGATAATTTAACGCCATTGTCTTTTGCCCAGGCGCGCAAACGTTTAGTTAAATGGCTGGCATCTGATGCCGCTAGTTGAGTTCCGAAGGTCTGAAGCGAATCGAGCACGAGACAGACTTCGTGAGGCGAGAGACAGCAGATTGATTCAAGAAAATAACCGCGCCGCAGTCGCTCGCGCTGCTCGAGTAAGCCAAACTCGCTTTTGAGTGCCAAGATATCTTTGGCAATCGTGCGTTCGGTGACCTTGATGCCGCTCTGACATAGCACCTTGTTTAGCTCGCCAAGTGTGATTCCAGGATGCTTTCCGATGATTTTGATGATGGCGCCGATCCGTGAATTATTCAACATGCTTGCGCTCCACACCTCCCGGCCGAACTGTCGATCTGGTTTTCCGGTCTGAGGCCGTACTCGCCATCGTAGAAAGGAACACCTCAAGAATATCAGGGTCGAACTGCGTTCCTGACCAGGGTACCATTTCATCGATGGCTTCTTGATGCGTCAAGGGAGCTCGATAAGCTCGCGGACTTACCATGGCGTCGTACGCGTCTGCGATCAGGATAATGCGGGCGCCCAGAGGAATGGCGTGCCCAGCCAGTCCGCTGGGATAGCCCGATCCGTCGAAGTGCTCATGGTGATGAAGAACATATGCAAGAACACGCTGCGAGGCCCGTTTGTTGCGCGTCGCCAGCTTGGAGATAACCAGTGCACTCTTGATCGAGTGTTGCTTGATTCTCATCCAGTCGGCATCCGTGTATTCAGAAGGTTTTGACAGCGTTAATTCATCGCCCACGGTGCCGATATCGTGTATTGCACTTGCAAACTCTAAATCGTTGAGATGCTCCTGGTCA
>JAJPJO010000540.1 GCA_021324135.1 Pseudomonadota bacterium
GAAAGAAGCGTGATGCGCCTTAGCAAAGACCTGGATCTCGGCGGAGACCTAGCTAGTATAGCATCGCTGATCGGCATTCTCTCTCGAGCAGATTGTTTCCGTCACCGCTCTAAAGAAATAACTTCACGGCTTGATGATATGCCGAGCGCGCCGCCGGCTTCACCTCATGCAGTCCGCGATTGACAATTTGGTTGTACGCCTGCCCGCGTGCCACGTTCGAGCCGAATCCAAGAAGATGCTTGATTCTGGCAGCATTCGTCTCTAACTCTTTCAGCACCGTCGGACTGACTTTGATTTTCTCGATCGGCATGAGCAGCGATGAGACTTCTTTCTCCAGATGTTGCAATCCGACCTTCCCTAATGTCGATTCCATGGCTGAGCGAAAGGCAGTATTCGCCAGTCTCTTCGCGATTGCCTTTTCGATGGCACCAGCCGCGCCGCCGGTGCAGCCGTCGATCGCGCCTTCGAGAAGTCCGCCTGCAGTGACCTTGTCGCCGCACAGTTTGTGAAGCAGACCATATGTGTCCGCGCCGGCAATGGCACCAAATCCGAGCGAGAACGGACCGGTTTCTGCCGTGAGAAGAGTGACGCCAAGACCGGCTCCGCCGGCCGCTAAATCAATCAGGAAGTCCTTAGTGCCATTCAAAAACTTGTTGTGATGAACGTAGTTCATCGCCGAGTTCCATTCGTGCGCAGTTTCCTGACCGAACTTGCAGCCTGCCTTTTCAATTGTCTTGCATTCATCGGCGACTGCCTTGTACGCGCTCCTGGCGGTGTTGACGATGCCGTGCTCTACCGTAACGGCACCGCGCTCGACAGTGTGCTCTACATTTGTAAATGTGTTGTAGGCTGAATGCCAGAGATGGGCACAGAGTCCTTCATCGGAATTGTGGTTTCTGGCTTGATCTAATTTATGCGTGTCATGATTTGTTCTTCCATCCGACATAATAACGATGCCTCATATAGTGAGAAACAGGAATGCTCAACGCCGCGGCTGGAATCTTTCGACCCCAAACCGGTTGCACAACTCCATGCTTTCAAAGTAGCTTCGATTTTTGGCAAAAATTTGGCTGGCTTGCCAAATCAGTCCAGTGAAATTCAGCGGCTTAAACTGATGCGTTCACATGACGCCGTCAAACTGCACCGCAAGTGGTGGCGCTACATTTTGTAGCGATCCAGAATTGCCTGCCACTTGCCTTGCGATTTGAGCAGGAGCTCGATAACTTCGCGAACTGCGCCTTCGCCGCCCCTCGCTGATGTGATGTAATGGGCGTAGTGCTTCACCTCGGCGCGGGCGTTTGCCACCGCGCAGCCAAGCCCGCTCCGGCGCATCAGTGGCAGATCAGTAAAATCATCCCCGATGAAGGCCGCCTCATCCGCCTGAATCTGTTCCTTAGCAAGGACCTCGTCGAAAAGCGCCATCTTCTCCAGATGACCTTGATAAACATATGTTATGTTCAAAATGCGCGCCCGTTCCTCAGTAGCAAAGGAGACGCGTCCGCTGATCACGCCGCTCTTAATGCCCGACCAGTTGAGAAAATGAAATCCCAGCCCATCGTGGGAATTGAAGCCCTTGAACTCCTGCGCCTTGCCTTCATGGTCGGTGGTGTAGAAGAGGCGCCCGTCTGTGAGAACGACATCCACGTCCATGAGCAAGACTTTTATCTTTCTGGCGCGCGCCTGCACGTCTTGCGGCACGCTGCGCAAATTTAGCTCCGCCGGGATTTCTTTCAAATTTAGCTCTTCGGGCACGATTGAACCTTTCTAACCAGCTCGGGCTGCTCTGACAGTATAATGCCAAAACAGCGCATGAATTGTTTAAGGCGACAGGCAAGATTTACAAGGTCCGGTTTGACAACATCGTTTTGAGAAGATCAGCAGTTCTGTGCCTAGCGGTCTTCTGGCTGCTGCAGGATGCGCACATGGGGTTGGCACAGCGAGCCGTAGGCGGCGGGGGTCAATCAGCGGACAATAGAGCAGCCGGGAGAAGCAGGAAAAGCGGGAGGCATATGCCACAGCAATATACAATCGTCGATGTGCAAGAGCTCGATCACCGCGAGCCCTCTAAGGCCTTGAAGACATTTTCTATTGAGAAGCCCGAGCGCATCGAAAAGTGTGATGTTCTTATTGTTGGTGGCAGTCTTGGTGGCGTCTCGGCGGCGATGAATGTTTTGATGCCTTCTCGCCCGGGTGAAAACGGTCTTGAATTCTCGCGCTTACAGCAAGGTCGCAAGCTGAAAGTTATTCTTACTGAAGAAACCGACTGGATCGGCGGGCAAGCTACGAGCCAGGGCGTTTCAGCGCTGGATGAAAATTGGTTGGTGGAAAGCAGCGGTGCCACGCGCGATTACCAGCGCTGGCGCAGCATGATCCGCAGGTACTACCTGACTGAGTGCAAGCTTGCTCCTTCAATCGGCAACATCGATCGGTTCAACCCTGGAAATTGCTGGGTGAGCCGCTTGTCGTTCGAAGCCAAACTAGGTCTCGATCAGTTGGCGGAAATGCTCAAGCCGGCCGTGGACGCCAGGCAATTGCAAATTCTCTGCCGGCACAAGCCGGTTTATGTGCAGACCGAAAAGGTCGGCAAGAGCAAACGCATCAAGTCTGTGGTCATGGCTGATCTCGATGCCGGCACGACAATTGAATTTCGGCCGCGAATAATAATTGATGCCACCGAACTTGGTGACCTGCTTCCTCTGGCGGAGCTCGATTATGTAAAGGGAGTCGAAGCAAAGGACGAAACAGGCGAGGACCATGCGCCTGAAAAGGCTGATCCTGAGAATGTTCAGGACATCGTCTTTCCCTTTGTGATCGAACTTGGTGATCCGCACTTTGTCGAGCCTGTAGATGAGCCCGATGAGTACGAGGAGTTCAAAAGCAAGGGCAAGCTCTCGTTGCTCGGCTATAAGATGTTCGAACCCAAGATCGTCATGACCAAGGATGGCTCCGAGCGGGAGCTGCTGCCGTTCTGGACGTACAGGCGCTTGATTGCAGCGGAGAATTTCAAGGATCCACGCTATCCAAACGATCTGTCGATGATCAATTGGGAAGCAAATGATTTTCGGGGTGAAAGCATCATCGATGTCGACCCGGAGCTCCTGGCCAAGCGACTGGCGAGAGCGAAGAGTCTGAGCCTGTCTTTCTTTCTCTGGTTGCAGACGGAAGCGCCCAGAGACGAAGGCGGGGTTGGCTATCCGGAATTCAAGCTTCGTCACGAGCTTCTCGGTTCGGCTGATGGTCTTTCGAAATTTCCATACATAAGAGAGTCGCGGCGCATCAAGGCGGAGACGACAATCGTTGAAAAGGACATCGGCGCAAACTATAATCCGGGAGCCAGGGCGCGTTTGTTTGATGATACAGTCGGCATCGGTTATTACCCGATTGACATTCACGGCAAACAAACTGCCGGAGCGGCGCAGGAAACCAAGCCGTTTCAAATACCGCTTGGCGCCCTGATTCCCAGAGACTGCATCAATCTCCTGCCGGCTTGCAAAAATATCGGCACCACGCATATTACAAATGGAGCCTATAGATTGCATCCGATCGAATGGGCAATCGGCACCGCCTCTGGTGCGCTTGGTCGCCTGTCATTATTGCAAGGCAAACCGATCAGGAGGTTTTTCCAGGAAAGCGAATTGAGGCTGGAGTTGCAGAAACATCTGATTGAATCGGGCTCTCCGCTTTTCTGGTTTGACGACGTGCCCACCTGGCACGAGCATTTCGTCGAGATTCAACTGCTGGCCGTCGCCGGCTTGATGCGGAGCGACGATCAGGACTCGCTGAGCTTCCAGCCCTTGCGTGGTATCAAACGGCGCGAGGCGGCTCGCCTGATTAGAGCGGTGTACGCTGAGGCAAAGTATTCTCGCATGCCGTTGAATGATGTGGCGGACAACGATCCTGATGTGGAGAATCTTGCTTTTGCCGTTCATAAAGGTTTGCTTCAAACCGACGAGCAAGGTGATGTTCGACCTGATGATTTGCTGACGATAGAGGAACTCCACGATCTCGCTCAGCAGCAACTTGTGCGTTTGCCGCGTCACAAAATTGTTTTTGTTGAGGCGATTTCACCCGAGCGTTTGTCGAGCAATGCTGCAGAATGCGTGACCCGAAGCGAATTCGCCATGTGGCTGGCGCTCGTGATCGACTATAAGAAAGCATGGTTGAAAATCGACCGTTCGATCGCAGGAACGGCAAGCGAGAACAACTCGACTGCTCCTGGCTCGATCTTCAAGAGTGCCGGCCGGGCAGGCGATGCCGGCTCAGGCAGCGATTCTTCCAGGGCTAAAACGAGAAAAGGAACTCGAGATCTTCCTGTGTCAGCTCCTTAGCGACATTTTCATCGCCGCCGATAACCAGCTCGGCAAGCTCTTTCTTCTTCTGTTGCAGCGCCAGAATCTTCTCCTCGACGGTGCCGCGCGTGATGAGCTTGTAATTGAAGACGTGCTTGGTTTGCCCGATACGGTGAGCACGATCGGTGGCTTGATTCTCCACCGCCGGGTTCCACCATGGATCGTAATGGATGACGTAATCGGCGCCGGTAAGGTTCAAACCGGTTCCGCCGGCCTTCAAGCTGATCAGGAATATTGGAATCGAATCATCGGAGTTGAAACGATTGACCTTGTCGAGGCGCTCTTTAGCAGGCGTCTGACCATCAATATATTCATAAACGATGCCGCGTTGCTCGAACTCTCTTCTGACGATGCTGAGCATAGATACAAACTGGCTGAAGACGAGGATTTTGTGTCCTTCCTCGATGATTTCCTCGATCATGTGCATCAAGGTCTCGAGCTTCGCCGAATTCATCTCGGGCGGAATTTCTCTGTTCTTCAGCAGGCGTGGATCGCAGCAAACCTGGCGCAATCTGAGGAGCTCGGCCAGAATCGATATTTGCGATCGCTTGATGCCGCGGGTGGCGATTTCGCTGAATACTTTCTGGCGGCACTCATCAAGAACATCGAGATAGAGTGAGCGTTGATCGTCGTCGAACTCGCACAGGTGAATGATATCGGTTTTTTCGGGCAGGTCCTGCTCGACCTGGCTCTTCAAGCGGCGCAGGATGAAGGGATGCACTATCTTGCGCAGTTTTTGTCCGGCGCCGTCAATGCCGGCTTCGATTGGACGCTCGTAACTTTCGTTGAATTCCTTATAGGCCCCCAGGAAATCCGGCATGAGGAAATCGAATAGCGACCACAGTTCTTTCAAGCGGTTCTCGACCGGAGTGCCGGACAGCGCCAGGCGATGGAAGGCATTCAGGCTCTTGGAGGCTACCGCTCCCACGGAGTCGGGATTCTTGATGTTCTGCGCTTCGTCGAGAATCAAATACTCGAATTGAACTTTCTTCAACTCTTCGTAGTCCCGGCGAATGATACCATATGTGGTGAAGATTACGTCCGGTTTCTTGCCTGTCGGCTTGAGGATCTTGGCTAAAAGCTCGTTTCTGTCGCGCCCGAGGAAAAGCTCGGTTGACAGCGAAGGCGTGAAGCGCCTGGCCTCACTTCTCCAGTTGTAAACCACTGAAGTCGGTGCCACCACTAATGATGGCGAGCGTTTCTCGCCGGATTTGCCGTTGTGATAATGGTTGAGCAAAAGAGCCAGTGTCTGAATCGTTTTACCAAGACCCATATCGTCGGCAAGTATGCCGGACAGTCCGTACTCTCGCAGGAAGGCCAACCAATTGCAGCCTTCCGTCTGGTAGCCGCGCAGCTCCCCTTTGAAGTCGGCGGGGACCTTGAGGCCTTCCAGCTCCTGGAAGTGATGAATCTTGTAGATGAAGCTCTGGAATCCCGGATCGCATTCCACTTCGATCTCGTGCGTTTCTAAAGCATGCAGCACGGAAAGCGCCTGATAGAGCGGGCGCTGATTGTCGGCGCCTTGACCGATCGCTTTCAGAAGGCCGAGCAGTGTCGCTGTTGGAATGCGAACATATTCGCCGTTCGGCAACTCGAGGAAATTCTTGTTTCGGAACAGGCAAGGTAAGACTCGCTCCAGCTCCACCGTCTCGCCATCGGAGGTGCAAATCAAATCACAATCGAATTTGAAGGAGTCCTTCTTGAGCGAAAGCTTCGCTTTGACATGGAGCGGGTTTGTGCGCACTCGGTATTTTTTCAGATGGTCGAAGCCGGTTACTTCCCACTCGCTGCATTGATCCGACTTCAAATAGAAGAGAGTCTCCAGTGCCGGCTCCGCCTCAAAGAAAAAGCGATCGACAACCGTGCGCTCCGGTCCCAGATTATTGAGGAACAAGCGCACCTGACTCTCATCTTCCCACTTGCGCTCGACCCAGACGGATTGCCCGCTTTCAGAGATCGTGCGGGTGTGTTTTTCCGATTCGACGGCGCTGGTTTCATCGCGCGACGGCAGAACCAGATCGCCATACCCGAAGCCCAGGCACACCTCAAGAGCACATTCGTTTTCGCTGTTCATGACAGCGGCGCCTTTCTTCTCGTTTACGGTGATCACCACCTTTGGTGGCTCCGTAATGGCAATCGGGAAGGGCGCTGATGTTTCATCCAGTCTAACTGCCATGCGCTTCTTGAGCACCGGCAACTCTTTCAGGAATTTGGGCACCAGTTCCAGCTTGATGGTCATCTCGCCGTAGCTGTCGAAGTATTGGAAGAGCTTGTGCAGCGCCGACAAATCGATCGGATAGAGGACATGATCCGATAAAACCCAGCTGTGCTGCCCCATGAAGTAAACCGGGTGGTGCACCGGCAGACCGGTCGCGTCAAGCCCTTCGAGCTTGAACAGAATCTCGCCGTTTTCGGTTTCGGACAGCACCGCCCGTGGTGTCAAGGGCGTCTTGGAGAAAACGATCTCCTTGCCGTCGCTGGCGTTTATCACCCTGGCGCACAGGCTCAAATGCCCGAGCACGATGCCTTCGTCGAAGCGTGGAATTCTGTGACCGCCGGCGGTGCCTTTCGTGGTCTGCGGCAGTGAGGTCAGGTATTTCGCCAGTTTGTAGACGCGCGATTCCGGATCGAGAGCATCGAGGATCTGGGCAGGCACTTTCAATATGTTGACCTTGCCTCGCACCTCATCCGGCAGGATGCCGAGGATGAGCGCCAGCGGTTTTTCCAGAACCAAAATGCCGATCTCGAACTGGCTGCCGTCAGCGTCTCTGCCGACACCGGTCGGGATCTCGATGACTTCGCCGTCGCTGGTCGCTTTATTGTTTTTATTGTTCTCGGCGGCCGGATCATCTAAGAAGTCTCGCGCTTTTGGAACCTTTTCTTGCGGTCCGTTCCTGCGATCGGAATCGTTTAGATCAAAACGCACCCCAGGCTGAGTGCGAGCGATGTGAGTAAGCAAGACGGCGACCGAGTGCTTGCAAACCTCCTCGAAATAAGGACAAGAGCAGGTTGCCGTAAAGGCATTTTCATTGTCGATGTGGACTTCGACCTTGTAAGGCTGTGGCTCGGAGCCGATGACGAGCGCGACAATCTTGCTGCCGTCATCGCTTTCCTCATATTTAAGTACTTTCTTGCGGCGATAATACTGAACACCGCGGCGATAAACCGGCTCGCTGCTTGCTTCTTGAACGGCGCTCAGCGATAGCATCTTTTTATTACTGGAAACCGGCTTCATTTATAGACCTGTGTTCCCTCAATATACCTGTGGGTTATCTGTCATTAGCGGCCAATTATCGAATCGGCTCAGTACTCCTTTGGCAGTACCAGGTTAGCTGCCACCTCAAAAGTGGCTCTTGAGTCCGGACTGGTTTCACCATGCCGCAGACCCCTTTGTGGATGCCGAATCACACGCCCGGCATGGAAGCCGCCAGCTTTGAGCCGACCTCTTTAGGGCAGGTCAGGCAGGTACAAACGTCTTCCCAGTAAACAGCTTAGCATGAGTCATATATCTGCGTTTATTAACATGCAGCTGTTACTTAAGAAATGAGGCAAATTATTGTGGTCTCATGTCTATGACCTGCCCGGGGCCGCCATTGTCGGGCATCGGTTTTATTTCAGGCGGTGTCTGCGCCCCGGCGCTCGGCTGAGCATTAACCTGGGGCTGCTGGTAGTAGCCAGCCTGATTATATTGCCCGGGCGGCTGGATTGGCGCTTGCCCCCCCGGCTGCGCCTGCTGGATTGGCTGTGCTTGCGAGCTGGCGAATCCAGCCGAGCGACTCATGGCCTGACTGTAGGCATGCTCGACGATGCGCTGCATTTCCTCCTGGCGCTTTTCCAGGTTGCTGCAATATTCATGCAAAACGCCTGCCTGGTGCCTGAGCACCTTGGCGTTTTCGCTTAGAGCGGGCAACAGCGTTTCAATTTCCTCCAGAATGGCGCTTGGCGGGTGTGCCGGCGGCCGGATGCGCATCGGCTCGCCCTCGGCGTTCGGATCATGAAGAGGGGCGCCCAGTATTGAATCGCGCAGTTTCTCCAGTGACTTCTTCAAATGAATGGCGCGCCGGTAAGCCTCGTCGGCTTCTTTCTCGAGCCAGACCTTTCGCGATCTTTGAGCGGCAAGCTCGTTGGAGAGATGCTCGAGCGCTTTGCGCCGGATCTCGAGCTCGCGCTGAATGTGATCGAGCTCGGCTTGTTTGAGCTCCAGACTGCGTTTGCGTAGCCAGATTATCAAGCCCATGGCCAGCGAGAATGAAAATGTGGCGACGCTTATGTAGAGATAACCTCGTTTCGCCCCGGACAGCTCCCAAAAACCGCCAAACAAGAAGCTTCGCATATCCTCGAGAAAAGCCGGTGGATCGGCGCGGACAAAATAGAGACGACCGAGAATCGTGCCGCGGGGCTTGCTGACCCGGTCGGCATGCGGCGAACGCGGCGAGGCGTGCTCGTACAATGGGTCGAGCTCCACGGGCGCCGTCAGGTAATCGAAGGGCTCATCGAGTTTGGCGAGCTTCTCGGGGGTAACTTTGTCTTGCCACGAGCGCGTGTGATAAACCTTGTCCGTTTGGCACCAGATCTCGCTTCCGGATGGATCGGTGACCACCAGACCGAAGAGACCATAGGTGGAATCGAGCGTCTTTTGCACCAGATCGGTGCGCCCTTGAATAATCATCATCGACAAGGTCTGCGGCAATGAATGATGCAAGAGGTTGAAATCGGTCGTTTGAACGCGATAAATGGTGCCGTGCCAATAGCTCCGGTAGTGAGCATTGCACCAGATCAACCAGACGAGTAAACCGAGAGCAACAACTATTGGTATGAGGAAACGCTTTTGAAGAGAGAGAAGAATTCGGTCCATGCTTGCCGCTCGCATGCCTTTTCGGTAATGCTTGAGATATAACACCTTTACGAACCCGTGTATATACGTACAATCCCTGCAGTTCTGTTGGCTAATTAACAGTTGTAACAATGGATTTGTAAAGTGGAAAACAGAAGTGAATTTCATTTTGTCAAAACGGTTAACAACCAGTTTAAGCCGGGTATTAGAACAATGTTGGTTCCGTATATCGGAGGACCTCTGTCAACCAACAATCGAAAATTCACAACTAAAAACTAAACCCGAATAATGGGTCGTTCCCCCCGAGAAGGGTTGGAACTGTGGACAAGAACATTAGCGGCCGGGCTCTGCTCGGCCGCTTTTTGTTGCGCCCGCTGTTTCCTTAGCCGGCATTTTCCGATAATGAGGCGGCGCAAACGGCTGCACCGGCAAATGGTCGCCCCGGCATTCTCTTTGCCGTACAAAAGCTGAATCGCTCAATCCAAGCCAGGTTCAGTTGACGGCATCGAGTCGTTTTTGCACCATATTTGATACCATGCGGCGAAAAATGCACCGTCCATGTTATCAACATATGGTAAATCGGGTAACATAGATTAGGCGGAGCCTCGGAACTAGCCCGAGAGCAATTTTAGGTCTCAAATCGGGGTATGGAATGTAGGGGCTAGCTAGCAGGGTGAAATGAGCGAGAGCGCTAACCAGATTAGATTGGGAGATTTGTTGACGAAGGCTGGGCTTTTGAAGCCTGAGGACCTGCGTGAAGGTATGTTGATTGCAAAGCAACAATCGCTGCCTGTCGGTCGCGTTTTGATTATGGCTGAATTTATCAGCGAACCGAACTTGCAAGCTGCCGTCCAGGCTCAGTCAATGATCAAAGACGGCCAGCTCGACCTGGACACCGCCCTTGAGGCGCTCAAGCTTTCAGCGAGCAGTCAAATCAGTCTGGATGAAGCGCTCAAGAAGCACGGTTGGAAGGACAAAACCAGCAGCGTGTCGAATAAACTCGGCGAACTGCTCGTCGAGGCGGGCGTCATTTCCGAGTCGCAATTAACTCAGGCGCTGGAGCAGTGCCAGATGAGCGGCTTTCCGCTGGGGCGCATCCTGGTCGTCATGGGCTTCATGGCTGAGCAGTTGCTTTCATCGGCGCTAAACGCCCAGATTCTCATTCGGGACAGCAAGATTTCACGCGATCAGGCGATCCAGGGTCTGAGAGCTTGCCATGATCGGCAGATTTCATTCGAGCAATCACTGAAGGAATCCGGTTTGCAACTGCCCGCCGGCGACACGGTGCGCCTGGGAGAATTGCTGGTTATGGCTCAGTTGCTCCTGCCTGAAAACTTAATGCAAGCTATCGAACTTGGTCTCACCGAGAGCAAACCGATCGGTCAGGTCCTGGTTGAAAACAAACTCTTGACTCAAGACCTGCTTGAATTGGCTTTGAAAGTGCAGCGCCTGGTGGCGGAAGGCAAGGTCAAGCGGGCGCAGTGCGGCGAAGTGCTGGCGCTTGCCAACAAAGAGAGCCTGAGCATTGAAAAGGCGATTGAGAAGCTCGAGCCCCCCAAAGCTACTCCGATTCAAGCCCTGCCGCTCTATCAGTTTTTGCAGCTGGCCGGATTGATCACGGCCAAAGACATCGAGGAAGCGCTCAAGCAAGGCTCGCGGAACACGGAATTGATGGGCAAGATGCTCATGCTGACAGGCGCCATCGATGACAATTCTTTAGCGGCTGCCGTCAGGCTTAACGACATGGTGAGCCAGGGCATTCTCAAGCCGGAGCAGGCTATTCTCGCTATGGGGCTGTGCCAGAATCGGCAGTGCTCCGTCGAGCAAGCTTTCAAGAGTCTGGGCTGGGGAATGGCGCTGAATCAGGTGACTTCGCAGGAAACCATTCCACCAGTATCGATGGCCGCCGGTCTGGCTGCCCAGGCAGTTCAGGCAGGCGCTCAAACCGGACAACATCCAGCCGCCATGGCCACCGGACAGCATCCCCAATATACAAGCGGGCAACATGATGCCATGGCCACCGGGCAACATTCGCAATACACAACCGGCCAGCACGCTGCCATGGCTACGGGGCAACATCCGCAATACACGACCGGCCAGCATGCCGCCCAGTCGACTGGACAACCTGATGCCAGCGGGCAATTTTCTACGCAAACGACAAGCGGCAGTCGCTATGAGGCGGTGGAAGCTCACGGCGACACGTCCAATCAAACTGCCACATCGGATGTGCCGATTCTCGATCGCAACATGTTCCTGCAGCAACAGGAAACGGCGGCCGAGTCAAGCGATAACGACGAGTCCCAAGATGTCTCGAACGATGAGGACGGCTCCAAGAAGAAGGGTGGGGGCAAGAAACGTCTGGCTGATTTGATGCCTTAGAAATACAGTTTATCGAGCGCGGCTAAGTCAGTCCAATTGATAACGGTGCCCAACACCATTGCCACCGCATATGGTGCAAGTCCCGATTGCCTCGCATCAGGCGTTTCCCTACAACTTGTGGGTTTAATGTTGCAAAAACCCTACTTGAGAAGCAATTTATGCTATTTATAGCGTCTCATCAAACGAGTCAATCGTCAGCCTTTACTGCCTTGCATAGGAGAAGGACATGCTACAACAAAAGATTTCGTACAAAAAATATGTCGCCAAGGACTATTCCAGACTGAAAGGACTCAACGGCATCTCCGATGAAACGATTGAGATTCACCTTGGCTTGTACAATGGTTACGTCAACAACACGAACGTTCTCAATGAAAAGGTGATCGAGCTTACCGAGGGCGGTAAGAGCGGCTCGCCTGAATATGCCGAGATCAAGCGTCGTTATGGCTTTGAATACAACGGCATGCGCTTGCACGAATATTATTTCGACAATTTGAAATCAGGCGGCGGCGAGCTCAAAGACACAAGCGCGCTTGGAAAGGCAATCATCGAAACGTACGGCAGCCTCGACATCTGGCGCAACGATTTCTGCAAAGTCGGCGCCATGCGCGGTGTCGGCTGGGCGATCTTGTATCAAGATCCTGAGCACAAGGTGCTGTCAAACCACTGGATCACCTTGCATGAGGAAGGAAACGTAGCCGGGTTCAAGCCTCTTCTCGTCATGGATGTTTGGGAGCATGCCTGGTTCAAAGACTACAAGCCGGCAGATCGACCAAAGTACATCGAAGCTTTCCTCAGCAATGTGGATTGGTCGGTGGTTGAGCAGCGCCTGGCGAAGTAGGCGACGCTGATCGGCGCTCCCGGGTGCGAGCGTCAGGACAATTGCGACGGCTCGAGTGAATCTCGAGCCGTTTTTACCTTAACAATTTCAGGGAGCGCCAAAGCCGAGCTGGGAGTGAGAAGCGAGATGCGCTCAGGTGCTTCGCAGGTTACGATTGCAGAACCTGGCAAGCAAATAATTTGTCAAATAGTGCGCCAAGCTGCAAAATATGGGCTTGTAAACCAGACGAGTCCTGAACGACTGCACATTTGACTTGTTTAAACGATGAAAAATACGCAAGCTGAGAATAATATCGCTTTGACCGAAAACCGCTCGCTAACTGAAGAAAACCTGGGTGGTCTGCCTGCCGATCAATCCGGCACATTTGCACCCCCTCAGGAGCGCCATGCGGATGTCTCCGCATCTGGTACCGAATATGGTGCGGATGAGGAAATCGATTTCAATGCCGGACTGGTTGCCGAAGAGGAAGCAGCTATTACACTGCTCCGCGGTTTGTTTGGCGATGAGGAGCTTGTCGACACGGAAGAGGCGGCAGAGGACGAAGATATATGGGCGGAGCACGAAGAGGATGAGCCGATTCTCGTTTATGATGTTCCGCGACCGGCTCTGACTATAAATGAAGCAGCCAGTATCCTGGGGCGCTCGGTGCGAGCCGTCGAGCGCAGCATAACCGGCAAGTGGGGCAACCGCCTGCCGGAGGGATGGAAAGCTCGCAAGATGAAGATCGACGGGCAAGACGAATGGCGAATCATTCCGCCGCCCAGCTTCAGAATCAGGCACTCTAACAAGGTTCGCACGCCAGGAACGCAAATCATGACAAATTCAAACGTTCTCAAAGAAGGCAATGGCTGGCAAGCAGAGAAGACTGACCACTCGGGCAACCTGGCGCGTGAAGAGGAATCAAGTCTGGAGTCGAAAGTAAAAGACGTGGCCGAGAGTTTGCTCGGATTTTCCTTGAACAACCTGATTCAATCGGCTGGCAAAAAGGCTAAGACGGAGCTGGTGAAAGCGGCTGAATATGCGCTCGATAACAACATGATGGAACATCCGACCATCGTCATCGATCGATCCGATGAGGTTGAGCGTTTGCTGCGCCAGTTGTCCGACGCCCAGAAGGAGCTGGCTGAGGAACGGCGACTGCATATGGAAGATTTACGCATGCTTGCTGATATGCAGAGCTCGTTTCGACTGCTCGAGATGAAGTCATCGCAAACCAGCGTTCTCAAAGAAGAGCTGGCTATGGCTACGCAGGCGTTGAAGGAGCACAAGAAGCAGTACCAGGAGTTTCTCAGTCTCCCCTGGTGGAAACGCATATTTCGCAAAGCGCCATAGACCGGACAGCAATATCTGAAGTTCGTCTACAGCCGTAAGACTCGGCTCTCAGACCGGCTCGACTGCCTTTGTGGACTGTCGACCTGGATGGCCCAGCAGCGGCGATCAGCTTTACCTCGCCGTCTGCTAAGATTCACTTGTTTTACTTTGCATTGAGCGCGAGGCACTATGACGATCAAGAAGCGCATGGACACTCAGGTCGCAACCCGGAGCGACGACATCGATGAAGATTTTGCCAGAGCTAAAACGATTCCATCTCGCTATTACTGCGACCCGGCTATCTACGAGCGTGCCATCGATCGCATCTTTGCCCGCAGCTGGCAATTCGCAACCGATCTGGATCAACTCAAAGTTCCAGGCCAGGTGATCAGCTGGACCAAAATGGAAGGCAGTCTCAACGAGCCACTCTTGCTCAGCCGAGACGAAAATGATGAAGTGCATTGCTTGTCCAACGTTTGCACGCACAGAGGTGCGCAATTAGTCGAGTCGGATTGCGTGTTGAAACAGATTCGCTGCCGGTATCACGGGCGGCGCTTCGGCTTGGATGGCGACTTTATAACGGCGCCCGGATTTGAAGATGTACAAGATTTTCCCTGTCCTTCCGACAACCTGGCGAAGATACCGATGGAGACCTGGGGAAAGTTCGTCTTCGTATCGCTTGATCCGGCTTATTCATTTGATCAGCTGTTCGGTGATATAAAGAAGAGGTTGCACTGGCTGCCGCTCGACGAATATCGTTTGGCCAGGGAGCATAATCGCGACTACTTCGTGCATGCCAATTGGGCGTTGTACTGCGACAATTATCTCGAGGGTATGCATGTTCCTTTTGTTCATCCCTCGCTGGCCTCACTCCTCGATACGCGCCAGTACAGAACCGAGGTCTACGGTCTTTCGAGCTTGCAAATCGGGCCGGCAAATAACCCCGCTGATGCCTTCGATTTGCCGCCGGATTCTCCTGATTACGGACAATCTATTGCAGCCTATTATTACTTCGTTTTCCCCAACATGATGTGGAATTTCTATCCCTGGGGCCTGTCTATAAACGTGGTTCAGCCGGTCGGCGTGGATAAAACGCGCATCCGCTTCATTACCTATGTATATGATGAGAAGCGCATGCAAAGTTACTCTCCGCGCGATATCGATCAAACGGAGCGAGAGGACGAAGCAGTCGTCGAGCTGGTTCAGAGGGGCGTGCGCTCCAGGCTCTACGATCGTGGTCGTTATTCCGTGCGCTGGGAGCAGGGCGTGCATCACTTCCATCGCTTGCTGAAGCATTATCTGGATGATTAGCTGCAAGACAGTTGTTCGGTTTTCTACACATGTGGATGCATCGATCGAGTGGCTCATGGTACCTTGTAAACGGAATCAAACCGAATCTGCGAGGTGCTGAATATGGCAGCTGAAGGCAAACGTTTTACGATTACATACTGCGGCGCTTGAGGGTACAAACAGCGAGCTGTCAGGTTGGCGGCTCAGCTCGAGGAAGCGCTTGCCGAATCGTCTCAGTTGGTGCAGTCATCCGGTGGTGTGTTCGAGGTTGAGGATCGCGGCACCTTAGTCTTTTCAAAGAGACAGCTTGGACGATTTCCGGCCGATGATGAAGTTCTGAGCATACTGAGAGCGGTTGACGCCGGAGTCTCGCTTGATGAAGCCAAGCGACAGGCAGCGGAAAACGTGCCCGAGCCAATCTCATTTATGAACTGGCTGAGTGGATTTTTCAAGCGTACGCAAGCAAGGTAAACTTAAAGCGGTTGCAGATCGAAACGTGCCGACCCGACGAGCGGATAACGGTTTCTCGTGCTTAGTCTTGGAGATGTCGAGACATTGTAATGAAAACGACCCGACCCGATCGAAATCTGCATCAATCCGACCAGGGTGCCGACAAAGGCACCGAGGGCGAGCGCGATGAAATGAACAAGCGCCTGAGTGTGAGTGGGAAGGCGGCGGACTTCAGAACCGGGCTCAAGGTTGCCATTGACGGTCCGGCAGGGGCGGGGAAGTCGACGGTGGCGCAGATAGTGGCAAATCGGCTGGGTTACCTTTACATAGATACGGGCGCCATGTACCGGGCAGCCACGTGGCTGGCTCTCCAAAAAGGCATTTCATTGAACGACGGCGACGCCATCGCACGAGCGGTGAGCGAGGCGAAAATCCGCCTGGCGCCGGGTGATGAGGGAAGCGGCAATCGCGTGCGCGTCTTCGTCGACGGCCAGGAAGTAACAAAGGAAATTCGTACACGGGAAGTGACCGAGCTTGTCAGCCCGCTTTCCACATTGTCTGCCGTGCGCAGAGTTCTGGTAGCCAGGCAGAAGGAATTGGCTCGAGAAGGTCGTGTCGTTCTAGACGGCAGAGATATCGGCACGGTCGTCTTGCCCGAGGCGCAGATCAAGATTTTTTTGACCGCTACTCCGGAGGTAAGAGCAAGACGTCGCGTGAAAGACCTGAGCCAATTAGGGCAACAGGCTGATTACGAGACTGTGCTCAAAGAGATAAACGAGCGTGACGAGCGCGACAGCAATCGCTCCGATTCGCCGCTGCGTCCAGCTGACGATGCCGTAATGATCATCACGGACAACATGACCATTGATGAGGTAGCCGACGCTATCGCTCGTTTGTGCAAGCAGGACTGAGCATGGATCTCACGATCGTCGTCATCTCGGTCTGGGTTTTGTCTACTTGCTTTCATGAATTCGGGCATGCAATCACGGCTTACTTCGGCGGCGATAAATCGGTAAAAGACAAGGGATATCTGACATTGAATCCCATCGTCTACTTCAGCTCCGCGACGACGCTTGTGATACCGCTTTTGATACTATTAATCGGCGGTATTCCATTTCCGGGCGCCGCCGTTTCCATCAACACATCTCGGATAAAGAGCCGTCTCTGGCAGTCCTGTGTCAGTCTTGCCGGACCGTTTTTTACCTTTTTGGTGCTCGTCTTTTTAGCATTTCTCTTTGAAATGCTGCCCGGGCTGCGTGACACCATTAGTAGTGCACATACTTACAAGCTTTTAAAAAGAGCGATTTCGGTCCTCATCTTTTTGCACGCTTACATGCTCATGCTCAATCTGATCCCAATCCCGCCGCTTGATGGTTTTGGCGTCATCGAACCATGGTTGCCGGCAGCCGCCAGGCGCAAAGCGCGGGAGTTTGCCAACGCCGGCTTCGCCGTACTGATCTTGTTATTCTGGTTGCCGACGCCGCTGCCCTGGATCCTGTCTGCCGGAGCCTACTTGCTTTGCTGGTTTCTCGGCATTCAATATGACACGGATGTCATAGCCGGATTGGACAGCATCAAGGCAAATGCGCTGCCATTACTGGGCGTCATCCTGGTTGCCTGGATTATCAGGGGACGAACGGCGGCGCCTGATGAGAAAGCGGATAAACTCTTGCGCGAAGGCAAGTACGCCGAGGCGCTCGAATTGTACAATCAGGCTTTGAGCAAGCGTGAAGACCCGCGTCTTCTCACAGCCAGTGCCACTTGTTTGCTCAGTCAAGGTCGCAAGCATGAAGCGCTTGCCCGAGCCGAGAAAGCGGTGGCGCTCGATCCCGGCAGCACGCAAGCGCAGGGAGTCCTGGCTGCATGTCTTGCCGAAGCGGGCGAACCGGAGAAGGCGATCGCGGCTGCTAACGCCGCCATTGAGGCCGACGGCAGTTCGCTCTTTGCCTTTCCTCTGCTGATAAAAGCATCGGTTTTGAACGAGAGCGGTCAATATGGCGAGGCGCTCGAGTCGGTTGAGAAGTATCTTCAAAGAGAGCCGAACGCCGCCGATGGCATTTTTCTCAAGGCGAGCTGCCTTGAAAATCTGACTCGCTACCAGGAGGCACTGGCTCTGTACGATAAAGCGGCTCGCATGCGCGGAGCCAATATCAGAGCCACTCTCGCCAAAGGCATTCTCATGTGTGCTCTGGGGAAACAGGAGGAAGGTATGAGCGAATTCAACAAAGTCTTACCATCTGATCCTGAGCAACGACCGCCCGAGCTGGAAAGTTTGCGATCACTTTTGATCAGTGCGGCAAATAAGTTTGACGGGCATGGTAAAGGTGACATGGCCCAGCGATTGCGCGATGCATCCGCACGAGTCGGCCCTTAGCTCAAGAGCGGCGCTTGAGCGATCAGGTGATCCTTTGAAAACCATTGCGAGCCCAGCGTTCGCTGCCTACACCGTGGTGAACGATGAACAGATCGTGACAATCGTACCTTTCTTTTATGGACTTCAGCCGGTCGTAGTTGGAACCCCAGAATGCTTGCTGCCAGGACTTTTCAAAGAAACTGCTTTCTGAGACATAACAGCCCGAATGGTTCACGAGCGGGCGTAACTCGCTCATGGCGTTTGAAATGCGTTGAGCATTTGCACGCGCTTCGCTGAGATTGGGCTCGTGTCCTGGCAATCCTGGAATTGACTGTTCGCCACCGGCTATGATGACGAGAACGAAGGCATCGAGAACTGCCGGATTCGTCGCCGTATGTCGGACTGCCTCGAGCGCTTCTGCAGGAGCGCCGGCCAGCCCTTTGTTGAAATGCAGCTCTACCGACCAGTGCCTGCTGCTCGCGAAGAGTGCCCTGGCGAGTCTTTTTTGATTCCGCCTTTTCAACAGCGAGCTGGGCAACCACAAGGACTCATATCCATGCAGGAAAACGCCCACCTCACCTTGATTGTCCGTCCAATAGACGTGCTCCGGCGGGGCGTCTGGCCTGGGATCTTTGATGATCGTGCGAGCCAGATTTTTTCCGCGCCAATCCGCATCCCACCAATGTCGGCTGCTCATGGCGCCAATGAAGGCTTTGTTGAGCGTATAGTCCTGTGGTGATCCGCGAACCCAGTCGAGAAAAGGTTTCCAGATCATCTGGGATTCTGCTTCGCTTAATCCGCAGGAGACCATTCCGCACGAAAGCGTATTTTCCGGATTCAGTTTCGCTGACTCTCCCCAATGGTGGTTGAAGAGCTTAGTGCTGTAAAACTCTATGAAATGCTCGATCAGGCGCTGGTAAGCTTCATCCGATGAGGCTTTGATTTGAATGGACACCCCGCCGAAGTGTTCCGGCAAGTCATGTGTTTTCAGCGTCAGTTTTGTAATGACACCATAGCTGCCACCACCCCCACCCTTGATTGCCCAGAACAGATCCGGATTTCTCTGCTCGTTTATGACGCGATGCGCACCATCAGCGGTGACAATTTCCGCTTGCAGCAGTGAGGCTGCCGCGGTGCCGTAATGCTTTGAAAAGCTTCCGAATCCGCCGCCATGAACCAAACCGACAACACCAACAGTGGCGCATCCGCCGCCCTGCACATAGCGTCCGCCCTTTGTCGTAACGGCATTGTAGACATCCATCCACATCGCCCCAGCGCCGATCGTGACTGCTTTATACGATCGCATGCCGGGACAGCTGTCGGGAACGAATGCCTCATGAAGAGTGATTTCCTTAAGCGCACGGGTCCAGATGAGCAGCGAGTCCGGCGCATTCGATGTGCCCTTGTAGCTGTGTCCGCCGCCTTTCACGACCAGGCGTAAGTTATTTTCTCTGGCGAAATTGACGGCAGCCACAACATGCTTTTCGTTTTGCGCCGCAACAACATAAGGACTGCAGGCGGCTTCCCATGCATCGACCCAGCCGGCGGACTGCGTCAGACCCGGCTCGTCCCCTCTAAAGTATGGATTTTCCAGGTTCTTCAAAAGCGCCTCACGTCGGCTCGCAGTCGCCTTCTCGAACATTTCCTCAAGTGACTTCGGTTGCAGGAGATGTCCGTTGACCTCAAGATTCAGCTGCTGCCATTGATCCGCTTTGGGCCATTTTGCATCTCCTGGTCTGGCTCGCCATCGCGCCGGCAGCAAGTGTTTTTCTTCGCTGGCCGAAGCGGCATTTTTGTTGAGCAAAAAAGCCTCTGATACAAACGGAAAAGCGGCGATCAGCTTGATGAGCGTTCTTCGGTTCATTTGTTGTAAAGTGCACCGGCGAGCAGGGTCGGTCCGTTTTCGAGCTGAAAAAGATAAGCCCAGATAACCGGCGGCGAACCATAGTTATTATGATCGGTAACCGAGGTACCCGGCGACAGCCATTCTGAGTTCGATCCATACCAGGCGCTGAATTCTTCTGCCGAGAAACAATGTTTAGTCACAGTATTCAAATGAAATCTTCCGTTGCTGTGCATTTGATAGCCTGCAAATGACAGTATTCGTAATCTTTCTCCAGAGACATTTGTCACCGTGGTTGCATAAGTGCTTTTATCATGTGGTTTGGCTGGAGAAGGCTCATAAGAGACCTTGAGATGCTTGTTGCCCTCAACCAGATCGGATTCGGCAATAATCAGGGGTGGTTGGGCTGGCGAGAAATTGATCGCGCCAGGTTCGAGTGCGGTTATTCCCGGAGGAAATGAACTCAGTCCGGCGAGCTCGAAATCGACGGCCTGTTTGTTTGGATAAGCGACCAGAAAGGCGATGACGCGATCCGATGGAATCGCCGTTCCATCTATGCTCAAGCTGCCGGAGTTATAGCTCGCCCTTTTCCACTCTGAGGGTTGATCCAATGGTATGCCAATGAAAAGGATATAGTCGCTGCGTTGCGACAAAATACTTTGCAGTCGGGCGTGTTTGATCATGTGCTCTGCCTCGCTCCAGACATTTTACAGCAATGCGCAAAATTTATTATCTGGGCTTGCAGCGAGCTGTGTTGAAAAGAGCGGGGCTTGGTTGGTACTGAATATGGTGCGTCCTCAATCGGCTCTTACTTTCCCGGGTTCCTGAGCGAAGGAGATAGGCTCATCAGGTCGGTTCAGGAGAAATTTCCTGAGCGGACGAGATAGGCTTATCCGGTCGGTTCAGGAGGAACTTCCTGAGCGAAGGAGATAGGCTTATCCGGTCGGTTCAGGAGGAACTTCCTGAGCGGACGAGATAGGCTTATCTGGTCGGTTCAGGAGGAACTTCCTGAGCGAAGGAGATAGGCTTATCCGGTCGGTTCAGAAGGAACTTCCTGAGCGAAGGAGATAGGCTTATCCGGTCGGTTCATGAGAAACGTCCTGAGCCGATGAGATAGGCTTATCCGGTCGGTTCAGGAGAGACCTCCTGAGTGGACCAGAGGAGCTTATGAGGTTGCTTCAGGGGTTGCTGAGAATTGCAAAGATGATCGGCTGCCGGGCGCACAACGAAGCTGCTTGAGTGATATGGTTTAGACCATTGTTTTCGATCAGAGGAGGCTTGCAATGAGCGAGTCTGACAGAGTTTCGTACCACATGAGCAAGGCTGATTTCCGCAAGCATGGATATGAGCTTGTTGACTGGATAGCCGAGTACCTCGATCGAGTAGAGACATTGCCTGTCCTGTCGCAAGTGGAACCGGGCGAAATTCGCGCCAGGCTGCCGAGGGACCCTCCGGCGCATGGCGAGCCTTTCCAGAACTGCATTAAGGATGTGGATGAAATCATCCTGCCTGGCATAACCCACTGGCAGTCTCCGAATTTCTTCGCTTATTTTCCTGCAAATTCATCAGGTCCGGCGATTTTAGGCGAACTCTTGTCGGCCGGACTGGGAATTCAAGGCATGCTCTGGGCGACCAGCCCGGCGGCGACTGAGCTTGAAACCCATGTGCTCGATTGGCTTGTGCAAATGCTGGATCTGCCGAAGCATTTTCATTCTGATACCGAGGGTGGTGTGGTCATCCAAGACACGGCCTCGGGCAGCACGTTGTGTGCCTTGCTGGCTGCCCGTGAGGTGGCGACTGGCTTCCTCACCCGGCAGTCCGGACTGAGTTCTAAACTGGTTGCCTACGCCTCCAATCAAGCGCATTCGTCTCTCGACAAGGCAATGATTATCGCTGGTTTGGGTACGGACAACTTAAGGCATGTCCCGGTTGACGCCGATTTCAAAATGATTCCCGAGCAATTGGAGCGGATGATTCAGGAAGATCTAAAAGCTGGATTCAAGCCTGTCTTTGTCCAGGCCACTGTCGGAACTACCTCATCGAATGCCATTGATCCGGTTGGCGAGATCGGCGGCATCGCAAAACGGCACGGATTATGGCTGCATGTCGATGCGGCGATGAGCGGCACTGCGGCGATTTGTCCGGAGTTTCGCCATATTCATGATGGATTGGAATTCGCCGACAGCTATACTTTTAATCCTCACAAGTGGATGTTCACGAACTTCGACTGCAACTGCTTCTTCATCAGAGATCGAAAGGTGCTCATCGGCACGCTCAGCGTTTTGCCTGAATATTTGAGAAATGCTGCCACCGAATCTGGTGCGGTCATCGATTATCGCGATTGGCATATTCCTCTTGGACGTCGTTTTCGAGCATTGAAACTATGGTTCGTAATCCGTCATTATGGCATTGAAGGTCTCAGGCACCATATTCGGCGTCACATCGCGCTGGCTCAGGAGTTCGCCTCCTGGGTGAAAGAGCACCCGAAATTCGAGCTGGCCGCTCCGACGCCACTCAACCTCGTCTGCTTCCGTCATGTAGGCGGTGATGCCATCAATCAGCACATTCTTGATGCCGTCAATCGATCAGGCAAGATGTATATCACACATACGCGCCTAGCCAATAAATTGACTTTGAGAATGGCAATTGGCCAAACTTACACAGAGCAAACTCATGTGCGGAATGCCTGGGATTTGATTTGCAGGGTTGCCGAGACTTCCTCCGATGCCTCGATTTCAGAAGGCGCGGAGCGATCGATGCCGGCTCGTTGACTGCTTCTCAGGCGAAACAGGCTTCGGCGTGAACGCCCTCAGCTTGTCGAAAGATATTGCCATTGAATCAGTGCCTGATCGTAGAAGCGCTTTAGTGGCATATATATATTGCAATGAGTAAAAACGACCTTTCCAAAAGACTTACATTTCGCATATTGCAGCGCTTGCATTTGGGTAGGTTTCCGATCTCAAGGCTGAGCACATGTGGTTTGTCCGAGGCGCTAGCGCTCTGCCTGGGGACCACCCTGGTGTTCACATGCAGCAACCCATGCCCGGCTGAGAATGCACATCCAGGCGCTTCGACGGCGAAGGCTGGCGGGCTGCAAGGAACGACGGCCGATGATGTTATGCATCTGGACAGGCCGGCCGGAAAGTCGCTGAGAGGCAAGGCAGAGGTGCTCGATTCATCGGTGAATCCGCAGCAATCTTTTGAAGAGGGCATGGCAGAGATCGATAAAAAGAATTACGCCGCTGCTGCTCATCTGTTGAAGATAGCGGCCGCTCACTTTGGGCATGGCTTTGAGAAGAACAAAGCGGAAAGCCTTTATTTCGAGGCCGGTTGCCGGGTGATGATCGGCGAGAAGGATGAAGCCGCCAACCTCTATAGAATGGCTTGGGACCTCTTCGAGAAGTATGATCCGCGCAATCCTTACAAAGAAACGGCCATCAGCCAGTTGTGCGACCTGACGTATAATCGGCTGCGGGCGGAAAAGCAACAGAAGTTGGATGCGGTGGCGCTCAAGCGAGCTCAGATCCTAGTCGATCAAAATATTGTTCTTGAAGGCCGCGTCGAGCAGGGCGCTGTTCCTGGTGCGCTAGTGGTTGTCGATAAGCGTCTGATACCAGCCTATGTGCAGCGCTCGTTTTTTCAAATGACTTGTCTTGAGACGACGGAGCTAGGCTCGAATGCAACCAATGCCCAGTATCGCTGGTCGCCCATGCAAGTTTACACTAAACCGGCTGCTTTTGGCATAGCCAGCGGGTTTTCAGATCCGTTCGTCAAAATAAAAGTGAACGGACGGCAATATAGCGTCAAGATTAATCTGCCGAATCTACGCCCGGGCTTGCGAAAAATAATTTTGATTACAAACAAGGAAAAGGTTTGCGCCATCGATCTGGATGCAGCTGACACGTGGCTTTTACAGATGAAGCGCGAGCGGGACGGCAGCATCAGCTCGCTTAGCTGGCGCAAGCTGACCCATAAAAAGAACTAGACCCTTAGCGCCACTTCACTGATTGCAGAGCCGCCTCAATCTGCGGTTTTAGTTCGGCATAGTCGTTCTCCGCAGCCGTGAAAGCGACTTCTTGCACAACGGCGCCGCCATTGCCTGCATCGATGAGCATGATCAGCGTGCGCATTTGATCCTCGATGAATGTCCCCTCAATCATCAAGACCGATTTACCATTGTGCCGAGCCGTCCAGGCCAGGTCGACCTGGAAAGCGGACTGCCTGTCTTTGCCTCGCAGAATCGAACCAAGCGAAAAGTATTCTTCCCTTGAAAGTACATGTCCGGACGAAAGGATCTTTTGAAATGCCGCGGCTTCATTTTCAGGCACTTGCGTGCCTCGATAGAAGAATTCCAGCCTGGCTTTCGTGGATCCGGCTGAGGACGGCGGGACGAACTCATCATACGAGCTGTTGCCGACTACATTGTTGAGCCCATATCCGGTCGTCCATTGGTTCGGCAGAAGTATAGAAGCGATCTGCCCGACGGAATGGCTGCGGACTGCATCCCGTACGGCTCTTCCTTCCTCAGGTGATTTCTGGGTCACCAGATACTTATTCAATGAGACGTCGCGGCTGCTCGACTGTTTCTGCTGCGCAAAGAGAGGGGGAGGTGCATCGCCTTTCATTTTGCCGTTCCTTTAATTAATGCTGCGAAGAATTTTTGTTTGAGAATGTACCGGGTGCCAGAGTAGCCATGTAGACTTGAACCAGGGGCACGGGCTTGGAGAGGTGATCGGCTGTGCTGCCCCACTGGTTGTCGATGAAAACGCCGCCCGTCTTCTCATCGAAGTCGGCAACCAGAACGGCATGCCATGAGCCTGCACCACCAGCGGTGCCATTGCCGGAATCGGAGTAGAAAGGCTCGTTGCCGGAGTGAATCGTAAGAAGGATGGGCAAATTGCCGTCTCGTTTGGCTTGCGCCAATTTCGATGCCAGCTCTTTTTCACTCGCAAATGTGCCGACGCCCGGGTAGGAGCTGTCGCCCCATTGCGCCGAATTTTCCAGAATGACATGCTTGCAAGCTTCGCCGGTAACCAGCTCGTATGAGCGAGCCACATCTTTTGATGACAGACTGAGTTGTCTGACCAGCTCCCTGGGCGGATCGATCGAGGTGTCGTAGAGCCGTTCGCCCGTGTCTTTAGCCTGGGCGCTCAATGACGGTCTTGTTTGCACATAGCAGACATTCATATCGTTGTCGGCATAAACAGCATTGATGGCGGCCACCTGAAAGATTTGCGATGCGAAGCTGCGATGCCCATCCGCTGGTGGATTGCTGGCCGCTTCGTAGTCAGGACGCAAGCTGCGCTCCGGAATATTGACGATCAATTCGTAGCGAAATCCGCCCATGCCATATTTGCCGGTCGGTGCATCTTGCTTGATCAAATCTGCCGGTTTGTGCTCGATGCCCCAGTTGGTCATCGTAACGACAATGCCGAATTTTCCTGTGAGAGCGCATTCAGCGACGAGTTTGGCGACCATCCATGGTCTGCGCTCATAAGCTCTTGTTTCTGCACCGGTAATATTGCAAGTCTTGTGGTAACCTTGATCGATACCGCTTGTGGTGGCGGCCTGGCTCAGTACCTGCTCGGCGAGCACGACGCGGGCGTGAAAAGGAATTTTGCCCGGTGTGCTTGAATCCAGGAGTCTGGTGATGGCAAGGTAGGTGCTCTCGATTTCACTGCTGGTCATGCCGCGTCGAGCGACGCGATTCTCGAAGCGAACCATGTCTGCTTTGAACTTGGAGAGAAGCTCAGGAATGGCAATGTGCAATTTAGCCAGCTCGAGCAATGTTTCGCGGCTAGGGCGAATGGCCTCATCGCTCAAGAACCTGAGTACGGTATCGTCGCCTTCATTGATTATTTCCAGCGATCCATCTTTGCCTTCGATCAGCCGGTAGTTCTGTTCCTTGCGATCGCCGCTCTGGCGCTCAGTGAAGTCACCGTTATCTCCGTGCCCGGCTTCAAATATGCCGCCGTTTCTCAGACGTTTGCTCCATTTCTTGAAGCTGCCGGAGAGGTCGAATTGGCGTGTGATACCATCTTTGGTGACGGTTTCTCCGTCGCGGTCGCGGCGGATCATGGTGCCGTCAGTGGTGCGGATCTCGGTGCTCTGGTCCGGATTGGTTATGTATTGGGTTCCGTCGATTGTTCGCATTACCGTTCGCCCGTCACGATAGTTGATCGTGCGGGTACCGTCTCTGGTATCAGTTTGCACCGAGCCGTCGTAAGGAAACCAGGTCTTGTTCAGACCGTTTCCTACATAAGTGAAATCGCCCGTTCGCGAGACTCCCGGCATCTTCAGCATCTGACCTTTGCTTACATCACCATCGATGCCGTTTAGATCTCTGATCGCTTTTTTATAAGTTTCAAGTTGCGCTGGGCTGGCCAGGCTTCCCAGTACTATCTCGGCCATTACTTCTAAATTTTCATGAGCGCGCACTTTATGCGCTTCCTGCTTTCGCTCCGCCAATGTGGGAATGGAAACCTTTCGGCGACTGCCGTCCACCCCAAGTATCCCGTCCAGATCAGCCGGATATATAACCTTGTTTTCTTCCGATTCATCGCTCCCGGGCTCGATGCCGTACATAGCCGGCTCAGCTTGCTCTACTTGCTCAACTTGTGCAGGTGTTTCAGGAGGTGCCGCCTCGTCGAGCTCGAAGGCAATGTCGAGTGCGGAGTCTTGCTCGTCCTGAAGCGGAGGACTCTGATTGTTGGCGGTATTCACAGTAGATGCGCCGGAGCCAGCCACTCCGGAAAGATCGGAAACAGTCATCTTCATTTTCTATTGTTAGTAAAAAGCAGGGGGACAGGGGAACTCAATAATGAACAAGATTAGCCGTTGATTGTGGCTAGTTGGTGTCCAACACATTGCTGCGGGGGGCACCGATTCATTTTTGAGGGGGCTTGATTCAATATCAAAACATTAGCAGTTATGTGTGACTTTATCGTGACCTTTTCGGGCCAAAAATTCCTGAGTCTGATCCGGTGTTTCCCCCAGCAGGCTGAGGATTTGCCGACACGCTTAGAGTCGGAGGCGAACCCCCACTCCCTTTTCGAGATCGGCCCAGGCATTCTGGTACGAGACGACGGCATCGAAGTAGGACGAAAGCGTCTGCTGATATTGCTGTTGAGCCACAATGGCACTGGACAGATCGCTGGCTCCGACCTGATAGCCGCGACGTGCGAGTTTGGCCACTTGAGCCGCCGTCGGCAGGAGCTCCTTTTGAAAAACAAAAATGTTATCGCGCGCCACTTCTACTTGATTGTAGGCGCTTAGAATTTGAGCGGCCGTCTGGGATTTGCTCAAATCGAGCTGCCGTTCTGACTTTCTCAGGGCTGCTACCGCCTGCTTAATCTCCCCCTGGTTTTGATAAAAGATCGGATTGGCAGCCGAGACCGTTATAAAAACGCCGCTGCCAAGCCAGTTGCGCTGAGGAACCAGACCGGGCGTCTGATTTGCAGAGAAAGTCGAGTAAGTAAATCCAGAGCCGACAAAGAGATCCGGAACTCTTTGTGCCTTCGCCAGAGTAAGAGCGCGACGGTTGGCGATCACTTGCTGTCTGGCGGTGACCAGATCAGGGCGCGACTGAAAAGCCATTTCAATCAGGCTATCTACCCTGGGAAGCGCTCGACCTGGAGAGGGAACGATTTCAGTTTCCTCCGCCGACAATTTGAATATGCCATTGTCGTCAACATCGATGACTTCGATTTTCTCGGGTCGCTCTCCGACTATCAGCGACAATGCGGTACTGCCTTGTTGTAAGCGAGTAGCAGCTTGGTTGCGCAAAGCCTCGATCTGCAGCACGCTCAAATTAGCCTGTATCACTTCAGATTTTGGTGCCTTGCCGGTCTCAAATCTTTTTTTGGCAATTTCGAGAAGCTTCAGCCCGATTTCTCTTTGAGCCTCGACCAGATCATCGTAAGCCTCGGCAGCAGCAACCTCGGCATAGGCGCGTCTGACGCGATTGTGCACATCGAATCGCAACGCCTCCAGTTTGGTCTCAGCCAATTTCAGGTTCGCTCTTGCTACGCTCAATTTCTTAGAGCGTTTGCCGGCTGTTAGAAACTGCTGGGTCCATGACAGCTGTTGAGTCTGTCCGGTGAACAGCCCCGTGAATGTGGGACCGAAGCCGGCTTGCAATTGGCACACCGGATTTGGTATCGCTCCAGCAATACGAACCGCGGCTTTTGCAATGGTGATATTCCAGTTTGCCGAAATGATTTCGCAATTGAACTGATCGGCCAGCTCGAAACATCGTTTCAAACTCAGACTTCTCGACGGGGATGGACTGTTTATTTCGGTACTCACCGCATATGGTGGCGATGCTTCTTGTGCTCTGCAAGTCGATTTTGTCGAGAGGAATTGGCTCGAGAGCAGCAGCAGAATGATCATTACTCTTCGAGCTGTCATAGCTTCAAGGGCACTCCCACAGCCTTCTCGAGGTCAGCCCAGGCATTCTGGTAGCTCACTACCGTGTCGAAGTATGATGATCGCAACTGCTGGTATTGCTGTTGCGCCAGAATTGCAGTAGCTAAATCAGTCTTGCCGAGCTCATAGCCGCGGCGCGCCAACTGAGCCACTCTCGATGCGGCAGGGAGCAACTCATTTTGATATCTCAGGATGTTCGAGCGGCTGAGCAATACAGATTCATAGGAGGTGACGATGTCGTTGGCGATTTGCGATCGCAACAAATCGTTTTGCTTGAGTTGCTGAAACCAGGTGGCTTTGGCTTGATTGATTTGTCCCTGGTATTGATAGAGCACAGGCAATTCTTGCTGCAGTGTAAGCATATAGCCGGGTTGAAATGGCACCTTGTCTTGATTGATGTTTGGCACTGGCGGATTAGTGAATGCCGCTCCGGTGGCGATGCTCTGGTAGTAGAGACTCTTAACCAGGAATGGATTGGGATTGGGATTTCTCGGCGTCAAATTGAGCTGGGGCAGGTTCGGATAGACGCCCTGCAAAAATGGAATGACACCGGCTGGATCGAAGAAACCAAACTGATATGGGAAGTAAGTACTGAAGAAGTATTGGAATCCCGGCGTTGGGTCGGGGAAGCGCTGCGTCTTTGCCAGAGTCAGCGATTTGCGGTTGACATAGGCGGTTTGAATTGCCGCCTTCAAGTCGTTGCGCTCCCTCCAGGCTGCCGGCAAAAGGGCATCGAGCGAAGGAAAATCCCCGGAGACAGCCGGAGTTAAATCACCTTTTGCGGCTGACAGCTGGAATAAGCCGTTCTCTTCGACATCGATCACTTCTTCTTTGTTTGGCGTTTCACCCAGGAGCAATCCTAATTGGGCGGAGTCCTGCACCAGCCTGCCTTGTGCTTGATTGCGTTGAGTATTGAACTGCATAGCGGACAGCCGCGCTTGCAAAACTTCCGATCCCGGTGCTTTCCCGGCATTAAATCGTTTGCTTGCAATATCGAGGAGTTTGGCGGCGATCGCTTGTTGGCCTTCGATCAGGTCGTAATACGCATGAGCCGCGGCAAGCTCGGCATATGCTCGGCGGACGCGATTGTGCACATCGAACCTGACCGCCTGGATCTGCAGGGCGGTTTGGATATAGCTGGCTTTGGCAACGGCAATCTTCTTGCTGCGTTTGCCTGCGATCTGAATCTCTTCTGACCAGCCGACGACCTGATTGTTACCGGCAATGATGTATCGCCAGGCGGGACCCCAGCCATAGATCATGCTGAAGGTCGGATTCGGAATGGCTTTGGCAATCACTATTCCGGCTTGAGCTGTGGACAAATCAGTAGTGGCCACCAGTATTTCTTTGTTGCGCGAATCGGCTGTGTCGAAGCAGTTTTTCAGAGTTAAACGTCGATGCGGATATGCATAACTGGTTGAGATGGTCTGACTAAAAGAGCCCTTCTGAGCTTGCTCGATGGCGGCGGGGGAAACGTTCTCTGCTCCTGTTTCCTGAGCTGATGCCACTGCAGGGATAATCGCTGTGACTGACTGGAAGAAGGTAAGCAGCAGCAAGGACCACTCTGGTGTGTGGTAGCGCATATGATGGCAACTCCTCGGCTTACCCTTCACAAGCGTATCGGCACTCCTATAGCTTTCTCGAGGTCAGCCCAGGCATTTTGATATGCCACCACGGCATCAAAGTATGATGAGAGGGTTTGCTGATATTGTTGTCGTGCCAGGATTGCCGTCGAGATATCCGTCTTACCGATCTGATAGCGGCGGCGGGCTTGTTTGGCGGCCAGAGCTGCCTGAGGAATGACTTCCCGCTGGTATTTGAAAATGTTGGCTCGGGCGGCGGCTACTGCTTCGTAGGCGGTGACAATGTCAGCGCCGATCTGCCATTGCAATTGTTTGATCTGGTCGAAATCCTGAAGCCAAGTGGCTTTTGCTTGTCCGATTTCTCCCTGGTGCTGGTAGAAAATCGGATTTCCCGCAGAGATATTCAAATAGGCACCCTACTGAGGCGGAGTCGGTTTGTTCGGATCTGGCGGTATGAATAAGCCATATGGTTGATGAGCGCGGAAGGTCGTGAATTGCAGTCCCGAGTCGACGAATACATCTGGAATAGCCTGAGCGCGAGCCAGAGTGAGCGCCTTTTGATCGGCATATTTCTGCTGAATAGCCAGTTGCAGATCCGGTCGGTGGCGATAGGCGACCGGCAACAATTGATCGAGTGCCGGCAAGTGCTTTTCCGGTGATGGGACAAGTTCGCTTGCCTCAGATGTCAGTTTGAATAAACCATTGTCTTGAACATCGATCACTTCTACTTTGCTCGGCACTTCGCCGACCAATTGAGTAAGTGCCGCAGACGCTTGTGTAAGTCTGGTTTGCGCTTGATTGCGTTGCGTCTCAAATTGCAGGACGCCAAGCTCTGCTTGCAGCACTTCGGAGTGCGGTCCTTTACCTGCGACCAAGCGCTTTTGAGCAATATCGAACAGCTCCTGGGCCACCGAGCGCTGCGCCTCGATCAGATCGGCATAAGCCTCGGCAGCAGCCAATTCGCAATATGCTCGTCTGACTCGGTTATGAACATCGAACATCAGGGCTGCCACTTGCAGCTGGGCGGCTCGATAGTTTGCTCGGGCTAGATTGATTTGCTTCGATCGCTTGCCGGCGGTTTGTATTCTTTCTACAAAGCCAAATTGCTCCGGGTTGCCGGCGATTATGATCGTGAATGCCGGTCCGAAACCATACTGCAAACCAAAGACAGGGTTGGGAAGCGCACTGGCAATTTCAATCGCCGCTTTGGAAACCGGCAAATTGGCGCGGGAGGCGATAATTTCTTTGTTGTAGTCCTGGGCTCGATCAAAACAGGCGCGCAAGCTGAGAACCCGGCTCGGATTCGCTAATGTAGAACCGTCCTGGCTCCTATCCGGCGATGCCTGGCTCTGGTTTGTGTCCGACCTGGTCTCGGCGGCCTTGCCGGAACCACCACCGGTGCCAATCAGCACGGCGCAGGCGAGCAAGAGTGTCGAAATTGAAAAACGCTTAACGTGTTTTGGCATGCTCCATCGGCTTTATCGGGGCAGGACCGGACTCGAACATAGTTCCTTCTAACTCACTCGCCGGGATTTTCTTTGGAAGGGATGGCAGTGCTTCACTGGTACTACCGGTGGTGCTACCGTCGACCATTCCCTTCTGCGCATCCTTTTTATCTTTAGCTGTCTTGTCAGTTATATTCGTTTTCCCGACCGAGGCGTCTGTCGGCAGTCCACGACCCTCAGCCAGGCTGGGGTCGAGATCCGAGTCGTTGAAACCGAAAAACATGGGAATGCCGATGTTGTCCAGCACATGCCACGTCAGTCTATATAAGCGATGACTCAAACTTCGCTCGGCTTTCGATTCCGGCCGCTGCTTCTTTGCGGTCGCCTGCGGCTCTGGCTGAATGTCGAAAAAGCTCTCTAGATTGCCGTTTGGTTGTTGCTGAGGAATAGGTGGCCTCAGGTTTACCTCGACTGTCGTACCGGCCTTTTTTTCTGATGCCGCCGGCGGTGCGGCACCCTGGTTGGCATCCTTTGGTAGGGCTGTTTGCGTGACTTCAGGTGGTATGGTTGGCGGTGGCAATGTTTCAACCGGCTTTGGCGATGATGGCACCGTATATGATGGCGAAACAAGCGGAGCGGCGGCTGGACGATTTTCAGGCGCCGGAGATTGCATCTGGGCAGGAGTTAGTGTCGGCGTTGTCGGCCCGGCTGCAATCAAGTTTGAACCGCCCTGCGACTCGCGGTCGGAGCAGAGGGCAGGCCGGCTCAGGCATGCTAAAAGCATTATTGCCGTCATCAGCGCCTGTATCGTTTGCCGCATGCTTAACCGCCTGATGATTGCATTGTTCTTCCCAGAAGAGCGGTGCCGCCGCGTATAACCACGCGCTCGCCCGGTTTGAGCCCGCTCAGAATTTCGCTGTTTTGCTGGTCGTCAATGCCTGTCTGCACAACTCTTTCTTCAAAGTGCCGCTCGCCAGCCTCGACAAAGACCAGGGATCGATCGCCCTTCTGCACTATGGCTGAGCTGGGCACAAGCAGGGCGGGAACGCGACCGACATATATTTTCATGCGAGCGAACATACCAGGCTTGAGAAGTTGACCGGGATTGAGAACGTTGGCGCGCACAGGCAGAGTGCGGGTGGTTGCGTTAATTGAATCGCCAACCCAAATGATTTTGGCCGGAAATTTGTGGGTAGGCAGGCTATCCACTGTTACGACAGCGTCCTGGCCTTTCTTCACGTCTTCGATATCCTTTTCGAAAACGCCGCCGAAAAGCCAGACCTCGGAAAGATCGCTTATATTAAAAAGTGGTTTCGTGCCATCGTTCAACTCACCGGGATTTATGTTTCGTTCGATGACAAGACCGCTGGCGGGCGCTTTGATCATGACCCAGGGATCGATTCTGCCCTGAGCGATTACTTTGCGAGCCGAATCGGGAGGTGCCCCCAATAGCGTCAAGCGCTCCTGGGCAACGCGAATGGTCGCATCTAGCTTGGCTTTCAGCGCGCTCAAATTGGCTACGTCTTTTTCAAGCTGAGTCTCAGCTGACTGAAGATCGGCTTTAGCTGAGACTTGCTCTTCATACAGCGTTTTCTCTCTTTCATAGGTGACGCGCGATAACTTGAGCTGAACTTCCTGCTGTTTGATGTCCGCTTTTGCTTGAAGCGTGTTTTGCAGCAGATCCGATTGCACCTGGCCGATCGGATCGGACTTGATGATTGCCATCACCTGTCCGACTTTGACTGCATCGCCCAGCCGCGCCTTGACTTCGGTAGCTCTGCCGGCCGAAGGTGTTGAAACCAATCGGGAGAGCTCCGCATCGGGTCCCACACTGCCTGGTGCCTCGACCGTTTTAATAATGAAGCCATGCTTTACTTCGCCAATCTCCAGACCAATTTCCTTTGCTTGAGCCGCATCGATCGAAACCTTGTCGAGGACGTCGATCTTGGACTTTGCCGGCTGATCGAATGATATGTTGGTTGTCGAGGACTCCGGGGGCGCGGCGCTTGGCGGAGAGGTAGTCAAAGCTGAGGTGGAACAACCTGCCAGAGCTAAAAGAGACAGAATCGGCAGGAGCGATATTAGGCAAGAACTGCCATTCTTGCCACTTTCCTGCTTCGGCGTTTTAAATAAGAACAAGCTCATTGTCTAGGTTCCGTGCTCCTCTAACAGAGTATAGATCGCAGGCAGAACAATCAAAGTCAAAACGGTGGCACTCATTAACCCGCCTATAATCACGATGGCAAATGGTTTTTGACTCTGCGCCCCGATGCCGTTGGACATCGCCGCCGGTACAAGACCGAGCATAGCCACGGTTGCGGTCATGAGAACCGGGCGCATTCGGTCCAGGGCGCCCTGATAGGCGGCAATGGTTACCGATTTGCCGCCCTCGTGCCGCAAATGGTTGATATAGCTAATCAGAATGACCCCGTTTTGCACGGCGACGCCTGACAGGGCGATAAAGCCCACGGCGGCTGAAACACTGAAGTACGTGTTCGTGATCAACAAGGCGCAGACTCCGCCAAGTGCAGCCAGAGGCACGCCGCACATGATCAAAAAAGCATTTTTGTGCGAGCGGAAGGCGATAAGCAGAACGAGATAAATCAACAGCAAGGTGCAAGGCACAATTAGCATCAAGCGCGCATTGGCCTGCTGCTGGAATTCATATTGTCCGGCCCAGACGAGCTTGTAACCCTCCGGCAGGTGAACTTGCTGTTTGATTTTCGCCTCCGCTTCCTCCACTGCCGAGCCCATATCCCGACCGCGAACGTTAATGCGCACATACATGACCCGCGAGTTCCTTTCACGAGTGATGAAGGATGCACCGTCACCATATTTGATGGCAGCCATTTGCAAAAGAGGCACTGATTTGATTGGTCCGGGCGGATCGATTAAGACATTGTCGAGAGCGCGCAAGGAGTTGCGATATTCTTTTGAAAAGCGCACCAGCACAGGAAACCGTTGCTCTCCATCAATCAATCTGGTTGCCGCTTTGCCACCAATGGCGGTTTCAACCAGACTTTGCACGTCGGAAGCGTTGACGCCGTAGCGACTGGCCTCGTCTCGATTGATTTCCACTTTGTATTGCGGCTGCCCCAACTGTTTGTTGTCGGCGACGTCCACCAGTCCGGGTACATGAGATACGATGTCGGCAACCTGGTCGCCTAGATTTTGCAAAACTGCTATGTCGGGACCATAAATTTTGACCGCCAGGTTTCCTTTAGCGCCTGCCACGGCTTCATCGACGTTGTCCTGGATGTATTGCGAGAAATACAAAAGCACATTCGGTATCTGCGACGCCTCTTTGTTGAGCGCCTCGATCAATCGTGTTTTCTCGCCATGAAACTCAGGGCGCCATTGATCGGCCGGCTTCAAATCTATAAACACTTCGATGTTGCTGAACAAGTTGGGATCGGTTCCGTCATCAGGTGAGCCGGTCTGGCTGGTTACGTTTTTCACTTCCGGAAATTTGCCGATTATTTCTCGCAATCGATGGGCGATCTTGACCGATTCCTCAAGAGAAACGGAGGTCGGCAAAACGGTTGTGCGCAGCCATATATTGCCCTCATCCAGAGGCGGCAGGAACTCGGAGCCCACGTTCAAGGCCAAGACAATGGTGAGACCCAGGCAACCGAGAGCGCCCACCGCTACCATCCTCGGGAACTTCAGCGCCAATTTGAGCACCGGCGTATAAAGGAAATGAAGAAATCGAATAACGGGGCTCTCTGTATGGCTGATCTTGCGCCGCACCAGGAAGAAGCGCACCAGGCTGGGAACGATAAACAGGGAGCTGAATATAGCGCCGATCAGATAGAAGTTCATCGTAAAGACGAGCGGACGGAACAGCTTACCCGCCACGCCCTCAAGCGTAAACATGGGCAGGAACGCGATCATGATAATTGTGGTGGCGAACAAGATTGGTGAGCCTACCTGCTGTGCGCAACGCAAAACGAGCTCTTTTTTATCATGCTCATTAGCCACGTCGGTGAGACCGCCGAGCCGGGCAAATGCATTCTCGACCATGACTACGGCGCCGTCGACGATGATGCCGAAGTCAACCGCGCCGAGGCTGAGAAGATTGGCGGAGATGCGAAAAACGCTCAGAAATGCAAGCCCGATACACAATGACAGTGGTATCGTAGATGATGCTATTAGACCGCTGGTTAAATCAAACAAAAAGAGAATGAGCACAATGACGACGAGCAAGATGCCGTGGCCGACATTGTGAAAGACGGTGTCCATCGTGTTCTGGACCAGCTCCTGCCGATCGTAGAGTTTGACCAGCTTTACACCATCGGGCAGTGAAGCGCGAATCTCGGGAAGCTTCTGATAGAGTCTTTCGATTACATTGGATGGGTTCTCGTAGCGCCGCATCAGGACGATGCCCATGATCGCGTCATCGTCATCATTTTTGCCAAATTGACCAAGGCGTAAGCCAGGCCCGATATTGACCGTGGCGATATCCTTGATGCGAACCGGCGTGCCGTCCTGCGTGCTTGAAACGACGACGCGCTCGATGTCCTGAGCGTTTCTCAAGAGTGCCAGCCCGCGCACAACATAAGCTCTGCCGTTGTTTTCGATGTAATTACCGCCTGTGGTTCCGTTCGAATTTTGAATCGCTTGAAAAACCTGGGTCAAGGGAATGCCATAGGAAACCAGCTTCTGAGCGTCGATGTTCACCTGGAAATTCTTGGTCGGGCCGCCGAAGCTGACAACATCGATCACCCCCGGTATCTGCTTAAAGGCCCTCTCCAATTGCCAGTCTTCCAGAGCCTTGCGCGACATAGGTGAAAAGTACTTGGACTCGACGGTATAGCGGTAGATCTCACCTGTGCTGCCCGCGTCGGGATCGAGGGACGGCTGGGCGTAATCAGGGATATCGGCAGTGGATATACGCTCCAGCACCTGTTGTCTGGCTTGCAGTGATGGAGTGCCGTCCTCAAAAATTACCGAGATTACGGACAAGCCGAGAATGGAGATCGATCGCAGGTTCACTTCGTGCGGAATTGCATTCAGCTCCTTCTCCAGTGGAATGGTAATCAAACGCTCGACTTCTTCGGCACCCTTGCCTGGAGCGAGAGTGATTACCCGCACCGTGGGTGGTGCGAATTCCGGATAAGCTTCCGTTTCCAGGTTGAAATGAGCCCAGATTCCAGCAGCCACTATAAATACAATCGTCAGGATACTTATGGCTGGGCGTCTGTAGAAAAATTCTATGGCCTGGTTCAAGAGCTTCATGCTTTACCCGCCAATGATCTGCACAGTGCCTATGTTTACTTGAGCTGCACGAGTACGACGCCGGAGCGCCGATATGCAGAATTCTAGCATGGCCGCGCCTAAAGCCTCTTTTGATCACTCCTCCATCACAAGCGCGCAATCAAGCGGACCGGTGCAGGCAGCTTACGTCTAGCTGGCTTTTCTTGACTTTTAGCTGCCCTTGCCCTGGCATCGCCTGGTTGACATCGCCGCCATGGAGGGGACATAGTCTGCGGATTGGCAAGCCGATGATGAGTTCTGCTCAATCTTGATGAAGCGGAGTCGAGAATGCTTCATTTTATGATCATTCAAGTTCGGGAGGCTTGTCGGTTTGGGGCGCGGTCTCGTGCTTGGCGGAAGTTTCATTGGCTTCGCTCCCGGGAGCACGCCTGCCCTCAATCGCCTGGTGGCGATGGCTGTCAAGATACAGATCTTGAGCTTCATTGGTACCACGGGCGGTGGAGGGTTGAGCGGTTTTTTCGTTTCGTTCCGGATCGCTGGCCGCTCTTGTATTAACATTCGGCTGGGCGGCCGGTTCAAATGGTGCGCGCGCATCAGGCGTTTTTGCCTCGGCGGCGCCGCCGTCCATTAATCCGCCATCATTGGCGCTGCTATCGTTCTGATTCCCTTCGCTTGTGGAGCTGGCTTCCGCCGGCATTTCATCAATCATCTCCAAGCCCGCCTCAGGCGCTTCCATGTCGACCTGCTTGCGGCGCTTTGCCGTAAGCACCGGGCGCGATACCAGTGGTTGCGGCCTGGCTGCACGCGGAACATAAGGCGCATCGGGGCTCGATAGACTGATCTTATCGAGGGCGATGTCGTCATGCACTTCAACCGTCAAGGAGGTTTGCAAATTGCCGACCGATGCATTGACGATCTCCCCAATGTTGCCGAGATCTTGCCGGAGCATACGAGCCTCCGCGACATTACCGTATTGGGCGATGATTCTTGTCGATTTACCCGCCAGCTCGCCGTCCGCCCTGGTGCTGAAGGCGCGATAGCCGATTTTGCGCAGCTCCTTTGCCAGCTCGCTTGCCTTTGTTTTGTCTTCGCTGGCATTGATGATGCAGACAGAAATATTGCGGCGGCTGCGCACACTTTCAAGATCGGGATTAGCAAAGTTTTGAGCCAGCGTCAGGCTTTCGGTATTGGCAATCCAATCGCCATTGTCGGCGAAGCTGCCCGGCAGCATTACGAATTTGATCTGATCCTTCGGCACGTCATGAGCGAAATTCAGAGTTTGGAAGATATCGACATTCGACATGTCCGTTTGAATGTTTCTCTGGGCAATCTCGAGCAGGTTGTTGATATGCAGCCAGGAAGAGGGCTGCAGCATTTTTTTGCTGGCCGCTTGCAAGAAGAGTTGCTGTCTTTGAATGCGGCCGATGTCGCCCAGCGAGTCATGGCGAAAACGCACGAAACCCATCGCCTGATTGCCCGTCAGGGTGTGATAGCCGGGCTCCAGATCGATCTTCAGCTTGCCGGTCCAGTCCATGTAGTTCATCTTCTTCGGCACATATACGGTTACACCGCCAAGCTCGTTGACCATCTCAACCAGCGCTTGAATATTCATGACCACATAATGATCGATGTGAACATTAAGAAGGTTTGAAACCGTTTCCCGAGCCAATTCAGGACCACCAATCAGGTTGGCGGAGTTGATTTTGCGCACGCCGTATCTGCCCACATTTGCCTCAGTGTCACGCGGAATGTTGATCACGGAAACGCTCTTATGCGCCGGATTCAAGAAAACGAGCATCATCGTATCCGAATTGCCGTTGAGCGCTTGCCGATCGGCCTGCCGCCTTCGCGAGTCGGTGTAGACTACATCAGTGCCCATAAACAGGACGGTGACGGGCTGATTGAGCGTGCCGAACTGCATGCATGGGAACTGCTGAACAATGGGCTGGACGATGGGAGCGAAGGTTCTGCTCACTAAAGAGACGGTGTTTCGCCCAAATGGCGCGTTTGTGTCGAGTGCCAGCCAAACGACCAGGCCGAGCAGCCCGGCAATAATGGCCCACATAATCACTTTCAGCTTCGACATTTACTTTTCCTCGGATTGCAAACGAGCGGCTTAGGTTCTAATAGCATCGACCGAGGTTTCGTTTGCCGCAGTCATTGATGTCGCTGTTAAGGGGATTAGTTGAGGGAGGCGAAGACTGATCAAGAAGGCGCCGAACATGAATGTGGCTGCCACCAAATATGGTGCGTCCCCGCCAAAGTGTCCGAACAGATAACCGCCCAATGCCGGTCCGGCGATTCTGCCGAGAGTAGACAAGGACTGCCCGACGCCCAGCACACCGCCTACGCTTTCTCTGGGAGCCAGCTTGGAAAGCATGGCTTGATTACAGGGCGTATTGACACCAGATCCGATGGCAAGAACGGCCATAACTGCATAGAGCATCGGCACTGAATTCACGAAAGGCACAGCCAGCAGCCCTAGAGCAAGAAGGAACGTGCCGATATTGATCATGTTTTTCTCGCCGTATTTCTTTGTGATGCGGTGCGCTCCTTGTATGGCGCAGATGCAAAAACCAATCCAGGTGAACATTATGCTGTTGTCCGTGGGCGTGAAGCCGAATCTTTTTTGCGTGAGAAGAACGATCGTCGCCTCGAGATTGGCAAAGGCGAAGGTAGATATGAAGAAGATGGCAAGCGAGGTTTGAAACTTCTTAGTCATCAAAGTTTCCCATATGAACCCCGGTCCGACTCCGTATTTCTCTTCTCCGGCATGGCTTCGCTTCTCAGGCTCGGGCAAAATCAAGGCTGTCAAAATAAGATCGATGAGGCTGAAAGCGGCTGCTACAAAGCCGATGATTTGCAGATTATGAGCAGCCAGCGATGAGAGACCGATGGCACTGAGAATCTTTTCACTGGTAAGAAAGCCGCCCAGCGCCGGGCCGAGAACGAAGCCCACGCCAAAAGCGGCAAAAATCGCTCCCATGCCTTTTGATCTTGTCTCATCCGTGGTCACGTCCGAGACGTAAGCCTGGGCGACCGCTATGTTGGCATTGCCTGCGCCGGCCACGAGTCGCGACAGGAAGAGCAGGGTGAGAGAATTTGAAAAACCCCAGATGATGTAACCGATTGTTGATGCCAGCAAGCTGATCAACAAGACCGGACGCCTGCCGACTTTGTCGGAGAGCCGACCCCAAAACGGTGTAAAAAGAAATTGTGCAAATGAATAGCTGGCGATCAGCAGTCCTACCTCAAGATCCGAGGCGTGAAACTGCTGAGCGTATGTCGGCATGATCGGAATGATCAAGCCGAAACCGAGCAAATCGATGAAAACGGTGAGGAACAAAAGGAACAAAAGCGGTTTGCCCTTTTTGGGTGCCTCAGGTGAATTCGGCGATTTGGGTTCGATTAACATTTAATGCTGGATGCCAAGTTGACAAGATTGGAATTTTAGCACAACTGTTTGTCTCGAACTAAGCTCAGTTCATACAACTTAAGCTCATAAACGAATCTGCTCTATCACAGTTTGAACACATTTGATCTGTAATATATGTGGGGGGTAGCTCGGCCCCTCCAGCTTAACTACTCATTTACTAAAGTGGGCGGCACCTGATAACTCAGGTACAGAGCCCAAATGGAACCTACAAATCAGATGGACCGCAGCGCCTCAGGCAATTTTTCCAATTCGCAACGTTTGAAAAGTGATGAGCCGCCGCCGCAGAATGGCTTGGCGGGGCTCAGGCACTGGCGGCAGGACATAATGGCTGCCTTTGTGGTTGCGCTCGTCTCTGTGCCGCTTTCGCTCGGCATCGCTGTCGCCTCCAAGGCGCCACCGATATGCGGCTTGACTTCAGAGATAATCGCCGGGCTTATCTTTCCTCTTCTGGGCGGTGCCTATGTAACGGTGAGCGGACCGGCCGCCGGGCTGGCGCCGATCCTGGCGACGCAAATTACGGCTCTGGGCAACGGCGATCTCGATCGCGGCTACCATATGGTCCTTGTCGTAATAATGCTTGTCGGTGTGGTCGAGTTGCTCTTGACCTGGATGAAGGCGGCCAAGTTCAGCTTGCTTTTCCCTATGTCGGCAATTCACGGCATGCTTGCCTCGATTGGTTTTATGCTCTTTTCCAAGCAGATCCCCAATCTCGTCGGTAGTCCTTTTCATGCCGAGAGGTTCTTCGCAGTCATTGCCGAAACGCCCTCCGAACTTGTCAACCATGTTCAGCCCAATGTCTTCTCCATAGGGATAATCTGCCTGCTCTTGTTGTTCTGGCTGAGTTCTCAACAGTCTCGCGGCGGCATCTTCAGATATGTGCCACCGCAGATAGTGGCGGTGATTGTCGGGGTTCTCCTGGCTCGTCTTTATCATCTCGAGGGTAAGTTTTTAGTCAGCATTCCATCGAACCTTACCGAGCACGGCTTTGTCTTCCCTGATTTTCAGGCGGTTTTTGCCGGTCTGGCACTTTTGCCTCAAATTGTTCTTTTTGTTCTGACGCTTACCTTCGTAGATGGAACAGAGTCGCTTGCCACCATTTACGCAGTCGATCGCATCGATCCCTTTCATCGCCGCTCGAGTCCAGATCGCACGCTCTTCGCCATGGGCATTTCCAATATATGCTCAAGCCTGATCGGTGGGCTGACGATCATACCGGGAATCATCAAGAGTACGACAAACATCGTATCAGGTGGGCGTACGGCCTGGGTCAACTTTTACAACGCCATATTCCTCATCCTTTTTCTCGTGGCAGCGTCGGATCTGATCAGGATGATACCGCTTGCTGCACTATCGGCGGTGCTGATGCATATCGGCTACAAGCTGGCCGGATTGCACCGCTGGCGCGCCATGGCTAAATTGGGGACTGGACAGCTCCTCATATTTACAATTACTGTGATCGGCACTCTGGCTTACAATGACCTGCTCGTCGGGATTGCTGCAGGCATGATTGTCAAAGCCGCGGTATTGGTTTTCTACTTTATCAAGGCATCCGATCAGGCCGCTTTTGCCGGCAAAATCAAGGAGTCGATCGCTCTTCTTTTCAAGCAGCCGCTTCAGCGAACTGAGATGGTCGGCGATGAGTTTCACGTTTACTTCACAGGTGCTCTCACCTGCTTTAACTGCTTGAAAATGCGCGGTGTCTTGGAATCGGTCGCCGATAATGTCAACAAGATTGTATTGCACTTTGAGAATTCCGTTAAGTTGATCGACCACTCGACTAATGCCTACCTGTTCTCGTTGCAGGACGATTGGCGGAGGCTGGGCAAGGAATTCGAGATGGATGGTTTCAATCAATTGCACATTTGCGCCAAGGACCGCGCCAGTCTAAGATACAGGCGTGCGAGCAAAACGCATGTGGCGTAAGCTGAAATTGCACAGAGACCGGGGGAATGACTATGAAGGTGCTTGTCGCTTCGGACGGTTCTGAAAACTCAATGGCGGCAGTTGAAGAGGCGATGCGTTATTCGTGGCCCGAGACTGCTGAATTCAAGGTTGTCAGCGTCGTCGACAACTCACTCTTTACAAAGGCGGACGGTATTCTGGCCGATCAGGCACGATCGGCGGTTGAAAAAACGGTCGAGTCAGTCAAGAAAGCCTTGAGGGAAGAGGCAAAGGTTGAGGGAGATGTCCTCTACGGCTCGCCCAAAGCAGAGATTCTTGAGTACGCCGATCGATGGCCGAGCGATCTTTTAATTGTCGGGTCCCGCGGATTGAAGGGCTTCAAGCGAGCATTAATTGGCAGCGTTTCGCATACGCTCTTGCTTGCCAGCCGCTGCTCCGTCCGCATCGGACGCCGGAGCGTGGCAGCCTCGCGCGATCAAATGCGTATACTGCTGGCACTCGACAAATCGGAATTTGCTGATTACGTCGCCAACGTGATCGCGGCGCGCCAATGGGCTGATGGGACGGAATTGATCTGTGCGACGGCGGTTCCCAGCCTGACGCAATACATGTATCAAAAGCAAGACTCGTATCAAACCGAAGCGCTTGAAGAACTGAGAAGAGATGAGTTCGCGCAAGCGGACGGTAATTTGGCCAGAATAAGCGAACTGCTGAGCTCGAGGCTCAAACACGTTCGCGTATCATGTGAGGTGCTTGATGGCGACCCGCGAGAAGCAATTGTCGACCGGGCTCATGAATGGCAGGCTGACCTGATCGTCACCGGCTGCAGGGGAAAAAATTGGTTCGACAGGCTGATTATCGGCAGTGTCTCTGAAGCGATCGCGACCTGGGCTGATTGCTCGGTCGAGGTGATCAAAAAGTAAATCAAGCAGAGCCTAAAATTCCGCCTCGCCTGAAAATGTGACCAGCAGCTGCTTTTGCTCGGGACTGACCGTGAAAGAGTTCAGCTTGATAATGCTGAGCAAATGATTTGGCTTTTTGATCAAAGCAATATCTCGCGAGAAATTGATCTTGGCTTTTTTGGATCCGGCTATGGAGCTTGCTCCTTTGATGCCTGATTGCAGTAGAGCGTTCTCCGCTCTGGCGAGAGTGTCGCCCGCTACCTTGCTCCAATCGAAATCTATAGTTTGAGGTACTCCGACATCAACCTCACCATCCAGATGGAGCTTACTCTGAGCCAGCGATTTGCCTGCTATTAGCTTGTAGTCGACCAATCCCGATTCTTGCACATGAGCCCTGGCCAGCCAACTGTGCTCCTTCCATTGCGAAGGTTCCTTGGCCAGAGGATTGAATTTTTGATGATAAGCCTCCACCGTTCCCTCCAGCTTCAGATCCGATTCGCCGGCGAGGGAAATTTGATTTGCTTTCGGGAAGTTCATCTCGTTGAGCTTTTCATGCAAAAGAGTCACCTTTTTCAATTTCATGTTGCGGTAGCGCCATTTCTGTTTAGCCAGCAATAGCTCATCGACATTGACTATATATGGGTCGGGTATTGCCGCCCTGATCGCATGCAGGAGGTCGTTGCGGTTGATGAGCACGGCGGCCTTATCGACTGCTATTTTCAAATCGTTCTGGTCGCCTGCAAGAGTCAATGAGTTAATGTTGCCTTCAAAATCAGGAAGCGCCGGAAGAGCATGAGAGCTGTCCCGGCCTGATAGAGCCATGCTGAATCTGCCGTTCATTTTGATCGCATCCGGAACCAGTGTGAAATTGCAATTGCCGTTGAGGTGCGAGCAGGTTATCGAGTGCTTATTGTTGGAGAGCCGGATCGCGCCCGAGGTAATGGATAGCGGCAATCGATCGGACATGCTCAGCTTGCCGCCTTGATCGATAGTGATGGAAAAAGGCTGAGTGAATTTAAGGCGAGTTAGCGGATCGCTGCACACCGTGAAAGTGCTTTTCTTTTTATGCCAGAGCAATTGGCTCGGTTTGAGCAAGGCTGAGTCCATGGTCAAGCTGATACCGGATGTGGTGCCAATAGCAAGATTGGAGACCGAGACGTCACGAAGAACTAGATCGAGTTGATTGTTGTTCTTCTGGATAACCCAATGAAGAGGGCTGACGCTCAGGGTCTCGGCAATGCTCAAATGTATACTCCGATCGGCCTTGCCGCTGAGATCATTTGGGCGCTGCTTTGTCTGAGCCTGCCCATCCTCGTTGACCGCAGGGATTTTGCAGAGCAACTGGGCCTGCGTGGGCAGCGGGACAGTGCCCTCAACAGTCTGCCCTGGTGATTTGAGGGCGAATTTTAGTCCGGATATGGTGGCCGAGCTTTCTAAGTCGCATGAGGGTTGATCGCCAATTCCCAGACTCTTCTGAATGTTCAACTTACGCATGAGAATTGATAGGTTCTGGCATTGCAAAGCAAGGGAGCCGCCAGGTGCAGAGAGAGATTGTTTGCTGGAGAGGCGCCCTTCAGCTTCAGGCATATAGGCGATCTTATTGCCGCTTGAGCGGAAGAATGGTTTACCCGAATCGCCGGCCGACAAATGGAGAGTGCCATCGTGAGCGGAAATCTTGGCTGAAAATGAGATACTGCACGACTCGGCGTCGTAAACAAGGCCGCCCGCCTCCAGGTGAGTATCGCGCAACTCGTTGAGCACAACCGTGGCATCACCGCTGTATTCACCGGGTCCCGTAAACTTTACGTTTTGCAATTGCCAATATGAGTTGACACCGCATTTGGTGTGGAAGCTCGGCAGGCTCAGCGGCGCCTCAGGCATGAATTTGATGTGCGCTCTTTTGATTTCGAGGTCTTTCAATAAAGAAAGCAGCGGACTGAGCGCCGCCGGCAGAGAGTCATGAGCCGATGGCTCCGCTTTTTTTGAAACGTGCTGCAGGCTCTCGACGATCAGTCCCAGTAAGGCTCTGGCCAGATCGAGCTCAACAGTGGCCTGGCCGCCTTTGAGTTCAATGGCAGTCGGCGATGGGATGTTGCCGATTTCAATTGGCTGCGAGAGAGTCAATTTGCCCTCAGCCAGATTTGTGTCCAGTTGGGCTCTTCCATTCAAAGCCAGCGACATGTCCAGATTGAAGCGCGTTCCCTCCTTCACTTTGATGATGCGCCCCTGGAACTGATAGTCGCCCTGATTGAGGAGTCCGGAGGCTTCGATGTCGAGAGCCGCTGTAGCCATCGCCAATTTTCTCAACAACGGATCAGAAATCGGAACTGTAATCGCCGAGGAAATTGTTTGCCTGGAACAGGATGTGCATGAGGTTAGAATCAGACTGCTTGTTGAATAAACTGCCAACGCGGCCAAAAGGACGAGCACGGTAAATTCATAGCTCAGCCCCGTTTTGCGCAATCTGCCGCCCACCTCACAGAGCTCTGCCCGTCAATTTTCCTGCCTCATCCGACCAGAATCTTTGGTCTGCGGTTAGCGTCCTTTTCAGCTTCTCGGAGAATTTCGCGAGTTACCGGCGCCGTTTCACCCTCGCCAAGAAAGATATATCGGAAGACATATGCCAGCGGATGACCTTCTGTCCATCCGAAGTATGCGTGCGGCAGGGTGTTTGTTTTGTCGCGCAAATACAAGAGGATGGCCGCTATCGCATTTGGTATCGCGGGACTCTGGCAGCGCAAGATTCTCACGCCATCAATCTCGTATCCGGTGACGTGCAAACAGTCATCGATGAACTCGGAAGGATCGCTTAGAGAGACCTCCAGGAAAATAAATGTCGCCTCGTCGAGAGTTAATTTGTGAACTGTTCGAGTCTCGAATTCTTTATTGGCATAATCGCTGCCGCCGGGACGATGAGCCAGCAAACAGATCTGGCCGCGATCCTTGATGGCATCATCAATTAACCGCTCAGCCTCGGCATCAAGTGCTACATCGCTAATGCGTATTTCAAATGATCTGATCACTCTCGAGATAATCGATGTGAACATGATGGTGGTGATGAAGAATGAGGCAATGTGCAGACCTTCGGGTCGCTCAATCATGTTGGTGATTGAGGTGTAAATGAACGCCAGCAAGATAGCCAGGAATGCATAGCGCTTCAGAGCGCCTTCTTTCCATGTAACGATTGAGACGGCCAGCGCTGCTGATGTAATCAAGACGAGGACCCCGGTTGCGTAGGCACCGGCCTGGGCATCGACATTGGCGCGAAATATGACGGTGACGACGAAGGTGATGAAGGTGAAGAAAACCACAAGAGGGCGCTGGGCTCTTGCCCATTCAGGGGCCATACCGTAACGGGGCAGATATCTCGGCACAAGGCTCAGCAGCCCGGCCATGGCCGATGCGCCGGCGAACCAGAGAATCAATATCGTACTGACATCGTATATGGTGCCAAATTCATGACCGAGGTAGAGATGGGCCAGATAAGCCAGGGCCCTGCCATTGGCCGCTCCGCCTTCACGAAACGCCTCGGGCGGTATTAGAGTCGTGGTCGTGAGACTGCTCGTCAGCAACAAAAAGCTCATGATCACTGCCGCCGTGAGGAGCAGCTTGCGCGTGTTCTTGATTCTCCCCTGGGGACTTTCAGGATCGTCATGCGGATCGCCTTTGACAAGCGGCATGACAGCAACACCTGTTTCAAATCCGGACATGCCCAGAGCCAGTTTCGGAAACAATAAAAGCGAGATGCCGATAACCGCCCAGGTCGATCCGTGATGTGAGGTGTAGATCAGGTTTTGCCAGTTGCTCAGCACTTCAAGGTGTGTGAACACTTGATAAAGCGAGACGACGCCGACAACCACATTACAAAATAAGTAGAGACTGACGCAGGCGAATGAAACACCAATCGCTTCACGAAACCCCTTCAGAAAAACGCCGCCCAAAACAGCGAGCAGAACCAGAGTGACGGCAATGCGATCGCTCAGCCAGGTGCGAACGAGCGGGTTTTCAACAATGTGGGCGGTCGCATCTGCAGCCGATAGTGTGATTGTGATAACAAAATCGGTAGCGGCAAAACCGAGCAAGAGAAGAACTATCGTCTTGCCCCGCCAACCAGGCAGGAGATTCTCGAGCATAGCCACCGAGCCCTGGCCGTGAGGACTCTCTCTTGCCACACGCGAGTAGAGGGGAACCAAACCGAAGAGCGTGACAATGACGACGATCAAAGTGGCGATGGGCGAGAGTAGACCGGCAGCCAGATAGGCAATACCGGGTGCATAACCGACCGAGGAAAAGTAGTCAGTGCCTGTAAGGCACATGACCTTCCACCAGGCATCCTGATGCGATGGCGTCTTTTTGTAATTGCTGCGCATGCCCTCGAAAAACCAGCGACGGAATCGATTCTGCCAGCTCAGGGCGCGGCGCTCCTTCCTTGCCGGAGTGTGCGTGACACTTTGAGATGCAAACATAGGTTTTAGATGGTCTTCCATTAAGAGCGCCAACCGCTGCGCTTGGTTAAGTTTCAGTCGATATGTTGTCGAATCGCGTTCTTTTCAACAATCATTATGTTCGGTTTGTTGGGCTAATTAGTAGCGCTGCGAATGCTCGAGTCTTGCATAGCGGATCAGGAAGTATAAACGTCCCGATTACTTCAATCAATTAACTATTAATAGCTTAGAATCTCAGTTCAGCTGACAGTAAAAACCTTATGTAGATATTTCTATCATAAATTAAAACACTTCTTTGACCTCGTCACGGTTAATTAGCGCCTCGACCTCTCGGCATAAATTGATGACGTGCTCCGGCATACCTTCGGCTCGCATGTATTGCCTGCAGAGATCGAGTGTGCGTCTGAATGAGCGGACCACATCTCCTTCATCAAACTGACTGGACAGCCTGATTTGTTCCCAGGAGGCGCCGCGCGCCCACATCTCAGTCAAGCCGCTGAACTGAGCGCTGTATTCCACCGGCAGCTCAACGTCGAAATCCTTTTGCAGCCGTTTGATTTTACGAGCCAGCCGGCCCAGTTCTTCAAGGGCGGCATCGACATTGGGGCTGACACGAATGCGGAGCATCTCATGCCCGCGTCCTTCTTCTTGAACTAAGGCGGTCAAAACGGCAGCTAGCTCCGGTGGGGCAAGATGGTCGAAAAGACCGTTGACTACAACCTCGGTAAGGAAGAGCTCGTTTGTGCCGCGTATGCATGCCGCCGTTCTTCCCAGACGCGTGGGCACATCGGCATCCAAATAGCCCTGCATCTTCAGAATATCGGCTAAAGCTTCAAAAGTTCGCCAGTACTTGCCGGTTTCGCGATCGATGCGCCGGCTCAGATCTTTTATCTTTTTCTCCAGCTGGCTGATGCGACTGGTTTGTTTGCTGCATGGCTTTTGCACTGGACAGCCGTGGCAGGGCATCGAATACGCTTCGCCCAGCAAGTTGCTTATGTCCGAGCGCATGTTGGCCAGAGCCTGTTCGCCATCGGACCATGCGTCTTCGGGTGGCTCGACGTCGGCGCCGCTCAGGGCGGCCGCCTGGCGAGCGGCGTCTGCACCGAATCTGGTGCCCAGTCCTGCACCGCTTTTGGTGTCGCGCCGATCTGCACCGGATTTGGTGGCGCTGCGTTTTTTGCTCGAACGCAAGCCCTTCTCCATATGCTTCAGCTGCTTGTGCTTCGCTCGTATGGCCCCGAGGCGTTTGGCATAAAGGTTGAGGTCACCGATTTCTCCCGGACAAAGAGGCTTGACCAGATCGGAGAGTTCTACCTCGGCGTCCATGCGCTCTACAAACAGAGGCTCGAGAACATGATTGGTTTTGAACTGCCCGAAACTGCGCTCTACCAGTTCGCGAGCCTCTTCCAGTCGATGCCGCTCGAGCAAATTCAACACCATTCCATAGGAAGGGGTAAAGCGGCTGGCGAGCGGATCGGCCGGAGCGGTTGCCAGCCGCGCCGCATCATCGACCGGTTCGAATGAATTGTGCAGAACCACAACATGCCCGACCTCATCCATTCCACGGCGACCGGCTCTGCCGGACATTTGCAAAAACTCGGAGGCGGTCAGATCGCGATGGCCCTCGTCGGAGCGTTTGGTAAGTGAGCTGATTACCGTGGAACGAGCCGGCATGTTAATGCCGGCCGCCAACGTTTCAGTAGCGAAGACGACCTTGAGAAGTCCTCGCTGGAAAAGCTTTTCCACCATCATTTTCCAGCTGGGAAGCATGCCGGCATGATGCACTGCCATGCCTTCCAGCAGGTAAAAAAGATGAGGATGATTCTTTAAATTGGGGTTGCTGGCGGTGAATTCATCAACGCTCTTCCTGAGAGTCTGGGCTTCCTCGTCAGATAAAAGCGGAATGCCGCGGGCCCGCTTCATCGCTTCTTCACAGCCTCGGCGGGAGAAAAGAAAGTAGATTACCGGCAACATATTGCGAGCCGACAAGACCGCCAGAACATCGGCTGGATGCGTGCCCATGTTGAGCCCACCAGGACGCCGCCGCTTGTCGTGCTCGAAGCGGCGCTTTCGCCCGAAGCGATTTTTAAGCAGGCTGTTGACCCCACCGCCTGGATTGAGAAGAGGATAAATGCGCTGGTCGCCGAAGTAATGGAAGCGCAAAGGTACCGGTCTGTGGTTTGAGACGATAAGCTCCGTTGCGCCGTGCGTCTCATCAATCCAGGTGGTCAATTCGCGGGCGTTGGCCACGGTTGCCGAGAGAGCAACCAGCTGCACATCGTGCGGCGCGTAGATAATCGACTCCTCCCAAACCGTTCCGCGTTCGGAGTCATTCATGTAATGGCACTCGTCGAGGACAACGTAGGCCACATCTTTCAGGTTGCGGCCGACTTCACCAAGGATGGTGCCATAGAGCATATTGCGAAATACTTCTGTAGTCATCACCACAACTGGTGCATCGCGATTTATAGAGATGTCGCCGGTAAGCAGCCCGACTTTGTTTTCGCCGAATTTCTGGCGGAAGTCGTAGAGCTTCTGGTTCGACAGTGCTTTCAGGGGAGTGGTGTAGAAGCAGCGCTTGTTCTCCATGAGCGCCATCTCAACGGCATATTCGGCAATCACTGTTTTGCCCGAGCCGGTTGGAGCGCAGACCACAACGCTCTTACCATCTCTCAAGTGCCTGATCGCTTCCAGCTGAAAATCATCGAGAGCGAAGGGAAAGAAATAAGATGGATCGGTGGGATCGTCGGGAGCAAAGTCGCTCGTTTTGCGCGTACCTTCCTGTGTCACGGCTACTGCTTTGAAGAAATCGTAGGCCTAAATTGTAACGCAAAGCTGCTGATTCCAAACGCCTCAGTAGAGCGAAGAGAGCGGGGCGGACAGTCAGGCGATGCGCCGGAACCCTGCCATGCCGGCTCAGAGCAAGGGTTCCAGGCTTTGATCGTAACTGCTTTGCCGGCTCATTAAAGACGGCTTGTTAAGACTCTATAATCTGCAGCGGCTGACCATCAGCCGACCGCCTCCTCCTATCCGGCGGAAAGGCGCTGTGAAGGCGAACAGCCATTCGCCGACATGTACTATAATGTCGGGCATAGGCCTGCCAATTTTCACCCATTTATTGATTCGTCGGGGCGTGGCGCAGGGGTAGCGCGCACCTTTGGGGTGGGTGAGGCCGGAGGTTCGAATCCTCTCGCCCCGACCACAACAGGAAGCCGGAGCCAGATGCATCTGTATCTGGCTCTTCATTTTCTCCGCTCTCAATGCTTGCCAGCAAGGCGCCTCAAGGTCTGTCCGCCAGGACCTGCACGAGCATGACAGTTGCAAGGCAGCGATTCGCACTGGTCAAGATCCCCTGTTCAGTTTGTCGGGCATAAAACCCCTGGCGTGATTCGACAGCGAAGATAGTCCCTGACAAGGGATCTGAAGCTCGGTTTCAATTTCCTCAAACTGAAGGCAAATTCAAAAGCATACTTTTGAGCATGCTTGAGGCTGACACCTCGGAATATGGTGAGCAGGAACTCTATAAAGCGGTTTATGAGCCCGTTCCGAGGCGGGGTTCCGCTTGCCGGCGGAGGATCGTCGCCATCAGTGTCTTCCTCGGCGCTGCGTGCCTCCGGGATCTGGTCGGCTTGGCTGGCGCGCATAACCGCCTCCATCTCGATCAACTCAGCCCCCAGAGCGGTTTCGTCCACGGGAACGCCTATCTCACTGGGAGCTACCCAATCATTGACGCTGCTTTGCTTTATCAGAGCCAATGCAAGCAAGTTTACCGGTATGCCCATCTGCGGCTCGGCCAACACTTCTTCGCCAAGAAACGATCTGATGTCGTGCAGGTGCGACCAGGCCGTCGCATATGCGATATTTTGCTCGTCGGAGACTGTTTGGGCTGATTTGTGCCTGCCCTGGCTGTAATCATGCATCATTATCAAAATGCTGCGCACTAAACGGGCGCCATGCAGTTTTGTGCCGGATGTTCCGGATATTTGTTTGCCGCATCGCTTACATTCGACCATGATCCGAACGCGCGAGATGTAGCACTGCGTATGGTGGCATGCCGGACAGCTGAATCCTTTTTCGAAACGCAACTCAAGCAACTTTCTTCGGCAATCATCGTTGGTTCGAAGCGCATCAAAGTCTAAACTATCGGTTTTCATGACGCGAGTCCTCCTTATCTGTTCCTATTCTTAAGAACGATCGGAAGAGAGAAAAAGTTCGAGAATTTGAGCGGATCTTCGAGCAGAAAATGCCCTGGCGAGAATATTTGCAGGAACAATTGGAATTAATGATGAAATCTGGAGCTCAGCTTATTGTCCAGCCCTGGCTGCTTCCTGACGGAGCTGAATAAAGCTCTTCGATCCCTTCAGGTGCTCTACCTGGATCAAGCGGTGGAGCTTATTTAAATTGCTCAGGCGGAGGCTCCTGAATGAAGTGGAGGAGCTTATTTGGCTTGCTCAGCAGGCGTCCCTGAATGAAGCGCAGGAGCTTGTTTAGCTCGCTCAGGAGAACGCGTTGCTGAATGAAGTGAAGGAGCTTATTTTACTTGCTCAGGAGGACGGCGCTCCTGAATGAAGTGGAGGAGCTCATTTAGCTTGCTCAGGAGGAGGCGTTCCTGAATGAAGTGGAGGAGCTTATTTTACTTGCTCAGGAGGACGGCGCTCCTGAATGAAGTGGAGGAGCTCATTTTACTTGCTCAGGAGGAGGCGTTCCTGAATCAAGTGGAGGAGCTAATTTGGCTTGCTCAGGAGAACGCGCCCCTGAACGAAGCGGAGGAGCTTGACCGGTCCCGGTCAAGCTCCCTGCTTGAGATTGGCTTTTGCATCTTTGTGATACCGCCCCCGGTGCCTCACAAAGCGCCCATGGTCGGCTAGGTTCCTGGCTTGTTTCGGGCTGAGGCAGAGCCTGTTTTTGGCTTGTTTGCCGGCATCCCTGGTCCGCCGATCTGAGTCATCTCGGCCTCTGCCACTGTCTTGATTTGGGCAAGCAGACCCTTGATTTTTCTGCTCACCGTGCTTTCCATTCTACTTTTTTGAGTTTGTTGCACTGGGTCGAGAGGTATGTATTGCGTTTCAGAAAGGGTGCCGGAAAATTCCGCTCCCTGTAAGCGCAAGTCTTGTTTCAAAACCAAACAGTCGAGGCCATGTACCTTCTCCATTTTTGACAGAGTTACCATTCCCGAGACGGATGTGACGCCATCTTTTGCTGTTGAGGCCAGGTAGGCGGCTGAGTCGATGGGCCAGGTTGCGCCCAGAGTTTGCGGTGTTTTAGTGCCGTACTTTTCATCCGGTGTGGGACCGCTTGGAGCGGGCAATCCCATAAACTCGGGCAGGACTTTCAATGCCTGCGCCGAGAGTTGAAATCCTACCCCGGTGAATACGATCTTGCCGTCCTTTCGTTCAATAACGAAGCTTTTTCCCGGCAGCACCAGAGGCACACCAGCATCGGTTAAGCGAGATACGGTCCACAATTGTTTTGTATCATTCTTCCTTTTGTCTATTGCCTGGATAGTCATGGTTCCAGAAAGATAATAATCAATCCTTTTGCGCGCCAGCGGTTGTCTGTCTCGATAGAGGTCTATAGTTTGTCTCAACTGATCGGTTGCCTGATATTTGGCTCCAACCAGGCTGTCGCGAGCGATTTTTATTTTATATTTTTTTGACTTATCGACTTCGTCCACTGATTGCACGGTATTACCTACGGTGCCATCAGGAGATGAGATAGCGCTCGCGGTGGCTCGATCAATCTTCGGAGCGTTGTTCTCGCCTGGGCTGGATTGCGTTGATGTCAGAGGCTTGCTGTCCTCCGGTTTCGGCTCAGGACTTGCCGGGGTCGGGGCGATCGCTGCTGCTGTATTTCGGCTTACCGAGTCGTTCGCTTTAGGAATTGCTTCGCCGGCGTTGAACGACTTTATGATCTCTTTGAATTGCTCCTTGAATTGAAAGGGCACATCGGAGGGAAAGACTAAGCGAGCAAAAAGATGGCGGTCGCTTGTCTGTGAATATGGTGCCATCGTCAAGGTTGTATGAAAACCATCGGGAACCTCCGACGGCAGCCGGTCTTTGTCGGCGCCCTCGTAGGTGCCTTTCTTAAGGGCTAATTCGCCAAGTATGCCGCCGTCTGTTGGAATCGGTACCGGACGATTTGATGAGCGCGTCGCCTGCAATTTGGTTTTGTACTCAAAGTGTAGATCGTCGCCTTTGCGAGTAATCTTGGCCTTGGGATAATACTGCCTGACCAGGCCCTCCAAATCGTTGCAAATGGATTCTGACGTGGATGGCGCGGATGACTCGGCTGCCTGAGCGGCAAAATGCCGGGGCGGAACAAGCGGTTGAAATATGCTGATATAGCCCGCTGAGAGAACCAGAGAGCAGAGGAGAGTGGCGCGCTTCATTGCAATCGAACCCCGAATACGACCGTAGATATTTTCTACCCGCTCATAACTTCAGCCACGATTAGCTGGTGCATTAAAAAATGCCGGTTATTGGAGAATAGAAATCCGGGCGTCGGTTGCCAATTCAGATAAACGCTTTTGGCTCGATGATGATCAGGTAACGATCAGGCGAGCAATTCTTCTTCTGCGAATCGCCCGCACTCTCTGGCGATTCTGGCAGATAGCTTGTCGTGTGCGGGGTTGAACGCTTTGATCCAGTGATAATAAGCGCCTGTAATTGCGGATATCGATTGGATAGCGCTTAACGTCGATGGAGGGCACAGCTTCAAAACAGGGACTGAGATGGACGAATTCACGAATTTTGAATCGGAGAATAGTCTTTAAATAATCATCGAGCTGATCCAAAACTATGGCACGATCTTCCGCGGTTGGAAACAACATAACGCCAAAGAACCTCATTGATACTAACGTTTCGGCTTGCAATATTCGATCGATGTCTAAAAGAAATCGAACAGCACATGCATGGCGCGGCGCACAGCTGCCGCTAAAACGTTGAATCTTAGCAGGCTATAAGCAATTGTCAACACCCGAGAAGGCGCTCCGGTGCGATTTAATCTAAATTCGAAAGAAAATCTTTCGATCGGGCTTTGCAGATCGAGCGATCAACTTCGCTTAAAACGTGCTGGCGTCAATCTGACTTGACCTTATCGCGCGTGCGGTCGAGTTTGTGCGACTCGGCGTTTATTATGTCCTTGAGGCGTTTCAAGGCTGTGTGAACGGCCCTCGACACGCCCATCTCGGACACGCCCAGAACGATCGCGGTTTCCTTTTGGGAGAGATCGTAGAAGAAAACGAACTCGACTATTTGTCTGGTTTTCTCGCCCAATTTTTTCAAAGCTTGATTGAGAAGCTCGCGGTCTTCGGAGGTGCGGAGAAGCTCTTGGTACTTGCGGTCCGCGACGACTTCCGACAAGCCGCGATGCTCTTCGCGATCATCCTCATCGCTGCCGTCGAGAGACTCATAATGCAGACGGGCTTCCCATGATTGCTGGGCCTCGAGAATTTCAGCAACGCTGTAGCCGGAATATTGTGAAAGCTCTTGAACCGTTGGCACCCGGTTAAGCGATTTGGTCAGTTTCTCCTCGAGTTGGCTGACCTGACCGTTAATTTCAGTGAGCTTGCGGGGCACCTGGACGATGCAAGCCTGGTCGCGCAGATAGTGTCTGATCTCGCCGCGAATGTAGCAGGTGGCTAAAGTCCGAAAACTGGCCGCCCGCGAGCGAGTCGGGTCATAGTAATTGATCGCCTTCAACAGACCGATCGAGCCGACCTGCACGAGATCTTCGAAGCTGTCGGGATAGCACTGGCTATATCGTCTGGCGATTTGCTTAACCAGCGAGAGGTGGGCTCGCACCAGATCCGTTACTTCCGAATCGGAAAAGTAGGAATTCGAGCGGCGAAGACGCTCGCTGGTTCTGGTTGGCGTTTTACAATTTTCATCCACCGCTGGGTCCCCGGATTTGTCTACATAAACGTTCCCTTGGCAACCTCTGTTTAAACCGTAAAAACCGTGCCTCAGGCTCCTTAACAACCGGCTACAGAACATAAAAATTGGTTACAATTGGTTTATGAGTTCTGATCGGCTCTGACAAGTTCATATATACTGCCACGTTCTAATTAACCTTCCTTAATTTGAAGCCGGAAAGGCGGGCCGGCAGAAGGAAGCAAGGCAAACAGAGAAGCAGGAAACCACGTGAACCCGATAATCAAACTGATGGCGCGAGCGCGCATGTCGTGGGGCAAGATCTCCATCCAGAAGCAGCTCCTTCTTCTGGGTTTGACGTGTATTGCCGGGCTTGTCACATTCACAGCCTGGGTTTGGGTGGGTCGTGCTCAGCACATGATCGACGACTCGGTCAAACAGTTCGGGGTGGCCCTGGCTCAAGCTCTGGCGCGTGGCGGTGCCGAGGCTCTGCAAAATACCGGCAACCTGGAGGGTTTGCGTTATTACATTTTGATCGAGCGCGGTCACACGCCTGCAATCGCTTATGTCGTTTACTGCGACAACTACGGCAAAGTCTTGCTGGACCCTAATTCCAAAAAAGACCTGGAAAACGTTTATCCCATCTGGGGCATGCCACTGCAGCAATATGAGGTGCCGGGCGTCTATCCCAGCCCACCCGGCTATCGCAACCTGACCAATATCGCCGTTTTGATGCGCCGCAACCAGAAGGATCTCGGCATTTGCTGGGTCGGGCTCGACAACGAGTCGTTTACCATACTGGGCACGCCAAAAGAGACACGCTACTTCCTTTTGACCATGTTCTGCCTGGTTGGGCTTTTGGGCTTCCTGGGGGTCTGGGCCAACTATGCCTTGATCAACAAACCGCTTAAGGTGCTCTCCCGCACGGCCAGCGAAATTGCCGCCGGCCGCTTCGGCTATCAGATACCAGGACAGCGGGCCGGAAAAGAAATCGACGAATTGGTCAATGCCTTCAACTATATGTCCAGTCGCCTGAAGCTCTACGATAAGCACAATGTCGAGAGCCTCATGGCGGAGCGCAACAAGTACATCTCGGAGCGCAACAAGCTCGAGCTGGTTCTCATGTCTATTGCAGACGGAGTTGTTGTCTGCGACCGCGACAACAAGGTTCAGATCGTCAACCGTGCCGCCACCATACTCTTCGATAAAGACGCTCAGGATATGTTGGGTAAGCCGCTCGTCTTCTGCAGCGAGGGACCTGATTCGCCGCAGATCTGCCAGGTCATTCAGGCGTTTACTGATTCATATTCTCCGGGTAATGTCGGGCCGATTGTTCAACAAGTCAATCTGGGCGAGCGCGTAGTGCGCGTTCACTCCGCTCCGATTTTGCTCAATAAAGAGTTCCTCGGCTCGGTCATGATCATGCAGGACATCACCAAGCAGGCTGAGCTCGAGCGCATGAAGAATGAGTTCATGAGTAATGTCAGCCACGAGCTGCGCACACCGATCACCTCGATCAAGAGCTATGTCGACACTTTGTGCAATCACGGCGAAAAGCTCGATCCTGAAATTCATCGTGAGTTCTTGCAGACGATCGACAATGAAGCCGACCGTTTGATGTTCCTGGTAAACGACGTCTTGCAGCTCAGCCGTTTGGAAGAGGCGGAGCGAGATCCGGAAGTCTGCCCGATGGAAATCAGAAGAGCCTGCGAAACGGCAATTCGCTCGCTAAAGATGATGGCCAAGGATCGCGGTATCGAGCTCAAGTTCGAGACCGAAGAAGACGTTCCTCTGGTCAACATCAATCAGGAGTCGATCGAGCGTGTGGTGATCAACTTGCTTACCAATGCCATCAAGTACACTCCCAATGGCGGCATCGTCACGATTAAGGTCGAGCATCTTAGCGAGTCGCGCGAAGTGGCGGTGCACATTATCGACACCGGCATCGGCATACCTGAAGATTGTCTCGAGCATGTCTTCGACCGTTTCTTCCGGGTTGAGAAGAAAGTGCATACCGTCAAAGGAACGGGGTTGGGCTTGACGATCGTCAAGAAGATAATCGAGAAGCACGAGGGGCGTGTCGACGTCAAATCCGCACTGGGAGAAGGATCAACCTTCAGCTTCTATTTGAAGGTCGCTCCGACCAGCACCGAAGATGGGCTGCCACCAATCACGATATCACGCGAGTTGCAAGCCGCGCCGCATAACGGTTCGGCTGCCGGGCAAGACAGCGACGGTGCCGCATCAAGCAACGGCGATTCCGGAGAGAGCCAGGCGAGCGAATCCGATGGTGCCACCACCGGCGGTGAGCACGGCGGCGACTTCGTCGATTCTCCAAAACCGGCCACGGCCAAATCGTGATCGCTCGTTTGCACTCCGGGGCTGCCTGTCCGGAAGATTAGCAATATATCCACTTCCTGGTCCGGTTTTCAAGCAAAAGGCATGTTATTATTCCATTGACAAGGTCGAAAAGACCACCAAACGTGCATTGAGAGAGGAGGGGGTGGAGTTTGGCGCGGGCCGTTTATCCTGGATCGTTTGATCCAATGACTAATGGCCACTTTGATATTGTCAAGCGATCGAGCAAGATCTTTGATGAAGTCATAATGGCTGTTGTCGCGAACCCAGGTAAATCCTCGCTTCTGCCAACGGACATCAGAACGGAACTGATCCGGGCAGTAGTAAAAGAAATTCCTAATATAAAGGTTGACTCTTTTCAGGGATTGACGGTTGACTATGCCAAACAAAACGACGTTGCTTGCTTGATACGGGGGCTTAGAGCCATCTCAGATTTCGAGGGGGAGCTAGGTATGGCCCAAACCAACAAGCAGTTGTTTCCTGAACTAGAAACCATATTTTTGATGACCAAAGCCGAGTATTCTTTTATTAGTTCATCAATGGTTAAGGAGATCGTCCGCTTGGGCGGTGACGTATCTATGTTCGTACCAGGACCCGTCAACGACTACTTGAAGGCGCACTTCATTAGAGGCACCACAGCATGAGCACTATGACCGCACCTAATGCGACTGTCACCAATAATTACAAGCAGACGACCATATACAAACATATGGATCTGCTGGAGCATCTCATTGATGACGCTCCGGGTGTTTATAAGTATAAATTCATCAACGCCGACGACTTTCTCGACGTCCTCGACAAAGCGCGCGCTCGGCTTCCTGAAGAGCTGCGCGAAGCTGCCGAAGTTCTTCAGCAAAGGGATCACATAACCACCGATGCGCACCGGCGCGGTGAGCAAGTCGTTCAACAAGCCAAGCGGCAAGCCGAGGCTATGCTGCAGGAATCCGAATTGCTCAAGGCCGTGCAGGCGGAAGTTGAGCGGATTCGCAAGCAAGTAGTCGGTGAGATTGAGCAGATGAGGCGGGAAGCATTAGCCGAAGCGGAGCGCATCAGAACGGAAGCGGAAGAAGACGCGACCCGCATCAGGGATGGTGCCGATCATTACGCTGAATCAGTCCTCACGCGTGTCGATTCCGATCTGGCTCAAATTGCGCAGCACGTGCAAGAGTCGCAGCAGATTGTTCGCAACGGGCAGAGATTGTTGGGCCAGGTGAAGCGCCATACTTTCTCCGCACCACCTGCGGTGCCCCCGGCGGTGCCGATGCCGACTCAGACCCAGGCAAATTTACAACTCAACAGTCCGCTTTTGAGAGGCGACTGAGGCGCATTTGTTGGATCGAAACTTGCCTGGCATTGCAGTTGTTCTGGCAGTCATCAGCATAATTGTCTCTCTATCCATCCTGATCACTAAGCCCGCGGGTAAAGGCGATCTTGCATTGCCGAAGCATGCCCTGCAAGCCGGGGACGCACTGGCGCGCATTCGCCGCGATGGAATCTTGCGCGTCGGCTATGGTGGTTTTCCTCCTTACACTTTCATCGATGCTCAGGAAACGGACAGCTCGAAACGCGTAAAAGGATTCGCCGCCGACCTCGTCAATGAGATTGCCGAGCGATCGACGCCAAAGCTGAAAGTCGAGTGGCATCTGATGAATTGGGAAACGCTTCGCGCCGATATGGTGTCGCACAAGTTCGATTTCATTGCCGATCCTGTCTATCAAACGGTTCCGCGAGCAATGGAATTCAGCTATTGCGAACCATACTCATACTTCGGCATTGCACTGGCGGTGGTGCGCCGCGACGATAATCGTTTTAAAACCTTTGCCGATCTCGATCGCACTGACATCACAATTGCCATCTCAGAGGGCTGGGTCTCGACCGACTATGCCCGCTCGCATTTGAGCAAGCCGAAGTTGAAAATCATTCCGGTTGGCGGCGATGCCTTCGTTCAACTGGATGATGTTTTGATGGGCAGAGCTGATGTGGCTTTGCAAGACTCACCCACGGTCGTTCAATACATCAAAGCGCATGGCGACAAAGTCAAAGCGCTCTGGCTCGACCATCCACCCAGCATAGTTCCTGGCGGTTTTGCGGTGCGTAATGAAGATGGCGATCTGCTGAGATTCTTGAACTCATGTTTGGCGATCATGCAAGCCGACGGCACGATTGAACGTCTCGACAAGAAGTGGAAGACCTACGGTTATATGCAAAGCCGACGGCTCGTGCCCGCATCGGGTTTGGCTGAATATCTGGATTCGAAGAAGCAGCAATGAACTACGACTGGGATTTTAGAGTGCTTCTTCCATATCTGCCGGCGCTCGCCAGAGGCACCTGGGTGACTATTGAGCTCTCGGCGATCAGCTCGCTGGTCGGCACTATATGTGGTGTTATGCTCGGGATACTGTTTCGATATAAGCCACTCGATAAATTGCTTTTGCCTCTCAATGATATGATTAGAGCGATACCACCCCTGGTGCTAATTCTCTTCGTGTACTATTTCCCTTATGCCGATATATTCGCTATCCAGCCTCCATCTACATTTGATTGCGCAGCTGCTGCTCTTACTATCGCTATGGCCGTTTATGTCGCTGATATAGTTCGCGCAGCCTACGACGGCGTTTCGCGCGGCTCAATCATGGGCGCGCGCTCGCTCGGCTTGAGAGAAGGCGATATCTGGCAATACATTATCCTGCCGGACATAGTCCGCCAAATCCTGCCGAGCCTGATGGCCTTTTACATCGGTAATATCCGTTTGTCCAGTCTGGCTTCGGTGATTGGCTGCGAAGACGTGGTTTTTGTTGCCAGGCAGGCTATATCGCAGAGGTTTCGTTCACTGGAAGCCTGGACTTTGGTGGCGGCAATTTACATCATACTTGTCTTGCCGCTCAGCTGGCTGACTCGACGACTGGAGCAATCGAAATGGCTGAAGCGACGATAGGCAAGCATAATCTCGAGCGTTTGAACGTGCATGACCTGACTTGCAGCAATGGACATTCGCTCGTTCTCAATCAATTTTCGCTTGCCGTCAAAGGCGGAGAAACGGTTGCGATTATAGGGCGCAGTGGAGCCGGCAAGAGCACTTTGCTCCGTTGCCTCAGCACCTTGCAGCAACCAACCTCTGGAAACGCTTCATTAGATGGATTCCAGTACATGAAGGATGGTCAGCCGTTGATTCCGGACTGGCAAATCCGCAAGCAAATCGTCATGGTATTTCAGAACTACAATCTCTTTGCCAACATGACCGCCATGCGCAATATTACTCTGGCGCTGGAGAAAGTGATGGGGCTTGCCAGAGAAGCGGCAGTTGTGAAAGCTCGTCAGGCGGCGGAAAAACTGGGCATCGATCAAATTCTCGAGCGTTATCCTGATTCATTGTCAGGCGGACAGGCTCAGCGATTGGCTCTGGCGCGAGCGATGGTGCTCGAGCCCAAAGTCTTATTGCTCGATGAAATTACATCAGGTCTCGACCCGGAGACCATTA